>NZ_JBEZDS010000015.1:0-218193 GCF_040648435.1 Dactylosporangium sp. NPDC049140 | reverse complement strand
TCCCACGCCGTCCCCACCACCGACGCCACACCCACCTTGTGCGGATACGCGTACAAACCCCCATCAGCCTTCCGACCGATCAGCTCCGGCAGACCGTCACCGTTGAGATCCGCCAACTGCCGGCCCGGCTGCACCTGGACCGGCTCGGTCGGCGCGGCCAGGTTGACGTCCAGGTAGTCACTGTCGATGTTGATGGTCACGCCGCCGTAGGTTTCGTCGTGGCCGCCCGTGTACTGGTGGATGCGCTGGTGGTCGGACCACATGGTGCTCGGGATGGCCGGGTCGGACGTGTTGGCCGCGGTGCCCCAGTGCGCGAAGTCGATGATGTCGGGCATCTCGTAGTCGTTGTAGTGGTCGACGAGGTCCGAGATGCCGGACGAGACGCTGCTGTACATGCCCGAGCTGTAGCCCTTGGCGTGCAGCTCCTTGGTCCAGGCGTCCATGAAGACCATGACGGTCGTCGTGGAGCTCGAGCCGTACTGCTCCATGTCGAAGATGATCGGGCTGTTCTTCGCGAAGCCGAGCGCCGCCGCCTTGGCCGCGGCGTCGTCGGCCTCGGCTTTGCCGTCGGCGGCGGGTGAGGTGATGTGACTGCAGCCGCCGCACGTTGTGGCGGGGGCCTGCTTCCCGACGTACAACAGGAAGAAATGCCAGCCGGCCGCGACCTGGGCCGTCACGTAGGAGGCGGTCAGGTTCGGCTGCGAGCAGCTGCGGTTCTCGCCGCCGATGTAGACGCCCAGCGCCCGGTACGGCGAGGCCTTCCACGCGTTCATCGTCGACGAGCTCGGCGCCGTGCACGGGTCGAAGCCCTTGCCGGAGTAGTTCGTCGCGCTGATCGGCACCGCGGCCAGGGACGGCGCCGACGTGCGCGGGTCGAGGGCCTTGGCGGCGCCGCTGGTCGAGACGCTCGCCATGATGCCGGCGGCCGCGGCGCGGTCGGGGCCGAAGGTGGCCTGGACGTGGACCGAGCCGGCGACCCGGTCGAACTGGCCCGGGGTCTCCCCGTCGGCCGGCGTGGCCGCCACGACCGGCTCGAGCAGGACCGCCTCGGTGCGGCCGAAGACGTGCGACGGGCAGCTCTGGTCGGTCGGCGGCGTGCCGAGGTACACGGCGTGCACGTCGAACCGGACGCACGTGCCCGGTTTCGCGGCGAGGTCGACGACGGACCAGGTCGCCGGCACGGTGACCGACGTCCCGTTGAAGGTGATCCGGCGGTCGGCGGCCGGGGCCGCCTGCGCGGGATGGGCGACCGCGAGGATCGCCAGGGCGGACGCGGCGGCGGCGAGCGCCCGCAGCGTGGTGCGGCGGAGAGCCAAGGTCTGCTCCTTGTCGATGGAAAGATACTGCTTCGACATTGGCAAGCGTCACTGCATTCGGGCTGTAGCCCGGCTGTAGCGCGCGACGGGCCGGCTCTGGGCGGTCTCGGCCCGGTACCGTTCGGCCGCGAACAGCCGCGTCAGCTCGTGCATGCCGAAGCGTGGCCGCCCGGCCGGGTCGTGGCCGGCGAGGTCGAGCAGGTGGGCGTCGACGAGCCGGGCCACGATCTCCTCGGCGGCCCGCGCCGGCACGCCGAGCAGCGGCGCGAGCGCCCATGACGGCACGTCCGGCCGGCCCAGGGTGGCCAGGCGGCCCAGGGCGCGGCGGGCGTCGCGGTCCAGGGTCCGATAGGCCCGCTGCAAGGCCGCCCGGACGTCCGGGCCGCCACCGGCCGGCTCGTCCAGGCGCTGGTCTTCGTCGGCCGGCTCGCCCAGGCGTCGGTCACCGTCGGGCGGCTCGCGTCGGCCGTCGTCGGTCGGCTCGTCCAAGCGCCGGTTGCCGTCGGCCGGTCGCCCGGCCAGCTCGTCCAAGCGCCGGTTGCCGTCGGCCGGTCGCCCGGCCAGCTCGTGCAGGCGCCGGTTTGAGTCGGCCAGCCGCCCGGCCAGTGCGGCCAGGGGCCAGCCCGGGTGGGCGGCGAGGCGCTCGCCGGCCGGTCGCAGGGCCAGCGGCAGCCCGCCGCACGCCGCGACGATGGCGGCCGCCGCCTCCGGCTCGGCGCTCAGCCGCTCGGCGCCCACGATGCGCTCCAGGAACAGCCGGGACGTGTCGGGGTCGAACGCGCCGATCTCGGTGCGGCCGGCGCCGGGCGGGCCGACCCGGCGGTACCGCGAGGTGATGAGCACCGCGCACGTCGGCGCGCCGGGCAGCAGGGGCGCGAGCTGGTCGTTGTCGCGGGCGTCGTCGAGGACCAGCAGCAGGCGCCGGCCGGCGAGCCGCTCCCGCAGCCGCACGGCCGGGTCCGAGCCGGCGTCGGACGGGTCGTCGCCGAGCGCGCGCAGCAGGCGCGAGAGCACGTCGGCCGGGTCGGCGGGCGCGTCGGTGCCGCCGCGCAGTTCGACGTGCAGCTGGCCGTCGGGGTAGTGCGCGGCCACCGCGTGCGCGGCCCGGTTGGCCAGGGTCGTCTTGCCGCTGCCGACCGCGCCCGTGACGACGTGGATCGGCACCGCCGGGACCGGACGTGCCGCGGTCAGCCCGGCGACGATCGCCTCGAGCTCGCGGTCCCGGCCGGTGAAGTCGGCGGGAACCGCGGGCAGCTGGACGGGGCGGGCCCGGGCCGGCGCATCAGGGCGGCGACCGGACCCGGCCGGAACCGCGGGCAGTTGGGCCGGGCGGGACCGGCCGCGACCGGACCCGGCCGGAACCGCGGGCGGCTGGGCCGGGAGGGACCGGCCGCGAACAGGCCGGAGCGATCCGAGTACGCCGGCGTCGTCGCGCAGGATCGCCAGGTGCGTCGCGGCCAGCATGGCGCCGGGCTCGATGCCCAGCTCGTCGAGCAGGACCGCGCGCCCGGCCAGGAACGCGGCGAGCGCGTCGGCGCGCCGCCCCAGCCGGTACAGCACCGTCATGAGCTGGGCCAGGAACCGCTCCCGGGCCGGATAGCGGGCGACGAGCGGCACCAACTCGCCGGCCAGGTCGTCGAGCCGCCCGGTCGCCAGCGCCGCGCTGCCGCGCTCCTCCAGCACGTCCAGGCGCAGTTCGTCGAGGTAGGCGACGGTGCCGTGGAAGTACCGGTTGTCGGTACCGCCGAACGCCGCCCCCCGCCACAGCCCCAGCGCGCGGTCGAACGCGTCGACCGCCTCGGCCGGGCGCTCCTCGGCCATCGCCTGCCGGCCGGCCCGCGCGAGCCGGGTGAACGCCTCGTGGTCCAGGGCGCCGTCCGGCGGCTGGACCCGGTACCCGGCGGCGGTGGTCACGATCGCCGGCTCGGCGCCGTGCGGGCGCAGCGCCCGGCGCAGCTGGGAGACGTAGGTCTGGACGAGGGCCCGCGCGGTCGGCGGCGGCGCCTCGCTCCACACGGCGTCGACGAGCCGGTCCGGCGGTACCGTCCGGCCGCGCTCGGCCAGCAGCGCGCCCAGCAGCAGGCGCGGTTTCGAGCCGCCGAGTGGGATCGGGCCCGCGTCCGTGACGACTTCGACCGGGCCGAGAATGCGGTACTCCAGCATGCTGCCCCCGTGGCAGTTGTGACCGTATCCGAACGACGACGAACGTCGACGTCAACCTGTCGGCGGGAGCCTGGCACCGTCCCGCACGGGCTGGGTATAGGTTCGTCACAGGTCGATGTATCGGCGGGGGGCGCGAGGTCGGCGATGGCGGTTGCACCGGCAATCGGGCTGCTCGGACCGCTGGCGGTGACGGCCGGCGACGAGCCCGTCACGGTGGCCGGGCGGCATACGCGGGTACTGCTGGCGGCTCTGCTGTTGCAGCGCGACCGGGTGCTGCCGGTCGATCTGCTGATCGACACCGTGTGGGGCGACACGCCCCCGCGGACCGCCCGGGTCCAGATCCGCAACCGGATGGTCGGGCTGCGCAAGACCTTCGCCGGCCACGGCTTCGCCGACGTCATCAGCACCCGCGGCAGCGGCTACCTGCTGCCGGCCGCCCGGGTCGAGCTGGATCTGGACCGGTTCGACCGGCTGCTGGCCGAGGCCGAGCGGTACGCCGGTGCCGGGGCCGACGCGCCGGCCGTGCGGGCCCTCGATGAGGCCCTGGCGCTGTGGCGGGGACCGGCGCTGGACGGGCTGACCGACTCGGGACTGTTCAGCGCGGCCCAGCGGCTGGAGAAGCGGCGCACCGACACCCGGGTCCGCCGGGCCGAGCTGCAGCTGCGGCTGGGCCGGGCGGCGGCGGCGATCGCCGAGTTCGCCGAGCTGGCCGAGCGCCACCCGTGGGACGAGCGGGTCGCGGCCCGGCTCATGACCGCGCTGCGCCTGGCCGGCCGCCCCGGCGAGGCGCTGCTCGCCTTCGACCGGTTGCGCCGCGCGCTCGCCGACGAGCTCGGCGTCGACCCCGGCGCGGAGGTCACCACCGTGCGCGACGGCATTCTGCAGGGCGCCCCGGAGCGCGGCATTCTGCAGGGCCGCCCGGAGCCCGCGCGGACCGGCCGCCTGGTGCCCGGCGTCCCACAGAGCGCCCCGGAGCCGCGGACCGGCCGTCTCGTGCCGCGGGAGCTGCCACGGGACATCGCCGCGTTCGTCGGGCGCGCCGAGGCCCTGCGCCGGCTCGACGCGGCGCTGGCGGCCGGCGGCGCGACCCCGCGGATCGCGGTCCTGGAGGGCACGGCCGGGGTCGGCAAGACCACCCTCGCCGTGCACTGGGCCCACCGGGTCGCCGAGCGCTTCGACGACGGCCAGCTCTACCTCGACCTGGGCGGCTTCGCCCCGGCCGCGGCCGCCGTCGGGGCGGACAAGGCGGTGCGCCGCCTGCTCGAGGCGCTGCGGGTCCCGGCGGCCCGGCTGCCCTCGGCGCTGGAGGGCCAGATCGGGCTGTACCGCAGCATCATGGCCGAGCGCCGGATGCTCCTCGTGCTCGACAACGCCCGCGACGCCGAACAGGTCCGGCCGCTGCTGCCCGGCTCACCCCGCAGCATGGTCGTGGTGACCAGCCGCAACCAGTTGCTGAGCCTGGCCGTGAAGGACGGCGCCCAGCGGCTCCGCCTCGACGTCATGCCCAGCGGCGAGGCGGGCGTGCTCTTCACCGGCCGGGTCGGGGCGTCCCGCGTCGCCGCCGAGCCGCGCGCGGCCGACGTCATCGTGGCCCGCTGCGCCGGGCTGCCGCTCGCCCTCGCGGTGGTCGCGGCCCGCGTCGGCACCCGCCCCGGCCGCGCGCTGGGCAGCCTCGCCGACGAGCTGTGCGACGCCCAGGCGGGCCTCGACCCGTTCGACATCGGCGCCGCGGACACCGACGTCCGCGCGGTCTTCTCCTGGTCGTACCGCACGCTCGGCGAGCCGGCCGCACGGCTGTTCCGGCTCCTGGGCCTGCACCCCGGCCCCGACGTGTCGCTCGACGCCGCCGTCAGCCTGGCCGCCCGCCCGCCGCGCGAGGTCCGCCGGACGCTGGCCGACCTGGCCCGCGCGCACCTCGTCACCCCCGGCGGGCCGGGTCGCTGGGCAATGCACGACCTGCTGCGGGTGTACTCCACCGAGCTGGCCCGGGCCCACGAGCCGGACGAGGAGCGGCGCGCCGCCGTCGTCCGCCTCCTCGACCACTACCTGGCCACCGCCCACGCCGCGGCCGTGGGCTTCCGCCCGCACCGCCGCCCGATCGACCCGCCCCGGCCCGCCGCCGGCGTCGTCGCCCGGACGTTCGCCGACCGCGAAGCGGCCGCGGCCTGGTTCGCCGCCGAGCGCCAGATGCTGCTCGCCGCGGTACGCCTGGCCGTGGACGCCGGGTGCTGGGGTCACGCCTGGCGCCTGGCCTGGTGCCTGGCCGACTTCCTCGACCACCACGGCCACTGGCACGACCTGCTCGCCGTGCAGCGCGACGGCTGGCGTGCGGCCCGCCGCACCGGCGACGTGCTCGCCGAGGCGCACAGCCACGCCGGCCTGGGCCGCGCCCACGGCCGCCGGGGCCGCCACGAGCGCGCCCTGCCGCACCTGGACCGCGCCCGGGAGCTGTTCGCCGAGCTCGGCGACGGGGCCGGCCAGGCCTACCTGCACCGCGGCATGGCCTTCAGCCTGGAGATGCTGGGCCGCCAGCCGGAGGCGATGGACCACGACCTGAGGGCCCTGGACTTGTACCGCCGCGCCGGCGACGAGGCCGGCCAGGCCAGCGCCCTCAACGGCATCGGCTGGTCCCACGCCCAGCTCGGCCGCCTCGAGGCCGCCCTGACCGCCTGCGGCGAGGCGCTCGAGCTGCACCGCCGTACCGGCAACCGCCACGGCCAGGCCTCGGCCATGGACAGCATCGGCTACGTCCTGCACCGCCTGGGCCGCCCGGACGAGGCCGGCCACCACTACGGCCGCGCGCTGGCCCTGTTCCGCGAGATCGGCGACCGCTTCTCCGAGGCCGACACCCTCACCCACATCGGCGACCTGCACCACGCGGCGGGCGACCCGGCCCGGTCCGTGGACGCCTGGCGCGGGGCCCTGACCATCCTCGAGGCCTCGGGCCACCCCGGCGCCGACGACATCCGGGAGCGCCTGGCGCGGCCCGCCCTGAACGCCGTCGCCAACGGGTGATGCCGCCGCGCAACCGGTGGTGCTACAGCGGACGGCCGTGCCAGCGGGCGAGTGCGGCCAGGGCCGCCCGGCGACCCACGGCCGCGCCCGTCTCGTCGGTGTTGCGGAAGTGCACGCCCTCCCAGACGCGCGCGTCGATGTTGTCCTGCGTCAGCTCCGACCAGCGCCGGTACGTCAGCGTCACATCCGTCGCCACCGCGCTCGTCAGCGTGAACGGGGCCCGCGGCGGCCCGGCGAGCGACTCCAGTACCGCCTGGGCCGCGCCCGCGTAGGTGGTGTGCCCCGACGGGTACTCCGGATGTGCGGGCGTGGCGAGGAACGGCGTCCACGCCGGGTCGGGCGCGACGGAACCGGTCCGGATCGCGGTGACCGGGCGCCAGAACAGGTGGCGGTACTTCGCCTTGTACGTCGTGATCTGCGCGTCGATCGTCGCCGCGTGGAACAGGGCGACGAGCGCGACCCGCTGGGCGAGCGGGCGGCGGTCCGCGGCGTGCGAGCCGTGCGGCGCGACGGTCGTGCGCAGCGCGCCGGTGAAGCCGTTGAGCGAGGTCTGCGACCAGAACCGGGCCACCGCGGTCTGCTGCGGGGTGCGTACGGTGCTGTCCACCGCCCCGACCGCCCGCGACTCGGCGAGGTCGCGCAGGTAGACGGCGCTGCCGAGGGCCGGCGGGGGCCCGGGCTGCAGCGGGTCGACGCTGCGCACCAGGAACGGCCGCCCGTCGCCCTGCCCGGACTGTACGGCCCCGGCGAAGGCGGGCGGCGTCGGCTGCCACACGCCGGGCGCGGCCGCCGGCGGCGTGAACGGCCGGTTGACCGAGGCGAGGTCGAGCCCGTCGCCGGCCCGTTCGGCGAGCACCGCGCGGGCGGCGTCGACGCCGGCGGCGACGGCCCGGTCCGGGTGGCGCACGCCGAGCCGGGCCAGGGTGGCGGCGAGGGCCTCGTCGAGCGCCGGCGCGGCGGCCGGGTTGGTGGTGATGAGCGTTTCGTGTACCGCGGCCGCCAGCGCCAGTTCCGCGTCGGCGCCCGGGCGCACGGCGGCCACCGCGCGCCCGGCGGCGATCCAGGCGACGGCCCACGTGCGGCTGTTCGTCACCTGCTGGGGCCCGGTGATGACCCCGACGGTGGTGGCGGTGCGGTCGTACCACTCCAGCAGGGTGTCGATCCGCGGCACGGATGCGCGGGCCGCGGACGGGATCAGCACGGTGGCCGCGCCCGCGCCGGCGGCGGTCGCGAGCACGGCCCGGCGAGTCAGAGGCTTCGATGAGAACACGTGGTGACCGTAGTAGGTATTTCCGATCGGTTCAATAGGTTGCAACTTAGTCTGCGCACAGATAGTCTCTGCACAGACAAACGAGGGAGATTGCCATGTGGGAGTACGAGTACGCCGCCGACAGCACCGCCAAACCCGCCGCCGTCTGGGCCGTCTGGGCCGACGTGCCGTCCTGGCCGGCCTGGAACGCCGGGGTCGCCGAGATCGCCGTCGACGGGCGGTTCGCGCCCGGGACCCGCTTCACGATGACCCCGCCGGGCGAGGAGCCCATTTCGATGCAACTGACGGAGGTTGTACCGGGGGAGCGCTTCACCGACGTCATGGACGCCGGCGACTTCCAGGTCACGACCGTCCACCGCCTCGAGGCGCTCCCGACCGGCGGCACCCGCGTGGTGTACCGCACCGAGATCACCGGCCCCGCCGCCGGCCACGTCGGCCCCGAGCTCGGCCCGGCCATCACCGCCGACTTCCCCGACGTCGTCGCGGCGCTGTGCCGCCAGGCGGAGGCCGTCCCGGCCGCCGGGTAGAGGATCCGAGCATGCCGAAACAGCCCGACGAGAGCCCCGGCTTCCTGCTGTGGCACGTCACCCTGCGCTGGCAGCGCGCCATCGCGGCCGCGCTGCACCCGCTGGATCTCACCCACGTGCAGTTCGTGCTGCTGGCCAGCGCCTGGTGGCTCAACCGGGCCGGCGAGGCGCCCCGCCAGCACGCCCTGGCCGCCCACGCCGGCACGGACGTGAAGATGACCTCGCAGGTACTGCAGAAGCTCGAGGACAAGGGGCTCGTCGAGCGGGCCGTCGACCCCTCCGACACCCGGGCCAAGCTGCTGCGGGTCACACTGCGCGGCGCCGAAGTGGCCCAGCGGGCGATCGAGGTCGTCGAGGCCGCCGACGCCCGGTTCTTCGCCGCCACCCCGGACGCGCGCGGCCTCGTCGACCTGCTCCGTCCCCTGGCCGCCCGCGACTGAGCCGGGGCTCGGGCGGATCACCCAGAAAATCTGTGCCGGCGACCCTAGACATTCTCGGTGCGCCGGGTTAGCGTTCAACGCAGAGTGGTAAGAAGCAAGTCAACGAAAATCAGAGGAAAGGGAGGGGCGCGCACCGTTGGATCGCCCGCACCGGCGGGAGTTCAGCCGGTCGGACACCGTAGTTTCCATCGAACGAAAGGTGGTCTTCGGTCACTCTGATGCGATCCCCGCATCCGGCGCTGTCTGTGGCGCGCGGAGCGGAAACGACAGACCGACGGACGTGTCGGTAAATGGTGTTCAACCCATAACCTGGGGCCCCGGCGCTACTGCGCCGGGGCCCTCAACTCGGAGGCAATATGGCCCCACCGGATGACATGTTCGGCGACGAGGACTACCCCGCCTACACGATGGGCCGGGCCGCGGAAATCGTCGGCACCTCGCAAGACTTCCTGCGCCGCCTCGACGAGCTGAAACTGATTACCCCCCACCGCTCCGCCGGTGGACACCGGCGCTACTCCCGCTACCAGCTCCGCCTCGCCGCCCGCGCCCGGGAAATGGTCGACCAGGGCACCGCCGTCGAGGCCGCCTGCCGGATCATCATCCTCGAAGACCAGCTCGAAGAGGCGCTGCGCATCAACGAGGCCCGCAACCCGAACTGACCCACCCGCCCGGCGCCCCGAAGCGGCACGATCGTGACTTCGATCAGGAATCGAGAAGCACGGGGTTCCGGGCACCCATAGGCTCAACCGCATGACGAACACCGAGAATATGGGCATCCAGACAGTGCTCCACCCCGTCGCCGACCTCGAGAAGGCCAAGCCCGTCTACACGGCGCTGCTCGGCATCGAGCCCCAGGCCGACTCCCCGTACTACGTCGGCTACACGCACGCCGGGCAGCAGATCGGCCTCGTGCCGGACCGCGGCGGCCACACCGACTCGACCCCGGTCGCCTACTGGCACGTGGCGGACATCGCGGCGAAGATCGCCGAGGTCACCGCGGCCGGGGCCACCGTCAAGGACGCGGCGCACGACGTGGGCGGCGGGCGGCTCGTGGCCACCGTCGTCGATGTCGACGGCAACGTGCTCGGTCTGCTGCAGGACCAGTGACCGCAGCCCGGTCCCGCGCGGAGCGCCTCGCCGGCACGCAGGAGCGGCTCGCCCAGGACGTCGATGTGTGGGTTGCCAGCGCGTCGCCGGAGGGGGAGCCGTACCTGGTGCCGCTGTCCTTCGACTGGGACGGCGAGGCGCTGCTCGTGGCCACCCCGGCCGCGAGCCCGACCGGGCGGAACCTGATCGCGACGCGGAAAGCGCGGGTGGGGCTCGGCCTCACCCGCGACGTGTCGATGATCGACGGCGACGTCGAGGTGCTCGCCATCGACGCGTTGCCGCAGGAGACCGGCGACCGGTTCGCCGCGCGGAGCGGGTTCGACCCGCGCGAGTACGGCGCCTCGTACCGCTGGTTCCGCATCACGCCCCGCCGCGTGCAGGCCTGGCGCGAGGAGAATGAGCTGCGCGGCCGCGAGATCATGCGCGACGGCCGCTGGCTTTCCTAACGAGGAGACGTACATGAGCAAGCACGCTGCTGACAGCCATGACCTGATCCGCGTGCACGGTGCACGCGAGAACAACCTCAAGGACGTCAGCATCGAGCTGCCGAAGCGCCGGCTGACCGTGTTCACGGGCGTCTCCGGCTCGGGCAAGAGCTCGCTGGTGTTCGGCACGATCGCGGCGGAGTCGCAGCGGCTCATCAACGAGACGTACAGCGCGTTCGTGCAGGGCTTCATGCCGTCGCTCGCGCGGCCCGAGGTGGACCGGCTCGAGGGGCTGACCACCGCGCTCGTCGTCGACCAGCAGCGCCTGGGCACCGATCCGCGGTCCACCGTCGGTACCGCGACCGACGCCAACGCGATGCTGCGGATCCTCTTCAGCCGGCTCGGCACGCCGCACATCGGCGGGCCGAACGCGTTCTCCTTCAACGTGCCGTCGGTGCGGGCCACCGGCGCCATCACCGTCGAGCGCGGCAACCGCAAGACGGAGCGTGCCACGTTCGAGCGCCTCGGCGGGATGTGCCCGCGGTGCGAGGGCCGCGGGTCCGTCACCGACCTCGACCTGACCCAGCTGTTCGACGAGAGCCGGTCGCTCAGCGAGGGCGCGATCACGGTGCCCGGGTACAGCATGGACGGCTGGTACGGCCGGATCTTCCTCGGCTGCGGGTACTTCGACGTCGACAAGCCGATCAAGAAGTACAACAAACGGGAGCTGCACGACTTCCTGCACAAGGAGCCGACGAAGATCAAGGTCGACGGGATCAACCTGACCTACGAGGGCCTGATCCCGAAGATCCAGAAGTCGATGCTGGCCAAGGACGTCGAGGCGATGCAGCCGCACATCCGCGCCTTCGTCGAGCGGGCGGTCACGTTCCAGACCTGCCCCGACTGCGAGGGCACCCGGCTGACCGCGGCGGCCCGCTCCTCGAAGGTCGCGGGCATCAACATCGCCGAGGCGTGCGCGATGCAGATCAGCGACCTCGCCGAGTGGGTCCGCAAGCTCGACGAGCCGTCGGTGGCGCCGCTGCTGGAAGGGCTGCGGCACGCGTTGGACGGCTTTGTGGAGATCGGCCTGGGGTACCTGTCCCTGGACCGCCCCGCCGGCACGCTGTCGGGCGGCGAGGCCCAGCGGGTCAAGCTGGTGCGCCACCTCGGCTCGGCGCTCACCGACGTGACGTACGTCTTCGACGAGCCCACCGTCGGCCTGCACCCGCACGACATCGCGCGCATGAACGACCTGCTGCGGCAGCTGCGCGACAAGGGCAACACGGTGCTCGTCATCGAGCACAAGCCGGAGACGATCGCGATCGCCGACCACGTCGTGGACCTCGGCCCGGGCGCCGGCACCGCGGGCGGCCAGGTCTGCTTCGAGGGCACCCTGGCCCAGCTGAAGAGGAGCGACACGGCCACCGGGCGGCACCTCGCCGACCGGGTCGCGCTCAAGGACACGGTCCGCAAGCCGACCGGGAGGCTGGAGATCCGCGGCGCGAACGCGCACAACCTGCGCGACGTCGACGTCGACATCCCGCTCGGCGTGCTGACCGTCATCACCGGCGTCGCCGGCTCCGGCAAGAGCTCCCTCGTGCACGGCTCGATCCCGCCCGGCGCCGGGGTGGTGTCGGTGGACCAGGGCGCCATCAAGGGCTCCCGGCGCAGCAACCCGGCGACGTACACCGGGCTGCTCGAACCGATCCGCAAGGCGTTCGCGAAGGCCAACGGCGTCAAGCCGGCCCTGTTCAGCGCGAACTCCGAGGGCGCCTGCCCGACCTGCAACGGCGCCGGGGTCGTGTACACCGACCTGGGCATGATGGCCGGCGTGTCCTCGGTGTGCGAGGAGTGCGAGGGCAGGCGCTTCGAGGCCTCGGTGCTGCAGTACAAGCTCGGCGGGTACGACATCAGCGAGGTGCTCGCGATGCCCGTCACCGAGGCCGAGGCGTTCTTCGGTGCCGGCGAGGCCCGTCTGCCCGCCGCGCACGCCATCCTCGAGCGGCTCGCCGATGTGGGCCTGGGCTACCTCGGCATCGGCCAGCCGCTCACCACGCTCTCCGGCGGGGAGCGGCAGCGGCTGAAGCTGGCCACGCACATGGCCGACAAGGGCGGCGTGTACGTCCTCGACGAGCCGACCAGCGGCCTGCACCTCGCCGACGTGGCGCAGCTGCTGGGGCTGCTGGACCGGCTGGTCGACGCGGGCAAGTCGGTGATCGTGATCGAGCACCACCAGGCCGTCATGGCCCACGCGGACTGGATCATCGACCTCGGCCCGGGCGCGGGCCACGACGGCGGCCGCATCGTGTTCGAGGGCACCCCGGCCGACCTGGTCGCGGCGCGCTCGACGGTGACCGGCGAGCACCTCGCGGAGTACACCCGCCGCTGAACCGGGACATCGATGGATATGGCATCGTGACCGGGCATGGACCATCACGACCGGTTCCGTCGCGCAGCGAGCGAGGCGGGCATCCCGCAGGACGAGGTCAGCACGTTCGCCAGGTTCCTGCGATTCGCGATCTGGGCGGTCGAGCGCCGCGACAACGGCGTGCTCGTCGGGCATCCCAAGGGCATTCCGCCCGGGCAGACCGCCGACGTCCCCGTCGGCCGGGCCGGCGGGCGACCCCGGCTGCCGGTCGGCGTGGAGTGGCCGACCGGCCCGGGCGGCCCGCTGCCGTTCGTCGTGTCCTTCGACTGCGCGGCGCTGCCGAAGGCCGACGGGCTCGCCCTGCCGCCGGACGGCTCGTTGCTGGTCTTCCTGCACCACGAGTGGGCCTACGAGACCTTCGACCGCGTCGACGAGCAGGAGTACGCGCGGATCGTCTACGTGCCGGCCGGCACCGACACCGCGACTGCGGACGAGCCGGACCACGAGGAGCACATGTTCAGCACGATGCGCGGGTTCGTCGGCCCGGAGCGCGTCCTGTTCGCCGTCGTCCATGCGGAGCGGCCCGACTGGCTGGACAACGACGAGGACGGGGAGGGTGAGGACGGCCTGTCCGACTTCCAGCGGCACCTGGCGCGTGACCTGCCACACCGCCGGGAGCTCTGTGCCCTGACCGAGCGCCTCTGGCCGGACGGGACCTACGCCGAGTTCAAGTTCGGCGGCTACACCCGGGTCATCGGCGAGATGCAGACCGAGCACCTGTACACCGGTCCGGAGCTGACTCTGGCCGAGGAGAACCTCGAGGCCCGGCAGGAGGCCGGCGACCTGGTCATCGCGCCGGGGCAGGAGGACTTCCGGCTGGAGGAGGAGCTGCACCGGGTCATGGCCGAGTGGGTGCCGCTCGTGCAGTTCGATCCCGGTGACGACGTCTACATCGGCCGGTTCCTGATCCGCGTCGACGACCTGGCCGCCCGCCGATTCGAACGGGCCATGTCCTGCACCGCCTTCACCGAATAGGCCGCCCGGCTCGCCTGCGGTCTCGCCGACCGCACGGTGATCGCCGGCGGCGGGGCGGCGCGAGCGGCGGCGATGTCTACTCCGGCGGGCTCGACCCCGGCCCTGCGTACGGGGCCGGGGTCGAGGTGGTGTCAGCCGTGCCTTACGACCGCGCCCATTTCTGGTTGTCGCCGCCGTTGCAGCTCCAGATCTCCAGCAGGGTGTTGTTCGCCGTGGCGTTGCCGGTCGCGTCGAGGCACTTGCCGGATCCGGCGCCGACCACGGTGCCGTCGGCGTTCAGGGTCCACTGCTGGTTCGTCCCGCCGTTGCAGTCCCAGATCTGCACCTTCGCCCCGTCGGCGGTGCCGGCGCCGGCGACGTCGAGGCACTTCGTCCCGCCGTACAGCAGCAGCTGCCTCGACGAGCTGAGGGTGAGGACCTGGTTGGCGCCGCCGTTGCAGTCCCACAGCGCGAGCTGGGTGCCGTTGGCCTGCGACAGTCCGGGCACGTCGGCGCAGCGCCCGGACTGCCGGCCCTTGAGCGCGAACGGGATGTCGCGCGTACTGCAGGTCGTCATGCCCGCGGTGTACGGGCACACGACTGTCGCGAAGCCGCCGCGGGTGGCGACGGGGACGCTGAGCGTGTCGGCGCTGGTGACGGTCCGGGTCTCCCGCAGCAGCCCGCCGGAGCCGTCGCGGACGGTCTCGGCCAGCCACTGCCCGCCGCCCAGGAACGACAGCGAGGAGCTGAACGTCTTGGCGGACAGAGCCGAGATGCCGCCGATGTACCAGCGCCCGCCGGCCCGCCGCGCGAAGTACGCCTCCTGGCCGGGGCGGCCGCCGAGCAGCCGGGTCTCGTCCCACGCGGTCGGCAGCTGGTCGAGGATGCGCAGTGCCTCGGGGTGGGCGCCGTAGCTCTCCGGGTTGTCGGCCAGGTGCTGCCAGCCGGACTCGAAGACGATCGCGGTGCCGAGCTCGTGCCCGTCGGTGGTGTCCCGGTTGGCCAGGCTGAACACGACAGGGGTGAAGTCCATGCTCGCGATGGCGTTGCGGGTGAACGGCAGGATCGTGTTGAAGTCGGCCCGCAGGTACTGTTCGGCGCCGAACACCGCCTCGGCGGTCATCACGTGCGGCCAGGTGCGCTGCAGGCCGCGCGGGGTGGCCGCGCCGTGGAAGTTCACCATCAGCTGCAGCTGCGCGGTGCGGGCGAGGAGGGCGTCGTACCACTGCAGCGTCGGCTGGGTGTCCTCGTAGATGAAGTCGACCTTGACGCCGGCCACGCCCCAGCCCTTGATGAGCGGCAGCCAGTTCTCGCGCTGCTGGGAGGTCTTGAGGTCGCCGGAGTTGAACCACAGGATGACCTGGACGCCCTTGGACCGGGCGTAGGTGACAACGTCCGGCACCCAGCTCGAGGACCAGCCCTCGTCGATGAGCACCGCGCTCCATCCGTTGCGGGCGGCGAAGTCGATGTACTGCCGCTGCCGGTTCTGGTCCGACGGGCTGGCGTGCTCGGTCAGCCACGACCAGCTGACGGTGCCGGGGTGCACCCACGAGGTGTCGGCCACCTTGGACGGCGCGGCGAGGTCGTCGACGATCGTCGAGGTGGTGACGGTGCCGAGGTCGCCGACGGCGGCGGTGCGCCACGGGGTGCTCAGCGGCAGCGTCGTGCTGATGCCGCCGGCGAGGGCGGTGGTGTACGTCCCCGAGCCCGCCGCGTGCGTCAGGTAGGACGCCGCGTAGCGGCCGTCGAGGTCGGTCTCGGCGAGCAGCGCCCACCGCCCGCCGACCTCGAACAGCGCCGGCACCCGGTAGTCGTTGCCGGTCGGGGCGCCGCCGGCGGTGGTCTGGAACCAGCGGCCCTGGTCCTCGGCCTGGGGCGGGACCAGCCAGGCGTTCGACGCCGCCGGGACGCTCCACGACGACGCCTCGCGGCTCACCGTCACCGAGCCGGATCCCGGCAGCACGTACCGGTAGGCGGCGCCGGTGTTCGACGCCCGGACGACCACGTCGAGGCGGGCGCCGCCGCTGCCGGTGAACGACAGCGTCGTCTCGTTGTAGGTCGTGCTGCGGCCGCGCTGCTTGCCGGTCGTCATCGTGTAGGACTCGGTGACGGTCCGGTCGGCGCGCTGGGTGAAGGTCAGGTTCCGGGTCAGGTCGGCCGCGGTGGTGACGATGCCGATCGGCGCGGGCGACAGCACCGTCTGCCCCTGGTTGGACACCGCGAACGTCAGGCCGCCGCTGTCGAGGCTGACCTGCGCGGCGGTGGTGCCCGCCGACGGCCCGGCGACCGTCCAGGTGGTGGCGGCGGACGCCGGGGCCGGCGTGACGAGGACGGCGGCGCCCGGGAGCACGACGGCGGCCGCGAATATCGACAGGACTCTTCTCATGACCTCGCCCACTTCTGGTTGTCGCCGCCGTTGCAGGTCCAGATCTCCAGCAGGGTGCCGTTCGCGGTGCCGTTGGCGGTCGCGTCGAGGCACTTGCCGGAGCCGACGCCGGTCACGGTGCCGTCGGCGTTGACGTTCCACTGCTGGTTGGTGCCGCCGTTGCAGTCCCAGATCTGTACCTTGGCCCCGTCGGCGGTGCCCGCGCCGTCGACGTCGAGGCACTTGGTGCCGTACACCTGCAGCTGTTTCGAGGCGGTCGGCGTGAAGGTCTGGTTGGCGCCGCCGTTGCAGTCCCACAGCGCCAGCTGCGTGCCGTTGGTCTGCGACAGTGCGGGCACGTCGGCGCAGCGGCCGGAGCCGACGCCGCGCAGGACGCTGAGCACAGGGCCGGAGTTGGCCGTGACGCTGAGGTTGTCGAACTGGTCGGTCTGGTAGCCCACGACGCCGACGCCGGCCTGGCCGCTGCCGTAGGAGAAGTCGTTCGCGGTACCGGCGGTCACGCCGTCGACGGTGGCGGTGATCTGCCCGCCGGAGAAGCCGAGCTTCAGGGTGTGCCAGGAGTTGAGCCCGAGCGCGGCGCGGCTGCCCGACGCCAGGGTCGTGTCGGTGTTGGTGTTGCTGTGCTTGACGATCGACCAGGCGCCGGTGTTGGCGATGCGCAGCTGGTAGGCCGCCTGCCGGTTCTGCGGCCGGTTCTGGATGTTGGCCCGGCCCAGCAGCGTGACCGTGCCGGCCTGTTGCATGTTCACGTCCAGGCTGACCGTGTAGTTGGTCCAGCCGGAGTCGCCGAAGAGGGTGTAGGCGTCGCTGTCGTCCTGCCAGTTGATCGGCCGTTGCGGCGCGACCTGCTGCAGGCAGGTGCCGGACCGGCCGGCGGCGCAGGCGCGGGTCTCGAAGGAGCCCTGCATGTCCTCGGTGTAGCGCGGCTGCTTGCGCACCGCGTAGCCGTCGAAGGTGTCGGAGTACGGCAGCGCGAGGCCGTGCGTGGCGGGGCTCACGGCGCCGCCCTTGGCCTGTCCGGTGGTGGTGGTCAGGGTGTAGATGCGGTTGGGCTGCATGGTCAGGCTGTAGGCGCCGCCGGACGGGTTGACGTCGGGCTGCTTCACGAACCAGTCGGCGGGGTTGTCCGAGCCCATGTCGGTCGCCCAGACGTGCACGGTACCGGTGCTCAGGCCGCCGGAGACGGTGACGTTGACGGTCTGCGTCGACGTGGTGCCGCTGGTCTCGTAGACCGTGGTGTAGTCGGTGTTGTTCGGCGACTTCAGCGACACGTAGCTGCCGTTGGCCCGGTTGCCGCCGAGGTAGCCGCTGGCGGAGCTGTTGAGGTACTTCCAGCCCGGCTGGGTGAACTGCGCGTAGTGGGCGTTGGCCCACAGGTTCTTGCCGACCCGGTAGGCGCCGGACCACGGCGAGCCCGCGTCCATCAGCCCGACGGTGGCGTAGGGCAGGTTCGGGGTGATCGCGGCGATCAGCGGCCAGTTCATGTAGCCGGAGATCTCCGCGTCGAGGTAGCCGCGGTTGACCGTGCGGATGTAGGGCACGACGCCGCTCATGTCGTCCTGGGAGCCGAACTCGGAGGCCCAGAGCGGTTTGCCGCTGGATCGGGCGTTGGCGGTGGTACTGCAGGAGTCGGCCTGCGACAGGTACCCGCACACGTAGTGGTTGCCGAGCACGCCGACGGCGGTCTTCAGGGCCGGGTCGGCGGCGAACTCGTCGGCCATGCCCCAGCCGCTGTCGTCGCCGACGATCTGCACCGAGCCGAAGCCGGCGTTGTTCAGCCCGGTCCGCAGGTTCTTGTACCAGCCGCTGTCGTGGCCGCGCTCGTTCCAGCCGCCGAGGTAGCCGACGTTGATGCCGTGGCCCTTGGCGCAGTTCAGCCACGCGATGTCGTAGTCGATCATGTCCTGCGACCAGAAGTTGCCGCCGCCGATCCAGCCCGGCGCGGTCCACGGCAGGGCGACGATGCGGATGCCGGGGTTGCGCGCCACGGCCTGCTCGCCGAGCCAGAACTCGTAGCCGGCGTTGCAGTTGACGTCCCCGCGCACGTGTTCGTGGCTGGGCTCGGAGCCGTCGGTGGAGTTGGCGTCGCCGCCGATCTCGAGCTTCAGCAGCTGCACGGCGGCGCCGTAGTCGGGCTTGAACAGGTAGTCGAGGATCTGGCTGCGCTCGGGCTCGGGGTAGTCGACGAGCAGGCGGGAGTTGCCGCCGCCGCCGCTGATGGCGCCGACGCCGTCGAACGTGCGCCCGACGATGCCGCCGTTGACGTTGACCGTGGTGGTGGCGGCGCTCGCCGGGGCGGCGGCCGCCGTGACCGCGACCGCGGCCAGCAGGCTCGTCGCCGCGAGGGCGACGAGGCCGCGACGTGCATGGTGCATGGGACTCTCCTTCACTGTTTGGCGGAACAGGGTGAGAGAGGGGGAGCGGCATCACATCGATGGGAAGCCATGATCGAACATGTGCGATAACACCGTCGATGTCTCGGGAGACTGGTCGGCGGGCGCGGTTCTGTCAAGACCTGACATCAGGGGGCGGCGCCTAGCGGTCGACCTCGTGGGATGAGCGGTCGGGCGCGTGGGCTTGCGTCGGAAGCCCGCAATCTGGCGTTTGGTTTCGTCAATATGTGTCCGAACCAGGGCGGCAAAGGGATTGGCAACCGTCAGGATTCACGCCTTTGTTGCGTCGGTTTTCGTTGGGAGGTGTTGGATTTTCGTGCCTTTTCCGCTGCAATGTGCCGCTGCTGATCCTGCTCACCGCCGGTAACCTGCTGCCGCAGCAGGTCGTCATCACCCCGTTGTACCGCATCTACCTCGCGATCCGTCTGCCGACCGGGATCAGCGGCAGCGGGCTGCTGTACAACTCCTATGCCGGGCTCATCGTCATAGACGTCTCGTTCCAGCTGGGCTTCTGCGTCTTCGTGCTGGGCAACTACATGAAGACGCTGCCGACCGGCATCGACGAGGCCGCCCTCATCGACGGCGCCGCACTGTGGACCCGGTACTGGCGGCTCACCGTGCCGCTGTGCCGGCCGAACCGTCGGATACGCGCCACGGCCAGCGGCTCCGAGCCGCGCTCATGACCCCGGCCCAGCCTGGTGGACGGTGACGCCGTTCGGCTCGGCGAGCGGGAGTTCCGCTCGTAGGGTGGTCGTCCCCGCGCCGGGCGGGCTGTCGAGGAAGATTCGGCCGCTGAGCGCCTCGACGCGATCTCTGAGGCCGACCAGACCGGTACCGCGGGTGTAGTCGGCGCCGCCGACGCCGTCGTCGCGGACCGAGACGCACAGGATGTCGTCTGCGGTCTCGACGGTGACGGTGACCGTTGAGGCGCGCGCATGCTTGGCCGCGTTCGTCAACGCCTCGGAGACGAGGTAGTACGCGGTGACCTCCACCTGCTCCGGCAGCCGCCCGCTGGTGCGCACCTGAAGATCGACAGGAGTCGACGAGCGGCGGGCAAGCGTCCGCAACGCGGGGGCGAGACCGGCCTGGGCCAGGATCGCGGGATGGATGCCGCGGGCAAGCTCGCGCAGCTCATCCAGCGCCCTGGTCAGCCCGACGGCGACGCGGTCGAGTTCGGCTGCGAGCTCGCCGAGTTCTGGCGGCATCGCGGCCTGCGCCCGTCGCAGCCGCAGCGCCAGCGAGACCAGTCGTTGCTGGGCGCCGTCGTGCAGATCACGCTCGATCCGCCGGCGCGTATCGTCCGCGGCGGAGACGATTCGCGCGCGCGCCTCGGTCAGCTCGGTATGCGCCTGGGCGTTCGCGATCACGATCGCGACCAGCTCCGCAAGGTCTGTCATCCGCTGCTCGGCGCCTGGAGGAAGCGGTTCACGTCGAGACGCGACGCCGATCGCGCCCCAGTGACGGCCCTCGACGACGATTGGCGCACTGACCGCGGAGCGGACTCCCTCCGCCCGGAGGTCCTCGGGCAGGCTCGGCGACGCCGGATCGTCCGCATCGAGCCGGAAGGCGCAGCCCGTTTCCCGAACCAAGGCGAGGGCCAAGCTCGGGCCCAGCTTGACGGCTGGTCCCGATTCGTTGCGAGTCGACCATTCGTGGCCGGCCAGGAATGTCACCTCTCCACCCGGCTCGAACCGCACGATCCCCGAGTAGTCGGCGTTGAACAGCGCGCGGATCTCCTCGGCCACCGCGGCGAACACGAGCGACGGCTTCACCCCGCGGATGACCAGCATCGCCAACTGCCGCAATGCGGCATGCTCGTTGCCGATCCGACGCAACTTCTCGTGCGCCTTCGCATTCGCGATGATCGCCCGTCGACCTGCGGCTCGGTCGCCTCGTCGTGAGGCGCCGATTCCCCTCAGCGTGCCCACTCGTACGACGCTATCTCGACGATCCGCCGACCAGGAGAAGCTTCAGCGCTCGCTACTTGCCCACAACACGTCGATCGCGCCCTTTTCCCGTTGGACCGTGTCGAACCAACGGTCCAGATCGTCGAGGTCTGCCGCGAGCTCAGCCGACGTTGACGCCGAGGGAGAAGTTGAAGTTCCCCACGCCGTAGCGGCCCAGGCCGACCGACAGCAGGCCCACGCCCTCCAGCCAGTGCGCCATGCTCAGGTCACCGGTGTCCCGCGGGCGCAGTCCAAGGCTCTTGATGAACGCTGACACGCTCGCCTTGGCCTGCGCGTCATCGCCGGCCATGAACACATCCAGCGGGCCGCCCGCCGCCAGGACGTCGCGGAAGAGGGTGTTGAACGCCTTGACGACATGAGTGCTTCTGGGGGCGGCCGCGGCGACCATTTGCGCGATTGAAGTGTCCTCCGGGACGGCCAGCCCGGTGACGCTGGAGTTGAAGGGGTTGGTGATGTCGACGATGATCTTGCCGGCCAGTGCGTCCCCGTACTGGCGGACGACCGGCACGGCGCTGTCGAACGGCACGGCGAGGATCACGATGTCGCCGGCCGGGGTGGCGCCCCGCGTTCCGGCCGTGGCGCCGTCGCCGAGTGCATCGGCCACCACGGCCTTGGTTGACCATAACGTCGGCCGGGTCGGGTGAGCGGCAGCCGACCCGGCCGACGTTCGTGGTCAGGGCCCTGGCGGGCCTTGTTCGGGTTTGCGCTGTGCGCGCCGCCCGTATATGTGATAACAGCAAGACTTCCGTGCGGTGCCACGCGTGACTTCGGGGCGACGACCTCGGCCATCGGACAGCGGCGCTGCGGGGCCTGGGCGTGCGGTGGCGCGGGTGGTCACGGCCCCGGCGGGGTTGCCGGTGCGGCGGGAGCGGTGGAGTCAGCCGGTGCGGCGTGAACGACGACGGCCGGGTTGGTGTTGTCGGCGGGGGGTGCGGCGCCGGCCGGGTCGCGCAGGGCCAGCAGTGCCATCTGCTCGTTGCGCGCGAGGTGCTGATGCACGGCGGCCGAGACCACCTCCGGGTCGCGCTGCCGGAACGCGTCGAGCAGCTCCTCGTGGGCCCGCTCGCGCCGCCAGTGCTCGTCCGGGTCGGGGTCGAGGCGGCCGGAGCCGATGCGGATGTACCGCTCCGCGGCCCGCCACAGCGTCATCAGGATCCGGACGTCCCAGCTGGTCGCGGCCGGGGCGAGCAGCGCCAGGTGGAACTCGTGGTGCGCCTCGTGGATCTCGTGGATCGTGCGCTGCTCGTCGCCGAACTCCACGAAGTCGTGGCGCAGGCGGTCGAGATCGGCGTCGGACAGCAGGCGGCAGGAGCGCTGGGCGATCTCCGGCTCGAGGCGGCGCCGCAGGCGGTAGATGCTCTGCAGCTCCTCCAGGTCGAGCGGGGCCACCACGGCGCTGCGACCGGGCCGCATGTGTACCAGGCCCTGGCTCTCCAGGCTGCGCAACGCCTCGCGGACCGGGATGATGCTGACCTGCAGCTGCTCGGCGATCTCGCGCAGCGAGAACTCGCGGCCGGGCGCCAGGTCACCGGCGAGGATCGAGCGCCGCAGCTCGGCCATCACCTGCTCGGCGACGGATCGGGACTCAATAGGGCGGACCGCCGCGGCAGAGCGCTCCACATCGCCTCCATCACGCCTCGTGCGGCATCAACTATAACGGCGCCCGGCTCTGGACCAGGACCATCGCAGTGCTCGTTCGGCGGCCTGCAGAGCTACCCGAGCCGCACGAAGGACCCGGACCCGGTCGGCTGCTCGACCGGCTCCGTGGGCATCGGGGCGACCGCGCCGATCTGGGGCGCGCTGGTCCGCCGCTACGTCGCCGGCGTCGACGGGGAGTCGGCACCTACTTCGGGCTGTACAACGGCCGGACCGTCACCGGGTCCATCCTGGGCGGCAAGGGCTTCAAGTAGCGAAGTGCTCTGCCTTGACATCGACGAACTATCGGCATAGGCAGTGTACGAAGGAGGTCCGATGACCAATCTCGCCCGCCTGGCCGACGCCGCGCTCGAGCGGTTCGGCGACCACCCGTCGCTGTGGTTCGAGGGTTCCTGGTACACCTCCGGCGCTTTGCACGACACCGCCGCCCGCATCGCCGGCGGGCTGTGGGAGCTCGGTGTCCGGCCCGGTGAACGAGTCGTGGTCGTGATGGCCAACGGCCCCGAGGTTTCGATGGTGTACCAGGCCGTCTGGCGGGCCGGCGCGGTCGTCACCCCGGTCGTGTTCCTGGTGACCGCCCAGGAGCTGCAGCACATCCTGGCCGACTCGGGCGCGGTCGCCGTCGTGACCAGCCCGGAGCTGGTGCCGAAGTTCGGCGCCCTCGGCGTGCGGACACTCGTCGTGGGTACCGCCGGGTTCGACGAACTGCGCGCCGCCGAACCGCTGCCGATCGTGGACGTCGGGGCGGACGCGCTGGCGGCGCTGCTGTACACCGGCGGCACCACCGGGCGCAGCAAGGGCGTGCCGCTGACGCACGCCAACCTCTCGGCCGCCGGCGCGTCGTCCCGGGCGGTCAGCTACACGCCGGGGCTCAACCTGGGGCTGACCGCGCTGCCGATGTCGCACTCCTACGGCATGCTGCTCACCGTCGGCGCGCTGCACGCCAAGGAGGCGCCCGTCACGGTCCTGCAGCGGTGGTTCGACCCGGCGGCCTGGCTGGCGCTGGCCGCGCAGCACCGGGTACAGGTCGCCGCCGTGGTCCCCTCGATGCTTGTCATGCTGCTCGCCCACGATCCGGCGAAGCACGATCTGAGCACACTGCAGCGGGTGTACTCCGGGGCGGCCCCACTGCCGCGCGCGGTCGCCGAGGCCTTCGAGCGGGCGGTGCCCTCGGCCCGCGTCCTGGAGGGCTACGGCTGTACCGAGACGGGCGGCATCCTCACCGCGACCCCGCCCGACGTGCCGCGCCCCGGCACCGTCGGCCGGGCCGTGCCGGGAGTGGAGCTGCGGCTGGCCGAGGACGGCGAGATCGTCGTGCGCGGCGCCAACGTGATGAGCGGCTACTGGCGGGGCGAGCCGGTCGCCGGCGGCTGGTTCGCCACGGGCGACATCGGGCGGCTGGACGAGGACGGGTACCTCACCATCGTCGACCGCAAGAAGGACATCATCATCCGCGGAGGCTTCAACGTGTACCCCCGGGATGTCGAGGATGTGCTCGCGCAGCACCCGGCCGTGGCGATGGCCGCCGTCGTCGGCCGCCCCGACGAGCGCCTCGGCGAGGAAGTCGTGGCGTTCGTGGTACTGCGGGAGCCGTGCGAGCCGGCCGACCTGGAGGCGTTCGCCGGCGAGCGGCTGGCCCCGACGAAGCGCCCGCGGGACATCCGCATCGTCGAGGAGATCCCGCTGACGTCGGTCGGCAAGCTCAACCGCAAGGCACTACGGGCGTCCCTGCGACCGCGACCTTGCCCTGACGCCGGTGTCAACGCCTAGCGTCGCGGCAATGAGGTTCGCCGTCAGCTACAGCACCCCGTACCACGGTGTCGATCCCGACCGGATCATCGCCTTCGCCCGGCACGCCGAAGAGTGCGGTTTCGAGGGGCTGTACCTGCCCGAACACATCGTGCTGTACCCGGGCGCGACCATCGGCGGGATGGAGCTGCCGGCGACGCTGCCGTACGCCGATCCGCTGGACTGCCTGGCCTTCATCGCCGCCGCCACGAACCGGATCCTCCTCGGAACAGCCGTGCTGCTGCTGCCGTACCGGCACCCAGTCATCCTCGCCAAACAACTGGCCACGATCGACGTGCTGTCCAAAGGCCGGATGCGGCTGCTGACCGTCGGCCTCGGCGGCCTGCCGGGCGAGGCCGCGGCGGTCGGCGTGGACTACGCCGGCCGGGGCCGTCGGGCCGACGAAGCGATCGAAGTCATGCGACTGCTCTGGTCCGGCGGCGCCGGCGGCGTCAGCTTCCACGGGGAGTTCTTCGACTTCGACAGGCTCGTCAGCTTCCCGAAGCCGCACGGTGGCGCCGAACTCCCCATCCATGTCGGCGGGTCGAGCCGGGCGGCGGCCCGCCGCGCCGGGCAACGTGGCGACGGATACTTCCCCGGTGGCATGCTCACCCCGGATGAGCGCCGCGCACAGTTGAACCTCGCCCGGGCGACGGCGGTCGAGGCCGGCCGCGACCCGCAGGCGCTGGCGTACACCAGATGGGCGTCGACCGGACTCACGCCCGATCGGGTCGAGGACTTCGCCGCGGAGGGCGTGACCCGCCTCGTCGTCAATGTGGCCGCCACCGATCCGGCCGAGCAGCGCGACGAGATGTCGGCCTTCGCCGACCGGTTTCGCCTCGCCGACGTCGCCGGGTAGGCCATGCGTCGTCAGACGGTGAGCGTCCAGCCGTCCACGGTGCCGTAGGCGTAGTTGCCGTTCCAGTTCGTCGTCGTCCATCGCCATCACGGGCGAGCGGGAGCGGGCGCCGCTGGGCGCACCCGAACCAAGATCCGCGAGAAAGTCGGCCTGGCCGGCCGGAAACAAGCGGTCCTGTCTCGGTGCGGATGGTGTGATGGCGACCGGACCGGTGCCGAGCGATGATCAGTGCGCGGGCTGTTTGAGACGCACAAGGTGGCGACTGCGTGGACGGCGATGTTCAGGATCACGTCGGCGGTGGCTGGGTTTCACAGTCGCACCGTCTGGTCGTAGCCGGCGGAGGCGAGTAGGGCCGGCCGTTGATGGTGACCGCGCACCCCGGCGATCGCGTGCATCCCGGTTACCACGCCGGTACAGCGGTGTCGCCACCACCGGCATCGGCATACAGTGCAGATTTGACCGTCAGGCTGCCGCGAGCGCCTCGATTGGCGAGAGCCGCGAGGCACGCACGGCGGGATGTACACCGGCGAGGACGCCGATCACGAGCGCGGCGCTGATACCGCCGGCCACCGACGCTGCGGGGATCACCGCGGGCCAGTTCCGGGACATCGCGTACCCCGCCGTGCCGACCACGCCCGCCACCGCCCCGACTAGCCCGCCCATCAGGCACAGCATGACCGACTCCGCGAGGAACTGCCCACGGATCTGTCGCCGGGTGGCGCCCAGCGCCCGGCGCAGCCCGATGTCCCGCTTGCGTTCCAGCACGGAGACGATCATCGTGTTGGCCACGCCGACGGCACCGACCAGCAGCGCGACCCCGGCCAGGCCGAGGAACAGCCCCGAAAACGCGGTCTCGGTGAGACGCTTTGCCGCCAGCGCCTCCGAGGGACGGCTGATCACGATCCGGCCAGGGTTCTGCGGGAACATGGTGTTCGCGAGCACCGAGCGCACCGGGTCGATCTGGGACTCCTGGACCCGGACGTACAGCACGCTCGGGTGGTCGTCGAATCCCAGCCAGTGCCGGGCGGCGTCCCAGCCGACAAGGACGGAGCGTTCCACCTCTGGAGCCAGCGGGCTCGGGGCCAGCACACCGACCACGGTGAACGTCCGGGAGCCGATCCAGACCTCCAGCGACGGCTGCCCTGGTGCGATCGCGGTGATGCCCAGCCGGGTCGCGGCCACCGCGCCGAGCACGACGGTGGGAAACGCCGCATTGGCCGCGTTCAGGTAGGTCCCCGACGCGACGTGTGCGCCGATCACCGGCAACAGGTCGTTCTTCGCGGCCAGCACGGTCAGTCCGGAACTCTGCGCTGCGGGGATCGCATGTGACCGGCGCACCTGCGCGTGGGTGTTGGCGACCTCGCTGACCTGCTGGACCGGTGGGATCCTTGCGACCATCGCCGAGGCAGACTCCGGCACCGGCGGCATTTTCTGGCTCTGCTGATCGATCGCGGCTTCGGCGCGCAGCAGGTTCGTGCCCAGCGCGGAGAGCTGGTCTGCCAGCCCCTGTTGGCCGGAGGCAGGGATGCCGACGACCACGATCATGGTCGCTATTCCGATGGAGATGCCCAGCGCGGACAGCGCGGCGCGCAGCGGTCGGGTGCGGGGGCCGAGCAGTCCCAGCCTGATGATGTCGGCAGGCCCGAGGCGGACCGTCGGTCGGGTCACGTGAGGACTCCGGATGTCATCGTGGTGGAGCAGTCCGACGTGATCCGCCCGTCGAGGATCTCCACCCGCCGTGGCAGGGTCTCCGCGATCTCCCGGTCGTGCGTGATCAGGGCGATGGTCACGCCAACGTCGTTGAGGGTGCGCAACAGCTCCAACACGGCGCGGCTGTTGGCGGTGTCCAGTGCGCCGGTCGGTTCGTCGGCCAGGACCAGCGCGGGATCGTTGACCAGCGCGCGAGCGATCGCTACGCGCTGTTTCTCCCCGCCGGAGAGCTGGTGGGGCTTGTGCTCGCGGCGATGTGCCAGGCCAACCCG
This sequence comes from Dactylosporangium sp. NPDC049140, assembly GCF_040648435.1. NCBI lineage: Bacteria > Bacillati > Actinomycetota > Actinomycetes > Micromonosporales > Micromonosporaceae > Dactylosporangium > Dactylosporangium sp. NPDC049140. The sequence goes on along the minus strand of NZ_JBEZDS010000015.1, from coordinate 191,517 downwards.
GTCCAGGGCTGCTTCGGCGAGCGGACCGCGCTGCCGTCGCGGCACACCGGCGTAGAGCAGGCCGGTGGCAACGTTCTCTGCGGCCGACAGGCCTTCGGTGAGCTGAAACTGCTGGAACACGAATCCGATCTCCCGTGCACGTAGCGCTGACAGGTGACGGTCGTCCAGTGTGGTGATGTCCTGCCCGGAGATGGTCACCGTGCCCGTGGTCGGCCGGTCCAGGGTGCCCATCAGGTTGAGCAGCGTTGACTTGCCCGAGCCGGACGGTCCGACGATGGCCAGCAGTTCGCCACGGTCGATGACCAGACACACGTCGTCGAGGGCGCGAACCCCACCGGGATACTCCCTGGTGGCGTGTTGAATCTCCAGCACTGGGTTCATGAGACGGTCACAACCTTCTGACCAGCGACGATCCCCTGCCCGGACACCTCGACCAGGCCGTCGGCGAACATTCCGGTCCGCACCTCGACCAGGGTCGTCGTGCTCCCGGCAACCACCTGCACGGCGTAGCCGCCGCCCTGCACCGCGACCAGCGCGCCCACCGGCACGGCGAGCACGCCCCTGTGGGACTCCGCGGTCACAATGACCTCGGCTGCTCCTGAGTCCACACCGGAGGTCGCGGATTGGTCGTCGAAGGTGATCGTCACCGCAGTTTGGCTGGTTTGACTCTGGCCAGCCCCGCCTGCCGTGCCCGACGTTCCCGCGCTGCCCGCAGCGGGGCCGAGCGAGGCAATCGTGCCGGTGGTCTGTTTGCCGTTGGGCAGTGTCAGCGCGACCGTGCCGCCGGGTTTGAGCAGGCTGCTGTCGATCTGGGACGGGTCCGCGGTCGCCGTAACCATCTTCGTGGTCGCGGTCAGGCCGGCGAGGTCCGCCGCCGCCGGTGCGCCCGTCTGCGCTTTGAGCGAGTCGACCCGGACCGCGGCGGGCAGCACGACGACGTCGCCGATGCCCAGCGTGCCGGTCCCGTCAAGCCCGACGTGTTTCTGCCACTGTTTGAGGGCGTTCATCGTGCCGGTGGTGTACATGCTTCCGTTCGGCGCGCCGTGGTAGCCCAGCGCACGTAGGTTCGCGTTGACCTCGCTGATGTCCGGACCCGGTGTGGCGGTGGCGTCCAGTTGCCGGTAGAGGGGTGTGTCGCCGAGAAACAGCATCACCGGTTTCGCGTCGACCGCGTAGAGGCGCTGGCCCCGGCCCACGACCGTGCCGACCGCCGGTAGCCAGGTCAGCGTGCCGGTCTTGCGTCCGATGAGTGTGGTCACTGCGCCGTAGTCCAGGGCACCGCCGATACTGACCGTGTTGGACAGGTCGGTCGTGACGATGGTGGCGGTCTGCGGAGGGTGGGGTTGCTGCGCCGCCGGGAGCGGGGCCGCCCTGAACAGCAACGCGTAGATGGCCGTGCCGGCGAGAGCGACCGCGACGCCGACACCGGCCAGGAGCCATCTCCTCACGTCAGCGCCCGATGCCCTTGGCAGCGACTTCCTTCTCACATTCGGGGGTGAACTGCAGGCCCTTATTGATCGAGTCTCTGTCGTTGTTGGGGCCGCCGAAGGACAGCACGTACCGGCCGCCTTGCGGAGGCTCTTCGTCGACATACTTGACACCCTTGCCGCGCAGGCACTGGACGACCGCGTGCAAGAAGTCACTGGCATGCGGGTTGCTGGCGTCGAGTTCCCACGGCGGCAGCGGGTTCTTCGAAACGCACGCCGCCTCCGCTTTGGCGGTGACTGCCGAGTCCGCGTCGCTCTTCGCCTTGGACCATCCGTTCGCGGTCATACATTGCGTGTACGCGGTACTCAGGGCATTCAGTTCGTCGTTCGTCATGTCGAGACGTTCGCGCGGCCGTCCCGCATCAGGATCGGACCCGCCGGCACCGGACGGGGCGGCACCGGCGCCCGAAGCACCCGAGGTGGCGAGCGTAGGAACCTTGGCCTGCGGGGTCGACGGATGCGATGAGCACGCCGTGAGAACGAGCACGGACGCGGCAGCAACACACAGAAACGGCTTCACGGCAGCAAGCCTTTCGCAACACTGTGAAGAACTTGTGCGACCACCATGAAAGGTCATTCGCAGGCGTGACGGGCCGCCGGGCGGTGCCCGGGTCAGCCGCTTTCGGCGCCATGGCCGCCGGCGGCCATGACCTGCGGCTGTCCTACCGGCGGGAAGCGCATGGTGAAGGTGGTGCCCGCGCCAGGCGTGCTAGCGGCGGAGATCCCGCCACCGTGGGCCTCGACAAGCTGCCGGACGATGGCCAGGCCCAGTCCGCTGCCTCCGGTCCTGCGGCTACGGGACTTGTCCGCACGCCAGAAGCGGTCGAAGACGTGGGGCAGGTCCTCCGGTGGGATCCCGGTGCCGCTGTCGGTCACCTCGATGAGCACGTCCTGGCCGTCGGGGCGGGCAGACAGCGTGATCTGTCCATCGGGTGGGGTGTGCCGCACCGCGTTGGCCACCAGGTTGCCGACGGCCTGCCGCAGCCGGATCGGATCGACCACGAGCAGCAGGTCCCGGTCCGCGACCACCGTCGCGCGCCCGCCACCGGCCGCCGCGATGTGCCGCAACAGGGCACCCAGGTTCACCTCCACCGGCTCCAGCCGCAACTGGCCGGCGTCGGCCAGCGCGAGGTCCCCCAGGTCGTCCACGAGATGCTGGAGCAGCAGGGTTTCCTCGAGCAACGACGACACCAGCTCCGGGTCGACAGCCGCAACACCGTCCTGCGCCGCGACCAGCCAGCCCCGCAAGGTGCCAAGCGGGGTCCGCAGCTCGTGCGACACATCGCTGACCAGATCCTTGCGCTGTTGCTCGGTACGCGCGGCATGCTCAGCCATCTCGTTGAACGCCGCGCCCAACTCGGAGATCTCCCAGCGGGCACCAACCTGGGCGCGCACCGTGGCGTCGCCCGCCCGCATGCGCCGGGTGGCCTCGGTCAGAACCCGGACCGGGCGGATGATCCTGCCGGCCAGCAGCATGGCGATCCCGACCGTCAGCGCCAGCACGATCGCCGCGACTCCCGCGATCCGCAGCGCACCTACCGACGACAGGCCGACGTCCGCCTCCGTGGCATGTCCGTCCGCGGTGACCTGCATGAATGCCGCCGGCGCCACGTATGGGCGCAGCAGCTGACGCCGCGCGTCCGCCAGGCATTTCGCCCCCCGCGGATCGCCATCCGCCGCCCGCAACGTCACCTGTCCCCTCCCGTCGAGCCCGAGATCGACCGTGCGCTGAGCGTCGGCGCATGTCTTCATCAAGGCCGACAGCTGCTGAAGCGCGGCCTTCTCCGTGGAGGTCGGCACGATCTTCTCCGAGTCCTGGAAGCCGACCAGGCCGTTCATCCGCGCCTGGCAGAGCTGCGGGACGCTGGCCTGCATGGCACGCAGATACGGCCGTCCGGTCTCCACCTCGGCGATGGTGGCGTTGACCCCGTGCTGCCGCAGGCAGACCGCGCCGTCCTCGACGAGCGCTTCGAGGTCCGCGTGCTCCTGTGTGGACAGCAGGAACGGACCGACCACGTGCGGGTCGATGCCGTCTGGGAAATGCGTCATGGCCAGTGCGTTGTCGATCGTCAACGGGTCGATGGCCACCGACGGCTGGGTGACCTGGTGGGATCCGGACGGCGTCGCCGAGCTCTGGATCGGCTGCCCGCCGACCGGCGTCACCACGATCCGTACTCCCGCCGAGTGTGCCAGGCTGGCGAGCACCGGGCCCACCGACTGCCAATCGGTGTGCGTCGCCGCGTAGTCGACGAGACCGAGGTACGCCCCGGGATAGGCGCTCTGCAGCGATTCCTGCTGATCCGCGATGGAGCGGGCGGTCCCCTGCACCGACAACCACGCCGTCGCCGCGACCGCGCTGGCCGCTACGAGGATGGTGCCGACCAGGAGCCGCGTGCGCAGCCCGAATCTAGCCATGGCCGGCCATCTTGTAGCCGATGCCGTAGACCGTCTGCAGGTACACCGGGGTGCGCGGATCCGTTTCGATCTTGCGCCGGAGGTTCTTGACATGGGCGTCGACGGTCCGTTCGGTGACGAAGCTGTCACGCCCGTGCGCCTGCTCCAGCAGCTGGCTCCGGCTGAACACGCGGCCCGGGCTGGACATCAACGCCTCCAGGATCCGGAACTCGGCCGGCGTGCACTCGATCCTGCGCTCCAGCAGGCGGACCTCGTGACGGATCTGGTCGAGTGCCAGCGGACCGACCCGCAGCGGCAGGACAACCGGCCCGTCCGACGACCGCGCGCGCCGCAGCAGCGAACGCACCCGGGCCATCAGCTCGCGCGGGTCGTATGGCTTGGTGAGGTAGTCGTCGACGCCGAGGTCGAAGCCGGCAAGCTTGTCCTCTGCCGTGGAGCGTGCCGTCACCATCAGTACCGGCAGGTCGTAGTCGCGGCGCAACGTGCGGATCACGTCCAGCCCATCCATCCGCGGCATCATCACGTCGAGGATCAGCAGGTCGGGGCGTCTGCTGCGAACCTCGTCGACCGCTGCGCGCCCGTCGCAGACAACCAGGACCGAGTGGTCCTCCCGTCGGAGATACCGCCGGACCAGCTCTGCCTGTTTTGTGTCGTCCTCAGCGACCATGACGAACGCGCACATCTACCTGCCTCCCTGGGGATGATCGGGTAGGCACCTCAGCCACGGACACCGGCCACGGCGCGTCGAGGCAACGCGCGACACGGTGCTGGTCAGCCCCAGCTCCCTTAACAGGATGGTGGCCCCACGCCGACGCCGCCACGGTACACGACCCGCGACGGCGAGATCCGTCCTCAGACGCGCCACGTCCGTCGAAACTCCGCAGATGACGCCATTGGCCGGATTGACATCGACAGCGATCCAATCGAGCGATCTACATCATCCGCATATACCCCAGCCCAATCACGTTGCGTAGCCGAGTATTTACCTGTTGACCGGTCTTCGTGACGGCCCGTAGGCGACGCTCCGCGGGTCGACCAGCAACGTGATCAGCGCGCCAATGTCGCACGCGACTATGCCTAAGAACCGACCGTCAGCGAGCGCTTCGACGTTGCCCAGTCTTCTCGCGCTGTCGACCTGACCAGCGGATTACACAACCTGCGGAGGTCTGTCGGAGGTCGGCTTGTCATTGCCGCACTAGATCGGCACAACCCGACAGCCTTGGGTTCACGAGCGCCCCGTACAAGGAGGCGACGGCAATGAGCGATGACGCAATGGCACGACATCGCCCACAGCGCCATGGACTGAGACTCGCGCGATCGAGCTAGACGTGAAGGAGATGACATGGATACGACCCGCGACGCCGCTCCTCACCTCACCGACGATGAGCTGGCGACTCTGCGATCTACCGCGGTCGACGAGGTGCGGCGCAACCCGCCTACAATCGGCGTGATCGGTGTTTCCGGTGTGGGAAAGAGCTCGACAGTCAACACCCTCCTCGGAGCGGCCCTACCGACGAGTGACACCGTGGCGTGTACCAAGGAGTTCTGGTCCGGGGACTCGGCACGCACCTGAAGATCATCGACGCGACGCACCGGGGCTCGGTGAGGACGTCCGGCATGACGCGGAGCACCTCGCGGCGTACCGCGAACACCTTCCACGCTGCGACGTAATCGTCTGGATCCTGGCGGCCCGCAACCGCGCCATCGCCCTGGACCAGCGCTACCTGGACGAACTGTCGGACCTCCATCCGAGGATGGTATTCGCGCTCAACCAGGTGGACTTGGTCGAGCCGCTGGACTGGCACCCGGTCCTCAACGGACCGTCGGAACGGCAACGCGGGACCATCGAGCAGATCGTGCAGGACCGCCGGCAGCGGCTTGCTGACGTGCTGCCGTACTCGGCGAAGGTTCGGTACAGCCTGCAGGCGCTGTTCACCGCGCTGATCGAGGCATGTCCGGAGGACCGGGCGTGGCTGTTGTCCGGCCTGAAGCACTTCGGCTACGACGGCTTCCTGACCCCACAGGCGAGGCAGGCACTCAACCGTCAAGCCGAGCCAGTTGGCGGGGTCCTCTCGCGCGTCACCTGACGGCTCGGGCTGTAGACCCGGCGCGGTCGTACCGCCTGGCTGGACCCGTCGAGCTGGCGGACGTAGCGGGTGGTCGCGTGTGCCCAGGGTCGAAGCCGGCCGCCGCAGCGTGGGCAGGCCAGCCGCCCGCTGGCCAGGTCGGCGCCAGTCTGGTTGGGTTCGGCCATGATGATCATGTTGGTATGCTCCCGCCAAAAGGGTGCAGCCTTGCCTACCACAGCAGCGGCGGCCAAGGGGTCAACTCGTGTCGGCACCACGTCCCGGCGACCCTCCACAAGGGACGGTTTGGGTGCCGGTCAGGTGGCGTCACCGTGAGCCGGGATGAAGCAGAGCGCGGCACGGAAAGCAGCGCGGAACCAAGCCAGCCCGTGATCATGGCGGTCCAGAACCGACTGACGCGCCTGGCGAAGGCGAAAGCCAGCAACGTTTCCGGGACTGGCCCGGGAGTTCGCGGGTCTGAGCAGTTTGAGGAAAGATCCGTTGCGGCGGCAATGCTGTTCAGCGGCGTGTGAGGCCGTGTGGTCAGCAGGCGGCGAGTACGACCGGCCGTGATCCGTAGTAGTAACGGTTGTCGCCGTCGCGGTCGCGTGCATCCGGATTGACCCGCTCGATCATCACGAACCCATCGACGGCGTACATGTCGGAGGCGGTCCACGCGGTGGCGCTGGGCAGCTGGACCGTGGCTCGGACCTCACCTGTACTCGCATCGATACAGGTGAGGTCATTCTTGGCCGACAGCAGGTAGACCACGCCCGCGTCGGCGGCGATGCCGCTGCGCGCGTCGAATGCGCCTTGCCACAACTGGGCGTCGGTTTCCTGGCGTATTCCGATGACGAGGCCGGAATCTCGGCGAATGATGACATCACCGGCAATGCGGTCGACGACGCCCGGCGACGTCACCGGCTCCTGGGTCACCGAGCCATCGGCGTGGATACGCCATGGTCCCGCACCCGGTACCTGGAAGCCCTGGCATTCGGAGGATGCTGTGCGGCACCGCGTGAGCCAGCGGATCCAGGATCGATCCGCTGGGGCTGATGAACTAGACACGCCCGGTGGCACCCAGGTGCCGACGGGTCGACCCGTGCCGACGTCGTACAGATGGATCGTGTGCATGCCCTCGGAGCACAAAATCGTGGCGAAGACCTGCTCACCAGTCCAGTCCACCCCATGGCAGGCAGGCAGATCGACAGTCCACAGCGGACGGCCGCTGACCGGATCGAACGCCACGACTTCAGTGTTACCTGAGCTGATCACCACCGGGGACGAGCCGGATCGGGCGCTGTAGAGACTGAACAGCGTCTCGTCGCCGTAGACCGTGCGAGTCCCGGTGCGTCGCCCCCAGTACTTGTCACTGTCCTTGGTCTGGACCTGGGTCTTCCACGCGATAGTTCCCCGTTCGGCATCTACCGACGAGAGCATGCCGTCGGACCACTTCACAACGACCACTGGCGGGGCAGCATCGACCGCGCCGAACGCGACGATTCCGAGCACCTCGGCCGGCCACCGGTGATAGGACCAGTAGGAATCGTTACCGTCCGGCGCGGTCAGCGGCTCAGCCCACACGTCGTTCCGCGTTGCGAACACGCGCAGACGACCGTCCAGAATCACGGGAGCCGCGCGGAGTTGAGCGACTACGCCGACCTTGGCTACTGCCGGCGCCGGATATGCTCCCTTCGCCGGCGAAACCCGAGACCCGGGACGCAGCGCGAGCAGCGGTACCGATACGCACAACACGACGGCCAGGCCCGCGGCGATTGCAGCTGCCCAGACCCATCGCGGCATGCGCCCGTCGGGACGCGCAAGAATCGTCAGGCGCATAGTCGGTGACAGTAGGCCACCAGCGTGATCGACGCGTGTGGGAAGTGCGTAGGGGCTGCGTCAGAGACACCGGCTGCGAACGGAATCATCATCAACTCGCGACAACCGTCTTCTTCTGCCGTTGTCCTCACGCTTGGCCGACCACGACCGTAACGGCAGTGCCGGTTGCTGCTCGTGCCGGGAGGTCGATGGCCGATTTCGTTGCGTGCTGGGACGTTCGTGCGTCAGGATCAGGCGCATGACGTACAGGAAGGGCGCCTTGCGCCGCTCAGCGTGAACCGCCTGGTGCCGGCGGCGTCGCTGGACAGTTGGGGGTGGCTGGAAGCGGGTGTCGTCTCGGGCGATCTGCTGGTCCCGGGCGATCATGCACGGTCGTGGGTCTTCGACACGATCAAGGCCGAGCGGGACGGGCTGGCCACGCATCGGCTGGTGACCTTGGCGACCGATGGTCGTGTCCCGGTGCGCCGGGCAGTGTTCACGTTGCTCGCCGAGTTGTGTTCCTTGTGTCCGGGCGGCTGGCCTGTGGTGGCAGCCGCCGCCGAGTCGGCGTTGCGCGACGGTGACGTGCCGGTCCGGCGTGCCGCGGCGGCGTTACTGGTCCGCACCGGCGAACCTGACCGGGTCGTGGCGGTGCTGGCCGCCTCGTCCGATCCGGTCGTCCGGCTCCCGCTCATGCATGCCATGTCCCGGCGCAAGGTCGCGGGGTATCACGCGGTCGCGGGCTATCGGGCGACGCTCGATCGCCTGCGGTCGGACTCCGAGCCGGCCGTGCGGCTGCTCGCCGGTGTCGCGGCGTACCGCAGCGACGACCCGGCGTCGTGGCCGGCGCTGGACGCTGCGATCCGGGCCGATGCGGAAGCCTCCGCAGATGCGTTGGCAGAGCCCGGGTCCTCATGTCCGGAGAGGCCGGGTGAGGTCTGGGCCCGGGCGCTGACCGGCTTGGACCGGGAGCGGGACTGCTGTGCCTGGGCGCACCGGTTGACGGAACCGGGCGAACGTCCGCAGCTCAGGCTCGACGGCATACGGATCGCGGTTGCGGCGATGCGGACGTGGCGCGCCGCGCCGGGCCGGTTGACGCCGATGCTGACCGGTATCGTCGGGGAACACCCGTCCGAGGTACGGTCGGCGGCCCTGCGCGCGTTGGCGGCGTCGCTGACCGCGTCCCGGCTCGGCGCCGACAGCCTCGCGGCGGTGGTGGACGACCCCGAGGTCGGCGCGGCGGCCGCCACCGGACTGGGCTGCGTCGGCGACCACCGTGCGGTGCCGTACCTGGTACGGCTGATGCTCGCCGGCAGTCCCGAGCCTCGGCTGGCGGAGGCGTTCCGAGCGGTTGCCCGGGCCGGCGCCGACCCGCAGGCACCGGTGGCCGCCGCCCGCCGGATGCTGGCCGCGGTTCCGGACTCGTGCGCGCCCGAGCTGCCGATGCGGGTACTGGCCGCGTTCGGGCCGGGCGCGGCCGCGGCCGTGCCGGAACTCATAGCCAGGCTGGAAGGGGCCGAAAACGACACGCCGGACTGGGCGTTCCACGTCCTGGGCACGATCGGCCCCGCCGCCGCGGCCGCCGTGCCGCATCTGCAGCAGTACCCGACGCAGGGCGCCACGTCCGCCCTGTTCAAGATCATATCGGACTGTGCCGTGGCCGAACGGTACCTCGCCGGACGCCCGGAAGAACTCCGCCGTGACCGCCTCGCTGCGCAGCTGCTGACCTGGCTCGCCGAGCACGGCGGGCTCACCGCCCGCCAGCACCGGCAACTGCGAAGCCTGTTCAAGGTCCCCGGATTCGCGCAGGTGGAATCGGCCGGTGCGCTGTGGCTGCAGGAAGGTCCCGCGGTCGCTCATGAACTGCTGGCGGTCCTGCCGCAGTATCTGTCCGACGATCTCCACGGGCCCAAGGCACTCCTGGCGCTCACCGCGATGGGGTCACACGCGCGGCCGGTCCTGGACCAGTTGGATCGCATCATCACCTCGCCGCGCCGAGCGGAATTCAATATCGGCGACGAGGACAGCGAGATGCGCGCGGACGAGATGCTGCTCGCCGCGACCATCACCGCCCGCGAACGCATCGCCGGATGAATCCCCGCGCGCCGAGGTTCCACTCACCGCTTGGGCATACTCATCTGCCACCAAGCGCCTCGATCACGTTTCCGCTATGCCGTTCGTATTGGCGGAGACGGGGGCAGGAAAGACGGAAGCGTCGGCGATTTGCAGCCCGGCGACCCCCGCGACGCGTGATTCAAGCAGGAACCCGGCATATGGCGGACTGGACCGGGTATCCCGCGCGCCGTGACGCGTCCAGTGCTCAGCCCGCGCACGGTGCGAACCGTCAAGTCCACCGCTCCCATCCTGCGGGAGTGCGGCCTGGAGATCACCCGGCGGATGTACGAGATCCTGTTCCAGGACGAGGACATCAAGCGCCTGTTCAACCAGGCCCACCACGGGATGTCGGGCAGCCAGCCGCGGTCGCTGGCCGGGGCGGTGCATGCGTTCGCGGACAATATCGACCGGTTCGACGAGTGCGCGCCGATGATCGAGCGGATCTCGCAGAAGCATGTCGGGCTCAATATCCGACCGGAGCATTACCCGTACGTCCGTCGGGCCCTGATCGGTGCGCTGACCGACGTGCTCGGTCAGGCGGCCTCGGAGGAGGTGATCGCGGCATGGGAGGAGGCCTACGACTTCCTTGCGTACACCCTGATGAGCCGGGAACGCGAGATCTACGACGCGCACGCCCGCGCACCGGGCGGCTGGGAGGGCTGGCGGGAGTTCACCGTCGACCGGATCGTCGCGGAGAGTGAGGTCATCAAGTCGTTCTACCTGCGCCCGAGCGACGCCGGCCCGGTGATGGCATTCCGGCCGGGGCAGTACCTGACGGTCCGGCTCGAAATCCCCGGCCAGGACCACGTCGTGCGCAACTACAGCGTCTCGTGTGCCCCGGGCCGCGACTACTACCGCATCTCGGTGAAGCGGGAGGACCCACCGGAGCAGCTACCGTATGCGCCGTCCGGCGTGGCCTCCAGCTTCCTGCACGAGGAGGTGAGCCCGGGCCACGTGCTCGAACTCAGCCCGCCCGCCGGTGACTTCTACCTGGACGGACATCCGGAGGAGGGGTCGCGCCGGCCGCTGGTCCTGCTCAGCGGCGGTGTCGGGCTCACCCCGACAGTCTCCATGCTGGAGTACCTTGTCGACCGCGGCCGGCTCCCCGAGACCTGGTACGTGCACGCCGCGCTCAGCGGCCGACAGCACGCGATGAAACAGCATATCTGCGATCTCGCCGCGATGAACCCGGCGATCCGCCCGGTGGTGTTCTACGAGAAACCCGCGCCGGAGGACGTGCCCGGCCGCGACTACGACCAGCCGGGCCGGGTCACGATCGAGTGGCTCAAGGCCGCCGTCCCGGTCGCCGACGCCGACTTCTACTTCTGCGGCCCGCGCGGCTTCATGCGAATGCTCGCCATCGGCCTGCGCGCCCTGGACGTGCCGGACGAGCGGATCCACTTCGAGTTCTTCGGCCCGGCCGAAGCGCTGTACGCCTAGACCTAGGGCATCTGCCACCCGCGAAGCCGTCGTCCGCTGCTCGAACGCATCGCACTCCGCGCTGCGCGCTCACTCACCCTTCATCTGCGACGAAGCGCGAAGCTGCGCGCAGTCGATGTCGGTCGGTAGCGTGACGGACAGTGACGTCCCGGCACCTGCCGGACTTGCCACCTGCAGATGTCCGCCGAGCGCCGCGACCCGATCGGTGAGGCCCACGAGCCCGGTGCCGCGGGCCGGGTCGGCTCCACCGACACCGTCGTCGCGGACCGAGACCTCGAGGACTTCGCGCCCGCTCTTGCGCTCGGCGGTGATGTCCACGTCGACGTCGACCGCGGAGGCGTGCGCGTGCTTGGCCGCGTTCGTGAGCGCCTCGGACACGACGTAGTATGCGGCGACTTCAACGCAGTCGGGCAGCCGGCGCTTGGGACCCTGGCTGACCGTGACGGGGACCGGGGACCGGCGAGCCAGCGTCTTGAGCGCGGGCATCAGCCCGCCCTGGGACAGGATGGCCGGGTGGAGGCCGCGCGAGATCTCCTGCAGGTCCTTGAAGACGGTTGCCAGGTCTTCGGTCGTCTGGGACAGCTCGGCCTTGAGCTCGTCGAGGCCGGGGGGAACCAACGCCTCCGCGTTGCGAAGTCGCAGGCCGAGCGCCACCAGGCGCTGCTGGACGCCGTCGTGCAGGTCGCGTTCGATGCCGCGGCGGGCCTCGTCGGCGGCGAGGACGATCCGGGCCCGCGACGCGGCGAGTTCCATGCGGCTCTCGACGTTGGACACGGCGGTGGCCACGAGTTCGGTGAACTGCGCCAGCCGCGCCTCGGCGTCGGGTGGCGGCGGCGCGGGCCGCGACCACAGGGCAATGAGCGTGCCCCACATGCTGCCGTCCGCCGTGATCGGCGCGGCGACCGACGAGCGGAACCCCAGTTTGCGGGCCAGGTCGGCGAGCGTGCCGCGGCGCTCGTCGTAGCTGTCCACCCGGGCCGGGCGGGAGGCCCGTAGCACCAGCTCGGTGACGCCGCCGGCGATGGCGAGGCGCCGGCCCGCGAGGGGCTCGAGGCCGGGCCTGCTGTTCTCGGCGATGACGGTGACGGTGTCGGAAGGCTCGTACCGCATCAGCATCGTGGCGTCCGCGTCCAGCAGCGACGCCGTCTCGGTGGCGACCGCAGTGACTACGTCGGCCGGGGGCAGACCGCGCGCGACGAGGACGGCCACCTGGCGTAGGCTCGCCTGCTCCTTCGCGAGTTCGCGCAGCTCGTCGCGGCTCGCCCGCAGCTCGTCCCGGCTCGCCCGCAAGGAGTCGCTCATGGCCTCGCGCTCGATCGCGGCCTGCAGCAGTCTCTCCAGGTGGGGCACCACTCGCTCACGCAGCCGTTGCAGGATCGGCTGCGGCAGGTCGGCGGGGACGACAAGGGCGCCGGTGCGCGAGCCGCACCGCAGCGGCAGCGCCAGTCGGACCTCGTCGCCTGGGACGCTGTCGAGCTCGAGCTCGATCGCGGCGTCCGGCAGCTGCAGCGCCTGCGCCAGGTGGCGCGAGGCCTGCGGCAGGACCGAGCGCAGATCTTGCGCGCCCAGCATCAGCCCGGCCCCGTCAGCGAGGAGCTCGGCCTCCTGGCGGCGTTCGGCCACCTCGACCGTTCGGGTGCGGGCCAGCCGGGCCATCGCGCCTGCCAGCAGCGACACGGCGAGAAACACCACGAGTTCCACCCACTCCCGCGTGTCCTTCATGTTGAGGCCGCGAACGGGCGGGACGAACAAGACGTTGTAGGCGGCGGCACTGGCCACGGTCACCGCCACGGCAAGCCACAGACCCCAAATCCAGGAGACCACCAGCACGCCGAGGACGAAGATCAGCAGCAGGACGTCCCGCGACGCGATGAATCCGAGCACGTAGACCAGCAGCGTCTCGACCACGACGAACAGCGCCCCGGCGACGAACCCCAGCGCAAGCGGCGGCGCCTTCGCCCGCACCAGCCAAGCCGGCGGATATGCCTGCATCACCGGCCTCCTTCTCCCACTGGACGTACCAACTCCTGCTCGAGGTACCGTTCCGATCATCGGTCACGACCGGGTGAGGCGACCAATCGACCAGTCGACCAGTCGACGGGCCGACCCTCACACCCGTCGCTTCGGCGAACGCTCGTGGTGACGCAAAAACGATCGACCGCCTTGAGCTGTGACTTCCTCCATGTCGACCGCGCGGTCACGCTGCGCCGGTGGTACGTGTCCTTCACGATGGAGGTCCGCAACCGCTAGGTGCACGTCCTCGGTGTCACCGCCAGTGCGGCCGGGACGTGGATCGTTCAGCAGACCCGGAACCCGCTCACGGATCTGGGCGAACGCGCCGAACAGTTCAAGGTCCTCATCCAATCAGGTCGCCGAATTGCTGCGGGCGTCCTCCCTTGTGGAGGCCGGCCGTCGTGTCTGTTGGCTGTCCGATCGGGGAGCGCTGCCCCTCGACGACCGGTCCGTGAGCGCGGCCGTTGGGCGGCGTGCCGCTCTGCCGAGGTTGGCACGCCGCCCGGTCGTGTGGCGTTGGTGGGTCAGAGGTTGTAGCCGCCGGACACTTCGATGTCTTGCGCGGTGATCCAGCGGCCGTCTTCGGCGAGCAGTGCAGCGATCGCCAGGCCGACGTCGTCGGGTTCGCCGAGCCGTCCGAGGGCGGTCTTGGCCACGAGCGCGGGGATCACTTCGGGGTGGCGCTCGAACGCGTTGTCGGCGATGCGTGTGCGGGTCGAACCGGGCGAGACCGAGTTGACGCGGATGCTGCGGGGGCTGAACTCCTTGGCCATGTAGCGCGTCAGCACGACCAGGCCGCCCTTCATGGTGCCGTAGGCGGAGTAGCCGGGCTCCAGGCCGGAGCAGCGGGCTGCGTTGCTGGTGGTGTTGACGATCGCGCCGCCGTCAGCCAGCAACGGCAGCAGCGTCTGGGTCAGGAAGTACGGGCCTTTGAGCAGTACCCGCATGAGCGTGTCGAACATCTCCTCGGTCGTGTCCTCGAACGCCGCCATCTGACCGAACCCGGCGTTGTTGACCAGGAAGTCGAACGTGTCCCGCTGCCAGGTGTCGCGCAGCGCAGCGACGACGGACTCGCGGAAGGCCGCGAACGTCTCCGAGCGGCCGACGTCGAGCTGCAGCGCGACGGCCGTGCCGCCGTCCTTCTCGATCGTCGCCACGGTGTCAAGCGCTCCGGACTCGTTCCCGTGGTACGTCATGATCACGCCTGTCCCGCGCTTGGCGATCTGGATGGCGGTGCTCTGCCCGATGCCGGAGCTGGCCCCGGTGACGATGGCGACCTGCATGACTGACTCTCCGTTCGTTGTGAGTTTATGTGCGCCTATGCTTCGCAGGCCGGGCTCAGCACCCGAGTGAGCCAGTCGTTGCGCGTCCGGCGCGCGGCGGCGGAGACCCGCGCGTGCGGGTACAGCGCGTCGAACCCGTGGAAGCCACCCGCCCAGATGTGCAGCTCGGCCTGGCCGCCGGCAGCCCAGATCCGGGTGGCGTAGTCGACGTCCTCGTCGCGGAAGACCTCGGCCGTGCCGGCGTCGATGTACGTGGTCGGCAGGCCCGAGAGGTCGTCGGCCACGGCTGGTGAGACGTACCCGGGCACGTTCCCGTCGGTGCGGTCGCCGAGCACGGATCGCCATCCGAACTCGTTCATCTCGTGGGTCCAGACGCCGGGCTCGCCGGAGTACTGCCGGCTCGAGGTGGTGTTGTTGCGGTGGTCGAGCATCGGGTAGATCAGCACCTGAGCGGCGATCGCCGGGGTGCCGCGGTCGCGTGCCATCAGGGTGACCCCGGCGGTGAGGCCACCACCGGCACTGGCACCCGCGACGACGATGCGGGACGGGTCGATACCGAGCTCGTCGGCGTGCGCGGCGGTCCACAGCAGACCCTGGTAGCAGTCGTCGACCAGGGTCGTGCCGGTGGCCTCCGGCGCGAGTCGATAGTCCACGGAGATCACCACGGCCCCGAACAGGTCGAGCCATTCGAGGGGGATGTCGATCTGTGAGAAGCGATCTCCCATGACCATCCCGCCGCCGTGCATCCAGTAGACGCACGGTGCCGCAGTGGACGAGTCGCCCCCGGTAGGGGCGAAGACCGACAATGGGATCTGCGCGCCGTCCGGGCTCGGGATGATGACCTCGCGCCGGTTGACGGCGCGACCGTCGAGGAGGGGCTCGACCGGCGCTGACGCGAATTGGCGTACCTGCGCGAGCGCCTCGGCGGTGAGCTCGGACGCGAGCGGAACGCCGGCGAGGAGGGCGCGCAGCTCGGGGTCGATGTCGGGGCGGGCCGGTGTCACGGTGGGCTCCTTTACGTGTGGGTGGGGTTGCCGTCAGGTCCGATCGATCTCAGAAAGCGGCCTTGCCACCGACCGGAACCTCGTCGATGTACTGCGACTCGCCGGCGAGCAACGGCTGGAGCTGCGCGACCAGCGCCTGCGCCTCCGCAGTCGCAAAGAACCGGCTGTGGGCCTCCTGGCTGGTCCATCCTTCTGTGACGAAGACGGTGTCCGGGTCGCCGGCCGAGCGGCCGACCAGGAAGACGACGCAGTCCTCGTTCGGCAGGGACGGCGCGTTGAGCAGGAACTCGACCAGCTCGTCACCCTTTCCGGGCTGCGCGGTCATGGTGGCGTGGAAACCGTGGGTGACGCTCATGGGGGACTCTCCTCATTCGCGGAGCTGTTGTGCACTCCTGGGATATCGACCAACCCATGTAAGCATCTCTACCAGCGGAAACGTTAGAACGATGCTCTTGAACTCTTGCCCGATTCTATCGTTGTGGCGAGTATCGGTTGGTGCTTCAATCGGGTTATGGCCCTCGACGAGTTGCGTACCCTGCTCGCCCGTCACGTGCGACCCGACCAGACCACGGCCATCGACGATGTCCTGATCTCGGAGGTCGAGCAGCCGGAGCCGCCGTCGTCGTCGACGTCCGGCACGGTGCTGGCCCTCATCGCCCGGGGAGCGAAACGGCTCGCGCTCGGCGACCGTGTGCACGAGTACCGTGCCGGGCAGTACCTCGTCGCCTCGGTTGACCTGCCGGTCACCGGCCACTTCACCGAGGTGCCCGCCATCGGGTTCGGCCTGATCCTGCACCCGCGCATGATCGCCGAGCTGCTGCTGCAAGCGGCCCCCGGTGACCTCCCACCCGCCGGTGGCGGCACACCACCCGCCCTGGCCGTCAGCACCGCGTCCGGCGAGCTGCTCGACGCGGTGATCCGGCTCCTGCGCCTGCTCGAACAGCCACGCGACCGTGCCGTGCTCGCACCGATGATCAAACGGGAGATCCTCTGGCGGCTCATCACCGGCGAGCAGGGTACTGTCGTGCGCCAGCTCGGCCTCGCCGACAGCAGCCTCACCCACATCGCCCGCGCGGTCGGCTGGATCCGCGACCACTACACGCAAGCCTTCCGCGTCGAGGACGTGGCGCAGCTGTCCGGCATGAGCGTGTCCGCGTTCTACCGCAACTTCCAGGCCGTCACCGCGATGAGCCCGATCCAGTTCCAGAAACAGATCCGGCTCCAACAGGCCCGGCTGCTGCTCGCCACACACCCCAACGACGTCGCCGGCGTCAGCCACCGAGTCGGCTACGACAGCCCCTCACAGTTCAGCCGCGAGTACCGCCGCCAATTCGGCGCATCGCCGAGCCAGGACGCCGCCCATCTGCGCGGCCTGCCGCCCGGCACCGCAGCAGCCCTGGTGTAAGAGCCTGGCCAGGCGATCAGGCCACCCGAATCCGTGGTTCCACAGCTTCGCGCTGCCCGCCGAACGGCGCGCCGTCAGGCGTTGCCATGGGAACCGGCGTTCGGGAGGGCGTTCAGTGTGTACCGACTCGCCAGGTCGGGCAGGATCGTTCGCAGCGCGGTGACAGTCTGTGGCCCGGCGCCGTCATGCAGGAGCACGATCGAGCCCGGGCGGGTGTTTGTCAGGACGTTGGTGATGATCGACTGGACCCCCGGGCCGCGCCAGTCCTGCGGATCGACGCTCCAGTAGATCGAGGTCATCCCCATGTCGGCCGCGATGCTCACGATCTGCGGTGAGAAGTTTCCCCCGGGGGCACGGAAATAGGGGATCGCCGCGCCGGGTGCGACCGCGCGGATCGCGTCGTTGGTGCGTTGCAGATCAGCCCTGATCCGATCGGCGGGGCGGGTACGCAGCATCTCGTCGTGGCTCCACGTGTGATTGCACAGCGTGTGTCCCTCGGCCACCATCCGCTGTACCAGCGCGGCGTGCGCCGCGACCTGCTTGCCGATCATGCAGAACGTCGCCTTGATGTGGTACTGGGCCAGCAGGTCCAGCACCGCGGGGGTGTCATCCCACGGGCCGTCGTCGAACGTCAACGCGACCGTGGCTGACCCAGTGGTACGGAGCGATCCGGCCGGGCCGGTACCGGCAGTGACGGCAGGTGCAGGGACGGAAGCCGAGAGTACGGGGCTCGGCGCCGTCGAAGGTGTTGCCGGCGCCTGAGGCGATGCCGCCAGCGGCACCGAACTGACCGGCGCGGCCGAATGCGAGGGCGGGCTGTTACTGCCACCAAGCGTCAGTACCAGGACGATCAACCCGAGTACGGCTGTGCGGCGCCAGGGCACGGATGAACTCCAGTTAGGGGTGTTGCCGCGGCTGAGGGACCACCTGACTACGCGGTGAGCATGGCCGGGAGCGTGTGGTGGTGTCAACCTGTCGAGCTAGCGGTGCCGGGCGAGCAGTTCTGCGAGCTGCCCGAGGTCGGCTCGCAGGAACTCGGGTCCGCCGTCCTGGAATGTGCCCATCAGCTCGACGGCGCGGTCGAATGCCCGCCGCGCCCCGGCCACGTCACCCGTCGACAGCAGAAGTTTCGACAGATCCCGGAGCGAATAGACCTGCATCGGTCCGTGCGCCAACACGCCGCCCAGCCGGAGCGCTGCGGTGTACTCCTCGATCGCCTCGTCGACTCGGCCCATGCCCGCGAGGCTCTGCGCGAGCAGGTGCCGGCTCACCGCTTCCTCGGTCCACTGGTCGATGTCGCGGCCGACGTCGATCGCCTCCCGCAACGCATGTACCGCCTCCTCGAACCGCTCAAGCTCGGCGAGCGACTGACCTATGCCCAACAGGCCGTTGAGTTCGATGAGACGCTCTCCGCTGAGCCGGCCCAGCGTCACCGCCTGCCGGGCGTGTTCCAGCGCCACCTCGTGGTCGCCGAGCGAGGTATACACCGCCTGGAGGTTGTTCCGCACCGCGCTCTGCTCCCTGGTCATGCCGTGCTCGGTGTAGTGCCGCAACGCGGTCCGCAGCAGGTCGAGGGCGTCGTCGTTCGCGCCGGAGTACCAGCGGGCACCGGCGAGGCTGCGGCACAGGTGCGCCTCGCCGATCCCGTCACCTTGCTCGCGGGCGGCCCGCAGCGCCAAGCGGAGGACGTCCTCCCAGTCGCGGAAGGGGCCCGCCTTCTCCAGGTACTGCGGCATGGCCAGGGCCAGCCGCCAAGGGCGACACCGTGGTCACCCTCGGCCGCGACGTGGACAGCCTCGAACAGCACGTCGCGGTGACGATCGAACCAGCCGTAGGCGTTGTCCAGTGAGCCCTGCCGCTCGGCGACCACGCCGTCCGGCGGAGGCGGCGGCGGTGAGATCCGGAAGTAGCCCTTCAGCTCGGACTGGGCATTCAGCGCGCTGTGCAGGTAATGCTGCAGGAGCCGGCTCACCGCCGCCGCCCGCTCGACGGGCGGTTCGGTTTCCCGGAACAGCTCCTCCGCGTACGCCTTGACCAGGACGTGTGAGGTGAACCGGCCGTGGTCGTCCTCCGCCACCAGCGCGGCCTCGGCCAGCTCCATGAGGGCCTCGCGGGTGCGTCGCGGCTCCCACGCCGACAGGCTCGTGGCCGCCTCGGCCGTGATGCCCGGGGTCAGCGCGACCGACAGCAGCCGGAACAGCCGGGCCGCGCGCGATCGGTGCTGCGCCACGTCGCTACGGTAACGGTGCCCAAGATCGAACGACAATGCATTTGACCATCGGACTGTGCGCTGCCGCCGTCTCGGTGTGTCAGGCTGCCGCGAGAGCGAGGGTGAGGCAGAAACCGAGCAGCGCGGTTCCTTGCAGGGCCGCGCGCAGGTTGATGATCGAGTCCCACCGTTCCTGGAGCCGGCGTGCGCCGGGCGGTACCTGGCCGGCCTCGGCTGCCTCGATGAAGGTCTTGTTGATCGGTAGCGAGATCCGGTTGAACAGGACCAGCCAGACCAGCAGCAGGAGCAGGGCGATCCCCGCGGCAACGCCGGCGGCTGGGCGGCCGGTGAGGAACGCGGTGAGCGCGGCTGCGGCGCCGGCGACCACGCTGAGGATCCCGGGCAGGGGCATGCGGGCGTTGCCGTACCGGTGGGACAGCCCGACGACGCGGGTCATGGCGGCCTCGTCGAGCGCGGCGTATGTCGGGCGCATGACCAGCGCGGCCAGCGTGTCGGTGCCGAAGATGACGGCTGTGGCCAGCGCAGCGGCGGTGGCGAGAACGTCGAGGAGTACAGTCATGATCCCTCCGGATTTCTAGCGGTGCTAGAAATCTAGCACTGCTACGATGAAGATGTGAAGACCCCAACGAGAGCACAGCTGGCCCGTGCCGGCCGGCGGGATCGGATCGTCGACGTGGCGCGGGAGATCGCCGAGGCGCACGGGTGGCCGGCGGTGACCGTGCGACGGCTCGCCGACACGATCGGCTTCAGCCAGCCGGTTCTCTACGGGCACTTCCCCGACGGCCGGGACGGCATCATCCGGGCGGTGGCACTGGCCGGCTTCGCCCGGCTCGCCGAGCGCCTGATCGCGGCGGGCGACCTGGGCGGGATCTGCGCGGCGTACCTCGACTTCGCCCGCTCGCAGCCGGCGACGTACGAGGCGATGTTCTCGATGCCGACCGACCTTGAGTTCGCCCGGCCCGTCACGCCCGAGCCGCTGCGCGCCGGATTCCGCCCCCTGCTGTCCACCATGGGCGACGAAACCCGGGCGGAGATCTTGTGGAGCGCGCTGCACGGCCTGGCTGACCTGTCCCGGCACGGCCGGCTGCGGCCCGACCGCGAGACGGCTCGTGTCGAAACGCTGATCAGCCTGTTACGGCGCGGACAGCTGCAATAGGGGATGCCGGCGCAGACTGATAGGCATGGTCAACGTACATCCAGACGCCTGGGTCTCACCCCATGCGATTTTGACCGGAGAGGTCACCGTCGGCGCGGGGTCGAGGGTTCTCGACCTTGCGGTGATCCACGCGGTCCACGGTCCGGTGGTTATCGGGCGCGATGTCGTGGTGATGGAACACGCCGTCCTGCGGGGCAGGGTTCAGCACCCGCTCGTGATCGGTGACTCGGTGATGGTCGGTCCGCAGACCCATCTCAACGGCACCCATGTCGAGGATGAGGTGTTCATCGCCACGGGTGCATCGATGTTTCCCGGCTCGCATGCCGGCGCCGGTTCCGAACTGCGGATCAACAGCGTCCTGCACGTGAACTCCCGCCTGGCGCCGGGAACTGTTGTCCCCATCGGCTGGATCGCGGCCGGCGACCCAGCCGAGTTGTTCTCGCCGGACCGGCACGACGACCTGTGGGCGGTACAGAAGCGCCTCGACTTCCCCGGCACTGCCTACGGCGTGGACCGCGACACGCCGATGCGGGAGATCATGCGACGCCAATCGCAGCTGTACGCCCCGAAGGGCAGATAGCCGTCAACCGGCGCCTGCCTACCCGCCACTGCCGCCGCCAGGATGACCGGCAACATCAACCCGTGTACCCACGGTCACCTGGCATGGGTTGCACTCTGATGCCCGCGGCGGTGAGGAACTGACGGATCTGGGAGGCGTGCTCAACGACGTGCAGCGGCATGCTGCCGACACTCACCGCGAACAGCATTCCGTGGTACCGATGGGCGCTTGGAAGTGGCCGAGCGGCCGTCTCCCCGGTGAGGCCGTCAAGGGTCTGGCGGACGCGGCGGCGGCACCAGTCGATGTACCCGAGAAGCTCGGGCTTGGTGAACCTGCGGTTCGGGAAGCCGTAGGTGTTGTCGTCGAACGGTTGCGGCGGTGCCCACGGCTCGAACTCGCCGGCCAGGTCATAGTCGAGCGTGCTCAGCGCGTGGTAGCCGAGGAACCAGGGAGCCGAGCCGTGCAATCCGCCGTGCGGCGTCACAGCCGTAGGCGCCTCGTCCGGCCACAGGTCCGTGTGCCACAGCTCGTCGGGGCAGTCGGTCAGCGCCGTCTCCATCAGCCGCAGCGCCTGCTCGAAGTTATGGGCCATGCTCTGCACATACGCGTTCGACACACTGCCGGTATAGCGCACATCGGCGGACCTGGCAGCGCCCTTTCCGTTCCCAGGGCCGGTTCTTGGGGTGCTGGGGGCTGGCTTGGTCGGCCGCTTACCGTTCGGTTGGGCGCTCGCCCGTGGTGATGAGAGGACCTTGGACCGGGTGCGGCCGGCCCGGGACGGCCGCTATGGCAGGCTTCAGGCTATGGATCGGGACCGTGGGGTGGCGCTGGCGCGCGCTGCGCTGGGCGGTGACGTGCTGGCGATGAGTGATCTGCTCGACTTTCTCGCGCCGTACGTCGGCCGCATCTGTGGCCCGATCGCGTTGGACAGCGGGGCTGACGCGGCCCAGGAGGCGCTGATCGCGGTGTTCCGTGGCCTGCGTACGCTGCGTGAGCCGGAGGCCCTCTACGGCTGGGTGCGGGCGATCGCGGTACGCGAAGCAGTGCGGGTGGCGCGGCGGCAGGCCCGTAGCGTCCCCACCGAGCTGGACGAGCTGCCCGCGCCGGGCGATCCGCAGCTGGCGGCCGACATCCGCGACGTACTCGACCGGCTGTCGCCCGAGCATCGCGCCGCGCTGGTCCTGCGCGACCTGGAAGGCCTTGACGAGAGTGAGGTGGCGCGGCTTCTGGACGTGCCTGCGGGCACCGTGAAGTCCCGCCTGCACCGCGCCCGGGCCAGCTTTCGAAGGGCGTGGACATCATGACCGATGCATGGCCGATGGCCGAACTCGACCCGGTACGCCGGTTGACCGTGCTGGCGGCGGCGATCCCCGGAGCGCGGGTCGCCAGCCGGATCGTGGCCGCACCGTTCGACGAGGTGTGGGCAGTGATGAGCGACTTGGAAGGCGAACTCGGCCGGTTCCAGCCCGACCTGCACCGCATGCGGGTCACTCGCAACGACGGCGAGCGGCTGGAAGCGGTGGCCCGCAGCCGGTGGGGGATGCGGGCCCGCTTCGACGTGCTACTGCGGCCGGGCTGGTGCTGGATGCAGAGCAGATTCCTGTTGATCGGTATGGCGGCACGCCCGGACCCAGCCGGCACGCTCGTCGCTCTCACCGGAGGCATACGAGTGCCGGGCCGCGCCGCGTTGGTACCCGTGCTGGTCGGGCTGGCCAACCGGCGCGCCGCCGACCGCCTCGCTGCCCGGGTCAGCGCCCGTCGCGCACAGTGAGACTGTCGATCATCTGCCGTACCGCCTGGGCGACCAGGTCGGGACGCTCGTCGGGCAGGTGATGCCCACAGCCGGCGACCACCTGTACGCGCAGGCCATCGGCGCCGGCCAGCTGCGCCGGCGACAGCGTGACGTCGACGGCGCCGAACAGCAACGTCGTCGGTACCGTCAGCGGCCGCTCGGGCATGCTGCGACGTAGCAGCCGCGGAATCTCCCGCAGGACGTACTGCCAATGCAGCGCCTGCCCGGCGCGTGCCCGTTCCGGTTGGATGAACACATCGGCGAAGGCGG
Source organism: Dactylosporangium sp. NPDC049140 (assembly GCF_040648435.1). Lineage (NCBI taxonomy): Bacteria > Bacillati > Actinomycetota > Actinomycetes > Micromonosporales > Micromonosporaceae > Dactylosporangium > Dactylosporangium sp. NPDC049140. Next base: position 168,464 of record NZ_JBEZDS010000015.1, on the reverse strand, counting down.
CCAGTTCGTCGTCGCGCCACAGCCGGGGGTCGGCCACGGCCCGGCGCAGAAGGAACCGGACGAGCCCGGGTCGGCGCAGCATCCAGGCGCCGACACCGGGATATTCGATCAACGCCGTGTACCACTGCCGCCACGCGTGCCGAATCAGCGGTCCACGCGCCGGCAACGGATGCAACGTATTGAGCGCAACGAACCCGGCGAAGCGGTCCGGCTGGCTCATGCACAGCCGGAAACCGACCTTCGCGCCCCAGTCGTGCCCGACCAGGTACACACGCTCCAGCGCCAGGGCATCCATCAGCGCGAGGATGTCGGCGGTGAGCGTGTCCACGTCGTAGCCCCGTCGCGGCGCATCCGACCAGCCGAAACCGCGCAGGTCGGGGCAGATGAGCCGGCATCCGGGCAGCATGGGAATCACCTTCCGCCAGGCGTACCAGTGTTGCGGGAATCCGTGCAGCATCAGCACGGGGGTTCCGGCACCGGCCTCGGCGACGTGGAAGTTCAGGCCGCCCGCCGCGACGGTGTGGTGCGTGACGCCCTCGACGACCGGCATCGGTAGTGTCGTGATCATTTACGGCTCCTCCTTCACAACTTGTCTGTGGAGAGGAGGACGGCTACGGCCGAAAGGTTCCACCGGTTTCCGCCCACTCGGACACGCCCGTGTCCTGGACGAGAACGCCAAGGCGGCGGTCCTACAGGCCGACGCCCGGCCGGCCGGTCCCGGCCTACCGTGGTCAGTCCTGCCCGCGGACCCCGCCCACCTGCTGATCGCCCTGCAGGCCGCCGGCGACGACGTCGGCGCCGTGGAAGCCTCGGAACGGGTCGGCGAAGCCGTCCGCCTCATCGGCGCCATCAACCAGATCACGGAACTCGGGGACGACCTGCTTGAGCATCGGTACTGGATTCGGCACTGACAGCTTGACGGCGCAGCCCGAGCAGCCGCGCACATTTGCCGCCGTCAACGCCCGCAGATCCTCGACACAGCATCCAATGCTGCGCGACCGGCCGCCGCCTACCGAGTCAACGCGCGCCAAGACCTGCAGGGGCGCCGTCCATCGACCGTTGCCGGTGCGCCAGCGATCAACGAGTGGGCTCTCGCCGGTTCAGCGATACCGGCCAGGTCGGTCAGGGCCCGTGCCCCGCCAGCCCGGCTCCGTGATGGATCGGGCGATCTGCTCCGCGCGGTCGTGATCGTCCGCGACCGCCACCGCCTGGCCTGCTCAGCCGTCACCCTGAACCGCACAGCCGAGGGGTTGATCCACACCGATGCGCATCGTCGTGTCTGAATTCGGCCGGGTGTACGCTTTCCCGGTGAATTCTCCCGGGTACATCGGACCGGCCGCGGCCCGACCGCCGGTGGTTCGGCCGCTCTGGTCGCTTCCCGGTCCTGCGATCGGCGCACTGCTCGCCGCCGCAATGATCACCGCCCCCATCGGACCGTGGGGAAGCGCGATCGGGCGTGATCTCGGACATTCCACCGCGACCACGGCACTGGCCGTCATCACGCCCTACGTGCTGGCAATGGCGGCCATGGCCGCACCCGGCTACCTGCTCGGACGGCGGTGGCCCACCGCGGCGGGGGTGCCGGCGCTCGTCCTCGTCGTGGTCGCGAGCCTGGTGTGCTTCGCCGCGCCGGGCACGGCGGTGATGGCAGTAGGGCAGACGATCCTCGGCCTGGGCGCCGGCACCGTGGTCGGCGTTCTCTTCGCCCTGTCCGGTCAGCTCGACCGCGGGCGTTCGCAGGCCCGGCTGGTGCTCGGCCTCGCCCTGGGTGCCGCTTTCCTTCTCGGCCCCGTCGTGTGCGGCGTGCTGGCGCGGTCGCTGAGTTGGCGGTTCGTGTTCCTGGTTGACGTCCCGGTGGCTGGGCTCGCACTGGTTGTCACCGCAGCGACCGGAATCGCCATGCTGGCCGTGCGCGCATCACAGCCGAGCTCGCAGTCCGGCCCTGTTGTGGTCGGCAGCCCAGCGCGCTGACGATGAGCGCGGCGCGTAGCGCTTCCATGGTGGTCTTGCACTCGGCGAGGCGCCGGCGGTAGTAGACGCGGCGGGGTGGGTCGCGGCGGAGCTGGGCGATGGCAAGCGACGCGGACCGCACCTACGCAAGTCCGACCCCATCGCACTCCGCGACAATTGGCAGGCGGCGGGATTGACAGGGGTGGCAACACTGAGCTGATGATCTCCTTCGAGTTCTCCGTGGTGCTGCGCGGATACGACCCACAAGCTGTGGATGCGCTTCTGGCACCGGCCGTCGCCGCACTCACGGCCGTCGACGAGAGTGCGCGGGCAGACGCAGTCGCCGCATTGCGCCGCGCGAACCTGCCCGTCGTACTGCGCGGGTTCGACCGGGCGCAGGTCGACGGCGCGATCGCGAGTCTGACCGCTCAGCTTGAGGGTGCACCCGGGTCAGAGCCGGACCCGGACCTGTCGGACGGCTGGTCGGTGCACACGGCGGAGTTCGACGTGGCCCTGCGTGGCTACGACGTGGCTGCCGTGGACCGGTTGGTCGAGCAGGTCGGCCGAGCGCTGACATCCGGGAGCGCCACTGCCCGCGCCGAGGCTGCGGTCGCGGTGCGACAGGCCGACTTCGCGGTCAAGTTCCGCGGGTACGCGCGACACCAGATCGATCGGTTCCTTGAACAGGCAGCACGGGAACTCGCATAGGCCGCATCACCGCAATCGACAGACAGTGCTGTGTGATCACCGGGCTGTGCGGCTTAAGAGCGGGCCGCGACCGGTACGTTGGCCCAGCCTCCGGCCATGACGCCGCCGTAACGTCCTATTTCGAGAACGCGGCGGTCCTGCGCCGGACGGCGCCCAGGCGGGCGAAGCCGATGCCGGCGATGAGCAGCAGCAGCCCGGCCGCGCCGAAGAGTGAGATCGAGGATCCGGGCCGGGTCGACGGCGTAGGCGAACACGTCCGGCGCCGGCCGTTCGACGTCGATGGCGACGGTGATCGGCGCCATTCAACGGCCTTCGGCGAAGAGGGCGGCGTAGCGGTCCAGGTACAGGGGCCATCCCTGGTCGTGGGCGACGCCGTCGCGGACGGCTTCCCAGCCGGGACCGTGCCGGTCCAGGTGGCGGTGCTCCAGCTCGACCCGGGTCCGGTCAGGAGTCTCGGCGATGAACGTGACCTCGACCTCGCTGGCGTGCTCCGGGTCGGTCTCGACCTGCCACTGGGGGCTGATGTCCCAGCTGAACACGACCCGGTCCGGCGGGTTGTAGGCCAGGACCCGCGCCCAGCGGCACTCGCTGCCGTCGACGGCGCGGTCGTAGATGTAGCCGCCGACCTTCGGCTCGAACACGGTCTCGGCGATCGGGGCGCCGAGCAGGTTGTGCTCCGGTGGTTTGAAGTCGCCGAACCGGTCGGTGAACACGCTGAATGCCCGTTCGATCGGCGCCCGCACGATGATGTGCCGGCGCACCACGACCTCGGCGGCTCCGGTCATGACCCCTCCTCGGTGGATTCGTCGACCGCGTCCTGAAAGCCGGCCAGCGTGCGGTTCCAGAACGCGTCGAGCTGGTCGCGCAGCGCGGCCACGCCGGCCGGGTTGAGCCGGTAGACCCGGCGGGCCCCCGCGGCCCGGTCGGTGACGAGCCCGGCATCCTTGAGCACCTTCAGGTGCTGCGACACCGCCGGCCGGCTGATGGGCAGCGCGTCGGCGAGCTCGACCACGGCCTGGGGCCGTTCGGCCAGCGACGCGATGATGGCGCGCCGGGACGGATCGCCGAGCACGTCCCAGCCGTCACCGGTCTGGTAAGTTGCCACGAACGGTAAGTTACAACTTACGGCCTCGTTGGTCAACCACGCCGCGTCGCCTCGCAGGGGGCATACTCATGACTTCGTCCTTGCCGGACCGGAAGATGTGGCCGCTGTACGCTGCCGGGCTGACGACGGCGTTCGGCGCGCACGGCATCGCCGCGAACCTCGGTGGGTTCTCCGAGGACGCGGTCACGTCGCTGCTCGTGCTGGGCGGGCTGCTGGCGTTGTACGACGGGGCGGAGGTACTGCTGAAGCCACTCTTCGGAAGCCTGGCCGACCGGGTCGGGGCCCGCCCGGTCCTGCTCGGCGGCCTGATCGCCTTCGCGGTCGCGTCGGCGGCGTACGTCGTGGCGGACCGGCCGTCGTGGTTGTGGGTGGCCCGGCTGGGCCAGGGCGCGGCGGCGTCGGCGTTCTCGCCCGCGGCGTCGGCGCTTGTCGCCCGGCTCACGCCGGCGGCCCGGCACGGCCGGGCGTTCGGCTCGTACGGCTTCTACAAGTCGATCGGCTACACCCTGGGCCCGCTGCTCGGCGGATTGCTGGTGTGGGCCGGCGGGCTGCGGCTGCTGTTCGGCGTCCTGGCAGTGCTCGGGGCGGCGGTGGCGGTCTGGGCGGTCGTGGCCGTGCCGGCGGTGGCGCCGCTGCCGAAGGTACGGCAGACGGTGTTCGACCTGGTTCGGCGGTTGACCGACCGGGCGTTTCTGGCGCCGACCGGTGCGCTGGCGGCGGCGTCGGCGGCGCTGTCGGTCGGGGTGGGGTTCCTGCCCGTCACCGGGCGGGCGGCCGGGCTCGGTACGGTCGCCACCGGTGCTGCCGTGTCGGTGCTGGCCGTGTGTGCCGCGGTGGTGCAGCCGCGGGCCGGCCGCGCCCTCGACGCGGGGCGGCTGACGACCCGTACCGGCCTGGGTGCGGGCCTCGCGGTCACGGCGGCCGGCCTGGGCTGTGCGATCCTGCCGGGCCTGGCCGGGGTGCTGGCCGCGGCCGTGCTGATCGGGGCCGGCACCGGGTTGATGACGCCGCTGGGGTTCGCGGCGCTGGCCGCGGGGACGCCGCCGGAGCGGCTGGGCCAGACGATGGGATCCGCGGAGCTGGGCCGGGAGCTCGGCGATGCCGGCGGGCCGCTGCTGGTGGCCGCGGTGGCGTCCGCGACGGCGCTGGCATATGGGTTCGCGGTGCTGGCCGTCCTCCTCGTGGCCGGTGCGGCGCTCGCGTTCGCCGCCCGGTCCACGCGCGCGCCGAGGACCTAGCCCCGTCCGGTCGTCGGGAGCAGCACGGCGATCGTGGTGCCGGTGCCGCGGTGGGTGCACGGGACCGGATCCCGCTGTGGATGGTGGTGGGCGGGGCCGGAGCAGCAGCGCAGCTGCCCGCCGTGCGCGGTGACGATGGCCTCGACGAGGGACAGGCCGAGGCCGGTGCCGGGGGTGGTGCGGGCGGTGTCGGCGCGGGCGAAGCGTTCCGCGGCGTGGGGCAGGAACTCGGCCGGCATGCCGGGGCCGGTGTCGTGCACGGTGAGCCGCGCCCAACCGCCGGCGGTGGCGGTGGCCACGGTGATCGGCGGGGCGCCGTGGCGCAGGGCGTTGTCGAGCAGGTTGGTGACGATGCGGTCGAGGCGGACCGGGTCGAGGCGGACCGGCGGCGCGGGGTCGAGATCGGTGCGCAGCGCGGTGCCGGGGAGGTCGGCGGCGTTGCGGTACCGCCGCACGATCGGCTCGACCGTGTGGGCGAGGTCGGTGGGCGGGGCGTCGGCGGCGGGTGCGGGCTGGACGCCGACGGCCAGGAGGGTGTCGGCGAGGGTGATCAATGCGGCGGTGTCGGTGGCGGCGGCCCGCAGCGCCTCCTGGAGTTCGGTGGCGGGCCGGGGCCGTCGCAGGGCGAGCTCGAGCTCGGCGGCGAGGAGGGTCAGCGGGGTACGCAGTTCGTGGCTGGCGTCGCTGACGAAGCGCCGTTCCCGTTCCAGGGCGGTGTCGAGGGCGGCGAGCATGTCGTTGAGGGTGCGGCCGAGGCGGGTGAGTTCGTCGTCGCCGGGCGGGACGTCGAGGCGGACGCCGGTGGCGCCGTCGGTGATGCGGGCGGCCTGGGCACGGTAACGCTCGACCGGGTCGAGCGCGGCCCGGGCGAGACGGTAGCCGACGAACGAGGCAACGGCCAGGGCCGCGAGGTTGGCCAGGGCGAGCTGGGCGATGAGCTCCCGCAGGGCCTCGTCGCGCTGGTCGCGGCGCACGGCGACGACCATGACCGCCGGTTGCCCGGCCGGCGGCGTGGTGTCCGCGGACAGCGCAGTGGCGAGGACGCGCAGCGGTTCGGGGCTGATCGGCAGCAGCGTGCCCAGATCGGCGCGGACCGGCCCTTGCCGGGCGGCCGCGACCTGTCCGGCGGTGAGCAGCGCCCGGTTGGTGAGGCCGGGGCTGGCCTGCAGGATCGCGCCGGTGGGATCGAGGATCTGGTAGAGGCCGCCGGAGACGATCGCGGGGTTGCGGGGGTCGAGGGTGCCGTCGTGCAGGGCGGCCGCAACCGCGGTCTGCTCGGCGGTGAGGTCGGCGTCGAGGCGCCGGTCGAGGGCGTACCGCACCCGCAGGTACACGAACCCGCCCGCCCCGGTGAGCACGACCAGCATGGCCGCGGCGAACCCGGCGATGAGCCGGACCCGCAGCGGCAGCCGCCGCCACCGCCCGGACCCGGGCGTCATCTCAGCCACCGTCCGGACGGAGCCGGTAGCCGGCGCCGCGCAGGGTCTCGATGGCGTGCCGGCCGAAGGGTTTGTCGACCTTGCCGCGCAGGGTGGCGATGTAGACGTCGATGACGTTGGAGCGCAGGTCGGTCTCGCCGTCCCACACCTCGTCGAGGATCTGGTAGCGGGTGACGCACTGCCCGGCCCGGGTCATGAGCAGCGCGAGGATGTCGAACTCCCGGGCCGAGACGTCGATCCCGGTGCCGCCGCGCGCGACCCTTCGGGTAGCGGGGTCGGCGGTGAGGTCACCGGCCGTGAGGGTGGCCGCGGCCGCGTCGGCGGTACGCCGGTGCAGGGCCCGCAGGCGGGCGAGGAGCTCGTCGAACGAGAACGGTTTGCTGAGGTAGTCGTCGGCGCCGGCGTCGAGGCCGGCGACCCGGTCGGGGACTTCGCCGCGGGCGGTGAGCATCAGCACGGGTACCCGGTGTCCGGCCTGCCGCAGCCGCCGGCAGACGGCCACGCCGTCCAGGCCGGGCAGCATCACGTCGAGCACGACCACGTCGAAGCGGCCGGCCGACGCGGCGAGCAGCCCGTCCGGGCCGGTATGCCGGGCTTCGGTGTCGTGGCCGGCCTCCGCCAGGCCACGGGTGAGCAGCTGGGCGAGGCGTCGCTCATCCTCCACCACCAGTACGCGCATGCCGCCTAGTGCACCACGCCGCGGTTCACCGTCGACGGCTTCATGTCTGTTTCATGTGGCGTCTCTAGCGTCCGTGGGCATGAGCGATGTGCTGGCGGTCAACGCCGTCGACCTCACCAAGACGTTCGGGACGCTGACCGCGGTCGACCACATCAGCCTGCAGGTCGCCCAGGGCGAGGTCTACGGCGTCCTCGGCCCCAACGGCGCCGGCAAGACCACGCTGCTGCGCATGCTGTTCGGCCTCATCCGCCCGGACGGCGGTACCCTCGAGGTGTTCGGCCGTTCCTGGCCCCACGACGGGGTGCGCACCCTCGACGGGGTGGCCGGGTTCATCGAGAGCCCGAGGTTCTACCCGGGTCTGTCCGGGCGGCGCAACCTGCAGCTCCTCGCGGGCCTCGACGGCCTCGACGGGCCGGGCGCGACCCGGCGGGTCGAGGAGGTTCTCGACACCGTCGACCTGCTCGGCCGGGACCGGGAGAAGGTCCGCGGCTACTCCTTCGGCATGCGTCAGCGCCTCGGCGTGGCCGCCGCGCTGCTGCGCGACCCGCGGCTGCTGGTGCTCGACGAGCCGGCCAACGGCCTCGACCCGGCCGGCATCCGCGACATGCGCGCCCTCGTCAACCGCCTCGCCGGCAGCGGCCTGACCGTACTGCTGTCCAGCCACGACATGGCCGAGGTCGAGCAGATCTGCGACGACGTCATGATCATGCGTACCGGTCAGGTCGTCTACCACGGCTCGATCGCCACCCTCCGCGAGCGGGCGCCGGCCCAGGCGCACCGCCTCGCCACCACCGACGACGAACGCACCGTCGCCCTCGCGACCGCCCGCGGCCTGGACGTCGAGCCGGCCGACGGCGGCCTCGCGGTCCGCGGCGACGAGGCGGCGCTCGACGCGCTCGTCGCCGACCTCGTCGGCGCGGGGATCGGGCTGCGCGGGCTGGCCCTGTCCGAGACACCGCTGGAGGCGCTGTTCTTCATGCTCACCGAGACCGCGCCCGACGCGCCCACCGCCGACCTGGACCGTACCGCCGCCACCACCGGAGCCCGCCGATGACCCACACCACCACCGCCGTCGGCGCCGTCACTGCGCACACCGCCGGTCACCATGCGCCGGCCCGGCGGCCCGGCACCCTGACCGTGCTGCGCTGGGAGGTGGCGAAGGTCGCCGCCCAGGCCCGCGCCCGTTACCTGTTGCTGGGCTGCCTGATCGTCCCGCCGGTCATCGTCGCGGTGTTCACCGGCCAGCAGCCGCCGTCGGACACCATCTACGGCCGGCACATCCACGCCAGCGGCTTCGCCGACGCCCTGCTCATCCTCGCCTTCGCCCACCAGTGGCTGTTCCCGCTCCTCGCCGCGCTCGTCGCCGGGGACATTTTCGCCAACGAGGACGGCCACGGCACGTGGAAGACGATCCTGACCCGCTCGGCGAGCCGCGGCCAGATCTTCGCCGCCAAGACCCTGACCGCCGTGCTGTTCAACCTCCTCGCGCTGCTGATCCTCGCGGGCAGCACGATCGCCGCCGGCCTGCTCATCGTCGGCACCCAGCCGCTGCCCGGCCTGTCCGGCCAGCTCATCCCGGCCGGCACCGCGCTGCCGCTCGTCGCGGCGGCCTGGGCAACGGCCATCGCGCCGCTGCTCGGCTTCACCGCCCTGGCGCTGCTGCTGTCCGTGCTGTCACGCAACCCCACCGTCGGCGTCGCCACCCCGGTCGTGCTCGGCTTCGCGATGCAGCTGTTGTCGACCCTCGGCGGCCTCGACCTCGCCCGGCGGCTGCTGCTCACCACCGGCTTCGAGGCCTGGCACGGCCTGTTCACGCAGGAGCGGTTCACCGGCCCGATCGCGCAGGCCGGGGCGGTCGCCGCCGGCTGGACCGCCGTGTGCCTGCTCATCGGCTACCTGGCGCTGCGCCGCCGCGACATCACCGGAGGCTGACCGCCATGGACCGCACCACATTGCGCACCCGCCTGCTCGGCCCGACGGCCGCGGTCGCCGCCGTCGCCGCGGTGTTCGCCGCCACTGCCGGGCGCGGCGGCGAGGACATCACCAAGGCCCGCCTGGAACGCGCCATCGGCCCGGCGTTCGCCAACCTCTACGTGCAGCGCTCCGCGATCCTCGGCAAGACCGGCGTCACCGTGGCGTCGATCGACGCGCATACGACCTGCGACCGCGGCGGCCCCAAGGTGCCCGACGCCGGTCCCGGCGCCAACTGGATCTGCATGATCACGTTCACCGACGACGGCGGTCAGCGGCAGGAGGGCAAGTTCGAGGTCACGGCCAACGCCGACGCCACCTACGTCGCTGGCGGACCGTCCAAACTCGTCGGCCTGGCCACCATCACCGACACCCACGGCAACGACGTCACCAACCCGGCCTTCGAGTTCGACGGCGCGTTCGACCCCGACAGCTGACCGGATTCGCCGCCGAGCTGGTCGGCGCCCTCGAGGTCGACGAGGTCGCGGTCAGCCCGGCCGCCCCGGGGCGCGGCTCGCGGCTCGGCGTGACCGACGCCAACCGGGTGCGCGTTCAGGGCTGCCCGGACCCGCCGGGTTGCCAGGTGATGGCCGGCTGTTCGCGGCGCGCGAACCGGCCGAGGTCGGCGGAGAGCAGCACCTGGATCCGGCGCAGGGTCTCGGTGTCGTCGGCGTCCACCCGCAGGAGCAGGGCGTCGGCCCGTGCGTCCAGGGTGCACCGGGCGCTCGCGAAGTCCAGGATCGCGACGGGCCCGTCGCGCCGGACGGTCACCTGCCGCCGGTCCGCGCCGGGATGATTCGGGATGGGGCCGATGCGGTGGACCTGTTCGGCGTGCCGGCAGAACTGTTCGAGGTACCGCTGTGCCCGTACGGTGGGCACCCGGGCGTGCGCGGTAACCGGTTGGGACTGCAGGGTGAGACTCACCAGCCAGCCCGCGACGCCGTCACCATCGCCGGCGGTGGCCAGGGTGGTGGGGGTGATGGCGTCGATGCGCCAGCCGTCGGTGAACGCCGCGACCACCTCGTCGCGGGACAGCCGGCGGGGGCCGCCGGGGGCCTGCTGGCGGTCGCTGAAGCACAGGACGTGCATCCGGCCGCCCGGGGCGAGGACCGAGCGGACGCTGCGCAGGTAGGCGTCGCGTTCGGGGTTGGTCAAGATGTGCAGCAGGCCGCTGTCCAGCACGGTGTCGAAGGTTTCGCCGAGGTCGGCGAGGCGATGCACGTCGTGCACGATGAACCGGGCGGTCAACCCGCGGTCGGCGGCCTTGCTCCGGGCGATACCGATCGCGGCCGGTGCGATGTCGACGCCGGTCGCGTCCAGGCCGTGGGCGGCGCACAGCAGGACGTGCTCGCCGCTGCCGCAGCCGGCGTCGAGGACCCGGCCCCGCACGGCGCCGGAGCTGACCAGCTCCGCCATGGCCGGCTGCGGGCGGCCCGGGTCCCAGTGCGGGATTCCGGTGGTGTAGCTGGCATTCCACTGCGCCGGGTTCATCGCACGCCTCCAGCCGGGGTGAGGAGATCGGATCGGCCGTACCTGGTCAGGGCGCGCGGCTTGTACACCGACAGGACCAGGGCGACGAGCAGCAGCGCGATCGCGGCGGCGGCATGCACGACCGGTGACGCGGTGCGCAGTTGCGCGGCACCGGTACCCGGGTCGGCGGCCATGCCGGCGAGCATGGCGAGGGTCTGCATGTACAGCAGCAGGATCCCGGTGGCGAACAGGTTCATGAGCAGCTTGAACAGCACCCAGTAGTGCCGGACGAGGCCCCAGGTGGTCCCCAGCGACTGGACGAGGCCGGTGAGCAGGCTCGCCACGCTGAACGGTACGAGCGTCGCCCAGCCGACCGGCTCGAGGACCAGATAGACGCCACGTACGACGCCGGGGTCGTCGGCGGCCAGCCCGACCACGCCGAGGGCCAGGGACGCGGCCACCGCGCCGAGCCAGCCGACCGACGCGCCCACGTGCAGCACCAGCATCAGTCTCCGGGTCGGCGGGCGCATCACCATCCCGGCCCACCCACGGCCGGTACCGGGTGCGGCATGCCGTGGTGCATGTGCCGGCCCGGTCCGTGTCCGGCCAGCAAGGCCACCACCACCAGGACCACGATCACCCCGCCGGCGATCGCGAACACCCTCACCCAGCGCGGCGACGGTTCGGTCATCACAAGCCTCCTGCAACTCGACTGCCCACCACTTTGCAAGACAACGTGTCGTTTTGCAAGACATACTGTCTCGTAGGCGGCGGAGTGTATGGTGAGGGAGTGCCGAGGCTGTGGAACGCGACGATCGACGAGCATCGCCGCACCGTGCATTCCGCGATCCTCGACGCCACGGCGGCGCTGGTCGCCGAGCACGGGCTGGCCGGGGTGACGATGTCGCAGATCGCCGCGCAGGCCGGGATCGGCCGGGCCACGCTGTACAAGTACTTCCCGGACGTCGAGGCGATCGTCGTGGCCTGGCACGAGCGGCAGGTCGGCGAGCACCTCGCGCAGCTGACCGCGGTCGCCGCGGAGCCGGCCGAGGCGGATGCGCGGCTGCGGGCGGTCCTGCTCACGCTCGCCGAGCTGACCGGAGGGCGGCATCAGCCCGCGACGGCCGGGCACGGCCCGGACCTGGCCGTGCCGCTGCACCGCGCCGAGCACCTGCACCGGGCCCGCCACCACCTGCACACCCTGCTGACCGACGTCATCGCCGCGGCAGCCCAGGCCGGGCACGTCCGCGCCGATGTGCCGGCCGCCGAATTGGCCACGTACAGCCTGCACGCCCTCGCCGCGGCCGCCGACCTGCCCGCCACCCGCCCGGCCCGCACCCGCCTGGTCGAGCTCACCCTCGCCGCGCTGCGACCGGCCGCTCGTACCTCGTGACGGCCGGTATCGTGGACGTCGTGGCCCACGGCAGCGCGCACCATCGGCATGGGCGGACGGCCCGGCTGGTGCTGCTGCTGACCACCCTGATCGGCCTGGCCGCCATGCACACCCTCGGCCACCACGGGCCGCACCTCGGAGCCGACCACCACCGCGGTCACCCCGCCGCCATGGCCCCAGACCCCGCGATCGCGGTGGCCGACGGCCTGATGTGCGCCGGTGACGGCTGCGGTGTCATCCTGACCGCCCCGATGAGCGGCGGTCACGGGCCGGGCGGCTGGGATGTCTGCGTCGCCGTACTTGTCGCGTTCGCCGTGCTCCTGCTCGCGGCCACCGTGCTGCGGGCCCGCCGGGCCGGCGCGACGGCGCACCGGGGCGGCCCGTCCAGCGCGGCGCGCCCGCGCGGCCCTCCGACCGGACGGGTCGGTCTCACCCTCGCCACGGTGTCGGTCCTGCGCACGTAGGACGCCCCGCACGGCCGCTGCCCGTCCGGGCCGCCGCCGTGCCGCCGCGTCCTGCGCAGACCCCGTCCGACACCGAAAGGTCAACACACCCATGACGCGCACCCTCGTGCGCCGAGCCACCCTGGCCGGCGCCACCCTCACCCTTGCGCTGCTCGTGGCCGCCTGCGGCGACCACGACGCGATGCCCGGCATGCAGCACGGCGGTGCCACCACCACGGCGGCCGGCAGTGCCTCGCCCGGTACCGCCGCGTTCAACGACGCCGACGCGATGTTCGCCCAGATGATGGTCCCGCACCACCAGCAGGCCGTGGAGATGGCCGACCTCGCCGACACCCGCGCCGCCGACCCCGAGGTGAAGACCCTCGCCAGGCAGATCAAGGCCGCGCAAGGTCCCGAGATCACGACCATGACCGGCTGGCTGTCCAGCTGGGGCAAGCCCGTCCCGGCGATGAGCGACATGTCGCACGGCGGCATGTCCGGCATGATGTCCGGCACCGACATGGCCAAGCTCAAAGCGGCCACCGGCAAAGACTTCGACCGGCAGTTCTGCACCATGATGATCGCCCACCACCAGGGCGCCATCGCCATGTCCCAGGACGAGCTCAGGAACGGCACCAACGCCGACGCCAAGGCCCTCGCCCAGCGGATCATCACGGCTCAGCAGGCCGAGATCGACACCATGAACAAGATCCTCGCCCGGCTGTAGTGCACCGCGACGCTGGACCGCCCAGGCCCGGGCGGCCCAGCGTCGCGAGCTGTCATGATCGGCGCGCGGAGGCGACGAACATCGGGATGGCGAGGAACATCCGACCGGTCTGGGCGCGGTGCTGCTGCTCGGCGGTCCATGCGTCGGCCTGTTCGCCGCTGATGGCGCCGGTGCTCTGCGCGGCGCGGCCGAGCCCGACCAGGATCGGCAGCATGGCGGCGTCGGTGAACACCGCGGTGTGCACCTCGACGGCGGGCTGGTCGAATCCGGCCGCCAGCAGCAGGTTGCGGTAGCGGCGGGCGGCCCACGGGCTTGGGATCGCGTCGGCGCGGGCGTGCACGATGGTCCGGGTCAGCGCCCGGTCGTCGGCGTCGATCACGAACGTGTCCCAGTCCTGGCCGATCAGCACGATCGAGCCGCCTGGGGTGAGGACCCGCCGGGCCTCGGCGAGAGCCTGGCCGGCATCGGTCAGTTCGTGGAAGACCTTGTCCGCGCGGTACCCGGCGACCGACGCGTCCGGGATCGGGAGCCGGCGGGCATCGCCCGATCGGAGGTCGAGGCCGGGCCGGCGCCGTCGGGCCTGCTCGATCATCTGCTCGCTGCGGTCCACCCCGATCGCCTGGAACCCGCGGTCGGCGAGCTCGGCCACCGCCCGGCCGGTGCCGCAGCCCACGTCGGCCACCGTCCCGCCCGGGGGGAGCGCGAGCAGGTCGTAGCTGCGCTCCCGGAGGGCGGCGGCGCCGGGCAGCGCGTCAGCGGCGTCGAGGAGCCGGATCAGCGCGTCGACGGTGTTGCTCGTCGTTGACATGCCCACCACCCTGCGACTTAATGTCGGCATGAAGTCAACCGGCGGGCCGGCGTCGATGGGTATCGGCGAGATCGCCGCACGTTTCGGCCTGGCCACGCATGTGCTGCGGCACTGGGAGTCCGTCGGGCTGCTGTCGCCGCCGCGGGCGGTGGCCGGCCGCCGGCGCTACGGTGCGGACCACCTGTACCGGATCGCGGTCATCCTGCGGGCGAAGGAGGCCGGGTTCGGCCTGGACGACATCCGCGCGATGATCGCCGCCCCGAGCCCGGCGCAGCGCACGGAGGTCCTGCGCCGGCACCGGGCCGACCTGGCGCGGCGCATCGCCCAGGCGCAGGCGTCCCTCGAGCTCATCGACTGCGCGCTGACCTGCGACCACGACGACCTCACCAGCTGCCCGCACTTCCAGGCCATGGTGGCCGACCGGATCGGCATCGGGGCGCCGGTGCACATGCCGTTCTGACCGGCCGTCGGGCCGTCGATCGTCCTTACCGCCGGCCGCATGCTGCGCGGGCCGGCGCAGCATGCGGATCCCGCTGGCATTGCGGTGGCAGGGCGGCCCGGTCAGTGCATGTGGCGGACGGCGCCCACCGGTGGCCGACCGGCCGGGATCAGCACCGCGGCGACGGCCGCGGCGATCACGCCGAGGATGACGATGAAGAGCAGTCCGCGGGTGAAGCCGGTGCTGGTCGGGTCGGCGCCGAGGCCGGCGGCGGCGAGGCTGGACACGACGGCGACACCGATCGCGGCGCCGAGCTCGTGGAAGGTGTTCACGGCCCCGGAGGCGACGCCGGCCTGCTGGGGGTCGACGTGGGCCAGGGCGGTGGAGGTCGCCGCGACGAACGTCGCGCCGAGACCGGCGGCGAGGACCGCGAGGCCGATGATCAGGCCGGGTGCGCTCAGCCAGGCGGTGGCGACGGCGGCGCCTGCCGCCGCGACACCGAGCCCGCCGGCCGCGGCCGCCCGGCCGCCGGCGTGACCGAGGATGCGACTGCCGAGATGGGCGCCGGCGATCGTCATCACCGCCGTCGGCAGGAACGCCAGGCCGGTGGCGAGGGCGGTGAAGCCGCGTACGTGCTGCAGCCAGAACGAGCCGAGGAAGAGGCCGCCGACCAGCAGAGCGGTGGCCACCAGCATGAGGAACGCGCCGGCCGCCATCGGCCGCCGGGTGAGCAGCCGCGGGTCGAGCAGTGGCTGGCGGCGGCCGCGCTCCAGCAGCAGGAACCCGGCGGTGAGGACGACGGCCGCGGCGAGCGGGACCAGGGTGCGCACGCCGCTCCAGCCGTCGTCGCCGGCGGTGGTGA
Organism: Dactylosporangium sp. NPDC049140; assembly: GCF_040648435.1. Classification (NCBI taxonomy): domain Bacteria; kingdom Bacillati; phylum Actinomycetota; class Actinomycetes; order Micromonosporales; family Micromonosporaceae; genus Dactylosporangium; species Dactylosporangium sp. NPDC049140. The sequence continues at coordinate 153,232 of NZ_JBEZDS010000015.1, read as the reverse complement.
ACCCGTAGATGGCGGCCCCGGTCGCGGCGGTGATCAGCGTGGCGCCGGGCAGGTCGAGCCGCTCACGGCGACGGCTGGCCGGCCACGCCCGGGTCAGCAGCGGCAGCGCGGCGAGGACGGCCACGCCGACGGGGACGTTGATGAGGAAGATCCACCGCCAGCCGGGGCCGGCGGTGAGCGCCCCGCCCAAGAGCACGCCGACGGCTGAGCCGGTACCGCCGAGGGCGGCCCACACACCGAGGGCCTTGTTGCGCGCACCGCCGGTGAAGGTCGTGGTGACGATCGACAGGGCGGCGGGCGACAGGATCGCGGCGCCGACCCCTTGCAGCGCCCGGCCGGCGATCAAGGTGGTGGCGGTGTGCGCTGCGCCGCTGAGCGCGGAGGCGGCGATGAAGATCGCCAGGCCGGCCAGCACGGTGCGGCGCGCGCCGAGCAGGTCGGCGAGCCGCCCGCCCAGCAGCATCAGCCCGCCGAAGCACAGCGTGTACGCGGTGAGGGCCCAGGTCAGGGCGATGCGGCCCAGGTGCAGGTCGGCGCTGATGTGGGGCAGCGCGACGTTCACCACGGTGATGTCCAGGATCAGCATGAACTGCCCGGCGCCGAGCAGCCCGAGGACCAGCCAGCGCCGCGGTGGGGGTGTCTCGGCCATCGCGGGTGTCGGTGCAGCGGTGGGTGCGGTCACGCCATCCTCCTAAGTCAAGCAATGCGGTACGAGTTATGAGGAAGCGTAACTCGTATATGCTCGTCTGAGTTAGTGCGGATGAGGCGGGGGTGGTGTGATGTCGGCAGCACCGGCGGCGGGGCGGCGGCGGGCCGACGCGCAGCGGAACATCGATGCGATCCTGGACGCCGGACTGGCCTGTCTGAGCCGTGACCGGCAGGCGAGCCTGGCGGACATCGCGGCGGCGGCCGGCGTCGGCCGGATGACCCTCTACGGGCATTTCCGCACCCGGGCTGACCTTGTCGAGGGGGTACTGGCCCGGTTGCTGGCGCAGTGCGACGAGGTGCTCGGCCGGGTCGAGCTCGACGCCGAGCCGGCGACCGCGCTCGGGGAGCTGATCGGCTCGGCGTGGCAGCTGGTGCACCAGTTCCACGCGGTGAAGTCGGCCGCGGCGACCGAGCTGGGCGAAGAGCGCCTCCGGGCCCACCACGACCAGCCGATGGCCCGGGTCCGGCAACTGCTCGAACGGGGCCGCGACACCGGCGCGTTCCGCCGGGACCTGCCGGTCAGCTGGCTCGTGACGGTGTTCTACAGCATCGTGCACGCCGCCGCCGACGAGTGCGCCGCCGGACGGCTCGACCCGGCGCAGGCCCCGCGCGTCATCACCGCCACCGTGCTCGCCGCGGCCGCCCCGCCACCGGACCCGGGCGGCGCGCGGCGCGGAAAGTGGCCCACGACCGAGGGTATGCCCAGCTTCGTCACGCTCGCGCGGAACACCTGGAACGTCACGCCACCTTCTCGATGAGCGCGGCGACCAGGTCACGCACCTCGGGCACGCCGGCCAGCCCGCCGGCCGTGGGATACACGCGGCAGGTCAGCGCGCCCGTGGCGGGTGGGGCGTCGAACAAGTCGACGCCGTCCACTGTGAACGTCGGTGACCCCGCGAAACCGGCAGCGGCCGCGTCGGCCTCGGTCTCCACCGCCCGCAGCTGTACCTGTGCATCGCCGCGGCCGATCTCGTCCAGCGCCTCCCGCATCCGGTGCTCGGCGAGCCGCCAGTTCGGGCAGTCCCCGAAGTACCACACGCTGACCTGCATGCATCCGATCGTGCCCCTCGCCACCGAACTCATCAACAGCGGCGCGCTCAGCACCGGACCGCCCACTTCGTGCAGTGCTGGACCTGCGGCCTCGACCGGATCGGCCGGGTGGCACGAAGGTCACGGGTGCAGCGCGGCGTAGGCGACCAGGGACGGGCCGGCGGCGGAGTTGATCGTCGGGTGGGCGATCTGCGGCGTCGCCCAGCGGTTGGCGTCCACCCGGCTGGACCACCAGACCCGCTGGTCGGAGCCCGCGCCCTTCCAGGCCAGGACCAGTGTCCCGTCGAAGTGGGCGAGGCCCGGGCCGTGGCTCGTCAGGACGGCGCCGTCGATCGGGTCCACGGTGTGCGGGGTGGACCAGCGGCCGCCGGGCTCCCACTCGGAGAACCACAGGCGCGGGTCGTTGTTGGCCACGCCCTTCCAGGCCATGGCCAGGCCGCGACCCGTCACCGCCAGGGCCGGGACGTCGCTGGTGTTGGCGCCGCCGTCCACGAGCGGCAGCGGCTCGGGGGCGGACCAGGACGAGGTGCCCAGCTGGTGCTCGGACCACATGATCCGCTCGGTGCCGGACTGCTTCCAGGCGCAGAGGCCGTGCCGTGCAGGACGGCCAGGGCGGGCGCTCGGTCGGTGAAGCCGCCGACGGGGCCCGGCGACGTCCAGTTGCCGGGGCCGCCGGTCGCGTACTCCAGCGCGCCGGCCGCGCTCCAGGCCAGGATGGCGGAATCGCCGTCCATGGCGATGGCCGGGCGGCCGGCGAACTGGGTCGCCTCGCCGCCGGTGGAGGACAGCTCGTCGCCGAAGGCGGTTCGGCCGACGCGGATGCGGCCCTGCTGGTCGACCCTGGTCAGCAGGCGCGCCCGGTCGGCGAAGCTCGCGGCCACCGGGGCGAAGGCGCTCGCCGCGGCCCTGGTCTCAACGGCGCCCCACCCAGGCGCCGTTGCGGGACAAGCTGCTGTTCCTGAGCCGCTCGTCACCTTCGACGCCCCGCCAGTTGAGCCACAACGTGTTGTCGGTCATGACGTACGGATGCGCTACGTCGTCGCTTGATACGGCCGGGCCGAAGGGCCGCCCGGCGAGCCGGGCTCAGCCGGTCGGCGTGATGATGTCGTAGGCGAGCCCGCTGGAGCCCTCGCCGCGGCCGGTGCCCCGGCGGGTGCCGAGCCACACGGTGACGCTCCCGTCCGCGGACCTGGTGCGGCGGAACGCCAGTGCCAGGGTGGTGCCCGTCGGCGGTACCTCCTCCTCGTTGACGAAGTACGCCTGGGGAAGTCCTTCGCGCAGCAGTGCGGTGTGGGGTCGTACCGGGGCGCCGTCGACCGGGCTGGGCAGGGCGGCGCGCTGCAGCTGTACCGAGCGGGAGTCGTCCGGCACGTGGGCGGCGATGAACGGGATCCAGTGCGCCGGCACGTCGTTCATCGCCGTGTAGGCGATGGCGGCGTGCGGCTCGTCGGGCGGCGCGGCCGGGTGCAGGCGCCGCTGCTGGGCCAGGAGTTCGGCGGCGATCTCGTCGCCGCGGCGGGGGTCTCCCGTGGGGGTGCTGATCGTGCGTTCGACGCCCCACACGAGGTTGGCCTGTTCGTCGCGGATGAGTGACACGTCCTCCAGGGCGGGGCCGGTGGCGATCTGCGGGGCGTGGGCGGGCAGCAGGAGCCGGGTGTCGGCCGCGTCGGTGGCCTGCAGCGTGTCGAGGGTGTACATGGACCAGCGCTGCCAGTCGTTCTCGACGCCCGCCCCGGCCGGGGTGATCCACTGGCGCTGGCCGAACACGTCGGTCACGGCCAGGCCCTGGATGTTCGCGAGGGTGCCGGCCGGCAGGTCGCACGGCAGCAGGTACCAGCTGTTGCTGAACACCAGCGCGAACTCGAGGAACACGAGCCGGATCAGGTCGGTGCTGTCGGGCTGGACGGCGGCGAAGTTGGTGGTGCCGTCCTCGATCGCCCACCAGCGCGGCAGCGGCATGCCGGAGAATCGGACCGGGGCCGGCAGCACGGTGCGGTTCACGGTCGCCGTGGTGGCGGCCGTCGCGGCCGGGGCGCCGGTGTCGACCGAGAAGGTGTGCCAGTCCAGGGAGCCGCCCGGGTACTCGGGGGCGGTCAGCGTGGTGCCGCCGGCGTCGACCGAGAAGTGGTGCTCCAGGCGCCGGGGGTCCCATGTGGACGGTCCGGTGGGCTGGTCGATCAGCCCGTTGAACCACGTGACGAGCCGGGTGCCGAGCGCGTCCAGCTGGGCGCGGAACAGCGTGCTGCCGGGGATGCCGTCGTACGCGTGGCCGCCGTTGACCAGGTGCCGGTAGAGGGCGAAACCGTCCATCCGGCGCCCCGACACGGCCTGCAGCTGGGCCCACACCTCGGGGTGGGCGGTGCGGGGCGTGTCGGCGTCGGCCGCCGGGTCGGGTGCGGCGATCGGGTACTCGTCGACGTACTTGTCGCGGAACAGCCGCAGCAGCACGGAGCTGCCGAGCAGCTTGAGCCAGCGGCGTCCGATCGCCAGTCGCAGGTCGTAGGCGACGGGGTCGGGGCCGCGCTCCATCGGGACCGTCCGGCGCTCGGCCGCGGCCTCGATCGGCTGCTTGGCGGGCGCGGACACGTTTGCGGTACCGATGGAATAAAAGGCGGTCACGGGGGAGCCCGCGTCGCTGCCGCGGAACTCGCCCAGTTGCCACTGGCGGGTGAGCATCCACAGTGGATCGCGGAGCTCGGCGCGCAGGGCGCGGTCGAAGTCGGTCGTGCGGGGCCGGCCCTCGAGGCGGTTCCAGCGGCCGATCGTCGGGAAGGCGCGGGTGGCCAGCGCGGCCGGGAGGTCGTCGATGCGCGTGGGTTCAGTCACTGGTCTTCCACCGGAGGTTGGCGATCGCGAGATCGGTGCTGATGGTGATCGGCTGGGCCGCCGCGGACAGGAGCGTCGCCGGGAGGAACTGGGCGTACGCGGTGGTGTCGAGGTGCTGGGGTTCGACGGCGCGCAGCGGTACGAGGTCGTAGGTCTCGTTTATCGCGGCGACGATGTCGTCGGTCTTCCAGGTGCCCGTGCGGGCCGGCGGCACGACCAGCAGCATCGCCTGGGGCGGCTCGGAGTCGGGCCGGTCCAGCTCCAGCGCGATGCCGGTGGTCTCCTGGGCGGCCGGGACGACCTCGGTCCACTCGTCGAGCAGCAGGCCGCAGCGCTGGTGCTGGCTCGACGGCGGGTCGTTGCCCGCGTAGTGGGCGGTGAACAGCAGCCGGTCCTCGGTGATCGCCGCGCCGGCCGCGAACTCGAGGCCGAGCCAATGGTCGTGCGGCTGGTACGGCAGCTGGATCGGCTCCAGCTCCGGGTCGTTCGCGTTGAACGGGTCGCCGAGCAGGCCACCCCGGTCGCGCAGCGCGTCGCTCAGCAGCGTCACGCGTTCCCACGACCGCAACGGCTCCCGGACCCGGGCCACGCCGTGCAGCCAGTCGTCGACCGGGAAGTCGCGCCCGGCCGCGGTGAGGTGCTGCACGAGCTGGTCGCTGTCGTTGCGGGCGTTGTGCAGGTCCCGCGCGAGCTGGTCGGTCGCGGTGAACTCGGGCACCGCGAGGGCGTCCGGGCCGAGCAGGGCCTTGAGTGCGGCGAGGCCGGCGGCGACCTTGTCGGGGGCGGTGACGGCCTGGTCGTACTGGGCGAGCGCGGCGTCGGCGGCGGTGAGCCGCCCGGTGATGTCGGCCTGGAGCGCCTGGGCGCGGCTGAGCAGTTCGGCGGCGAACGCGGTGACCCGGTCCCGCAGCGGGGTGAGGTCGAGGCCGGTCGCGTCGAAGTCGGTCAGCGGCAGGAGTTTGCCGACGTCGTCGAGCAGCGCGGCGAGGGTGTTGTCGTGGGTGCCGGCGATGCCCTGCAGCGCGTTGAGGCGGTTGGCGAACTTGTCCCGGGAGCTGCGCACGCTGCCGCGCAGCGTGGCCGGCTTGGGCGGGCGGGGGCTGGTCGGCATGGTCTTGATCAGCCGCTCGGCCTGCTGGAGGAGCTGGAAGCGGGCCTCGTCGGTGGCCGAGTTGGGCAGCGCCGCCTCCTGCGCGATGAGCGCGTTGGCCGTGGAGAGGTGCCCGGCCATCCGCGCGGCGGTGGCGGCGACGGCGGTGAGGACGTCGGTGAACACGCCGCGCCGCCAGGCGAGCAGCTCACCCCAGCCGCTGCGGACCAGCCCGAAGCCGCCGCCGGTGACGACGAGCTCCGCGTACCGGCGCAGGAACGTGTCGATGGCGGCGATCCGGGAGGCCGGTTGGGCCTGGGTGAGGTCATGGATGTAGTCGGCCACCTCGTCGCCGAGGTCGTCGAGGCTCTTGCGCACGGCCGCCGGTCGTTCGCGGCGCAGCGTGACGGCGTCGTCCGCGGTGCGGTCGACGTCGGCGGTGCCGGCGGCCGGCACGAGGTCGGTCGGGGCCAGCGGCCGTCCGGTGGTGACCAGGGTGCGCAGCGACGCCACCAGCGGCGACAGCTCGAAGAAGGTCACCTTGCCGGAGATTTTGGTGGTGTACCGGATGGTGAGCTCGGCATCCGGGCGGGGCTGGTCGCGGGCGAACACCACGCCGAGGATCCGGTCGTCGAGGTCGGTCATCGCCGCCTCCCCGGCCGGGCGCACGGCCCACAGCAGGTCCAGCGGCTCGAGCCCGGCGTCGTCCTGGGTGACCACACGGCTGCGGGCGTTGCCGGAGACGGGGTCGGTCCACGTCACCGTCGCGGCCACGTCGTCGTCGTCGGGCAGCAGGTCGGCCAGCCAGTCGTTGACGGCCGGCTCGGCCTGCACGCGCGGGGTACCGTTGCCCGGCACGCCGAGGCCCGGGTTGAACACCACGCCGAACCGGTGGGTCAGCGTGACGCCGCTGCGCGGACTGCGGACCACGGTCGGGTCGGTCGGGAAGCCCTCCTTGGCGAACGTGTCGAGCGTGGTGGTGGCCCGCTCCGGGTTGCCGGAGATGGCCTGGTGCGTGCTCTCGGCGACGGCCAGGTCGGCGACCGCGTCGTGCAGGTCCAGCAGCCGGTCGAGCTCCTTGTGCAGCGCGTCCAGCTGGGCCGGGCTCGCCGGGGGCAGGCCCTTGGCGCCGAACGGGTACTCGGTCGCGTCGGTGCGCGTGACCACGCGGACGAGGGCCAGCCCGTCGATGACGTTGCGCGCCTCGACCAGCTCGGCCGGCGTCCCGGGCTCGGCGGTCGACAGCTTCCCGGCGCGCAGCGGGAACGCGCCGCGCAGCCCGTCGATGATCGTGTCCAGCTCGGCCTCGCCGAACCGGTCGTGCAGGCCACGCTCGAAGCGGTACCCGAGGATCGCGCCGAGGGCCTGGCCCTGCCGCATCCCGTCGAGCACGCTCAGCGCCTGGCGGACCCGCTCCGAGCTCAGGTTCACCGCGAACGCGTCGCGGTTGTCCGGCGAGGCGTTGGCCAGATACCCGGCCCGCAGGACCGCCGCGGTGGTGGCCTGCGCGGGCGACGGCGCGTGGACGAAGCCGCCTCCGGTCGGGTCCTGGACGAGCGGGGTCGAGCCGGGCGGCGTGAACAGCTGGGCGAGCGGGCCCGTCAGGTGCACCGGCTGACGGTGGTCGGGCGGCTGCGGGTGTACGTTCTCGAGCCAGCCGTACGCGCCGAGATGGACCCCGCGCAGCTTGCCGCCGGTGCCGTAGCGCAGCTCGGCGAGGCGCTCGTTGGCCAGCCCGAGCCGCCAGGCGTCGTAGCGGTAGGTGGCGGTGTCGAGGTGCTCGACGAGCACCCGTTCGAGCCGCGCGGTCGCGGCGTTCTCCAGCAGGCCGAGCGCCTGCACCTGCTCGGCGAGCTGGGCCGTGGGCGGCTGCCCGGCGGCCAGCGCGACCGGCACGAAGTCGACCACGCGCTGGTCGGCGTTGCCGGTGATGACCGGGTCGGGGGAGTACAGCTGCCGGAACCGGCTCTCCGAACCGGTCGCGGTGGCGACGTGCACGAACGGCGGGTCGGCCGGGTCGGGCACCTGCGGGCTGCCGGCCGCGATCGCGAGGCGGCGGCCGGCGTCCTCCCAGCCGAGCAGGACGGCGTGGCGCAGCAGCAGGTACAGCAGTGCGGCGGGCGGCCGGTCCCGCAGGAAGCCGGTCTCCAGCCGGATCGGCTCCAGGTGCGTGCCGGCCAGGCCGGCCAGCCAGGCCAGGTAGTTGCGGTGGTCCGTGGTGTACTCGCGGACCGGGTCGGTCTCCGACAGCGGCCGGTCGTCGACCAGCGGCGCCAGGATCGGCTGCTGCGCATCGGCGAACAGCCGCCGGATCAGGTCGGGGTCGGGGCCGGCGGCGCCGAGGCGGGTCAGCAGGGCGCGGACCGGCTGCGGCATCTGGAGGGCGTCGAGCGCGGGCAGCACCGCCGGCCCGAGGCCGCCGAGGTTCTCCCGGTTGTAGACCTCCTCGACGCTGCGCGCGTAGCGCTGGTAGAACTCGGCCGAGGTCGGGTGCAGCGCGAGGATGTCCAGCAGGACCTGGTGCGGGTCGCCCGCGTTCGCCGGGTCGTCCGGCCGGGGCAGGCGCCCGACGTGCGCCGACGCGGCCTGCCAGTCGGCCCCGATCGCGGTGAGCACCTGGTGCAGCCGCCGCCGGTGGGCCTGCGCGTCCGGCCACACGAGCCGGGAGAACGCGGTGGTGGGCAGGATCCCGTACGGCTGCCGCCCGATCTGCACCGCCGGCACCGGGCCGCGCCCGGACACGTAGCGGGTGAAGAACTCGCGGGTCTGGTCGATCGCGGCCGGGCCCAGCAGCGGGTGCAGCGTCGACTGCAGGTACGCGCCCCAGGTGGCCGGCCACAGCGCGACGTTTGCCGCGCGCGCGTCGCGCTGGTCGGTGTTCTGCTGGTTCGGCGCGCCCGCGACGGCGGCCGGGTCGACGCCGACCAGCTCGGCGAACCACTGCCCGTCGGTCTTGGTGAGCCAGTCGGCCGGGGCCGCGGCGGCGGCCTGGGTCGCCGCCACCGGCCCGGTGTCGTCGGCCCCGGCCGGGGCCTGCTCGGTGTTGTTTGTCGCGGTGCCCTGCGGCACGAACGCGAACCCGGCGGGGCTGCGCGACTGCCTGGTGTACAGGTCGGCCAGGTCGGTCGCGGTCTGCTCCGGGGTCTTCTGCTGGCGCAGCCCGAGCACGACGAGGCGGTCCAGGCCATGGCGGATCTGGTCGGTGAGCGGGATGCGCACCCCCATGCCGACCGCGACCGCCTGATCGAAGTCGGTCATCCAGCGCAGCTCCGGCGGCACGTGCAGGGCCCCGGTCGCCGGGTCGACCGACAGCTGGTCGGTGGCGCCCGGGTTGGGGCTCACGGCGAGCGTGGCCGGCACCGTGGCGCCGGTGACCGACACGACCTGTTGCCCGCCGAGGTACCCGAGCACGGTGAACCGGTCCGGCAGCAGGCGCGCCAGGGCCGCCTGGGTCCAGGACTGCGGGGCGAGGCCGCTGGCCGGAACCGGCGGCAGGACGAGGAACGAGACCAGCACGTCGTCGCCGTGGTCGTTGGGGTCCGCCGGGTTGACCCGGACGACCGTGGCCGCGTCGATGCCGGCCGGGCGGCGCCCCCGGATGGTGGCGGCCCGGGTCGCGCCGACCGCGGTCTGCAGCGCGATGTCGGCCTGGCGCAGCCGGATCCGGTCGCCGTGGGCGCGCCACACCGCCGTCCAGTACGTGATACTGGGCGCGCGGTCGGCGGTCGCCACCGCCGCCGGCGTGACGACGGTCAGCACCGTGGTGGTGGCGGGCACGCCGGCGGGCTGGTCGGCCGGGTTCGCCGGGACGCGGGTCTGCAGCAGCCACGTCGCCCGGCCGGCCGGCACGCGCGTGGCGAGCTGGTCGAACGCGGCCTGCAGTGCGGCCGGGTTGCCGCCCGAGCGCCAGACGCCGGTCCAGTAGGTGTCCACGGCGCCCACCTCGGCCGCGGTCGGCAGCGGTTCGAACTTGTCCACCGACCAGTCGTCCGGGAAGACCCGGACCAGCAGGTCGGTGGCGGTGAACCGGGTCTCGATCCGTACCGGGCCGAGCAGCACCGGGTACGCGTCGCTGAGCGGGGTCGTCACGGGAGCATCTCCTCGGCGTGCACCGCCATGAGTACCGGTGCCTGGAACAGGATGTAGGCGAGATCGGCCGAGCTGAGCCCGGCGTGCCACAGCGGCAGGGCCAGGTCCTCGGCGTGCTGGTCTTCCTTCTCGGCGTCGTCGACCGGGTTGTCGAACTCCTGGAGCACGACCGGGGTCGTGTTCACGTCGAGGCGGATGAACCCGGTGCCGGCGGGGTCGACGGCGGGCCAGGACAGGTCGTTCCACACCTCGACCGGGCCGTCGGGGTCGAGGTCGAGGCCGAAGCGCGGGTCGCCCGGGCGCTCCTTGATGACGAAGAACCAGCCCTCGTCGCCGCCGGTACCGCGGGCCTGCTCGGCGGTGAGGTCGAAGCCGAGCAGGTACACGTCGGGATCGATCTTTGCCTCGTAGAGCGGCAGCCGGATCTCGTCCGGGGTCGGGTGCGCCGGGTCGAGCGGCTCGACGAGCACGCGTTCGAGCCCGGCGCCGACCGAGCGGGCCTTCTGCGCGTAGATCGCGGCCGTCGGGTACTTCTTGAGCAGGTCCCCGCGCAGCACGAGGACGAGGTCCTCCTGCACGCGGTTCTCGTTCTCGCCCAGTTTGGCGGTCGGCGGCCACTGGTCGAGCGGGCGGATGTCGTAGAGCCGCTCCTGCCGCTCGGCCGGCGTCTCGTCGGGCCGGGCCGGGGCGGTGCGCGGGTCCCAGAACTGCCGGAACGGGGTGCCCCGCTGGTCGGTCGGGTACTCGCGCCAGAGCAGTTCCCGGGCCATCTCGGAGTTGAGCCCGACCATGAACGCCTCGATGAACTCGCGGTTGGTCTCCAGGAGGGTGACCGTATTCGGCGGCAGCAGCTCGAGGTTGGGCACGAAGACGTCCACGGACTGGTCCAGCAGCGTCCGGTACATCGGCAGGTCGATCACCGGATAGGCCATCGCCTCCACGAACCGCTCGGCGAACGGCTGCAGCCGCTCGGGCAGGCGGACCGCGGTGAGCAGGCTCCGCGGCACGGTCCGGTCGGCGCTGAGCCCGTCGAGCACCGCGGTCGTGGCCGTCGCGACCTGCAGCGGGTCGCGCTGGTCGGTCCGCGCGGCGAGCTCGGCCGCGGCGGTGGCGCGGGCGGCGTCGGCGAGCGCGGCCTTGAACCGGATCGCGTCGGCGCTGTCCGGGCCGCCCGGGGCCGGTACGCGGGGGTCGCCGATTGTGGTGATGACGAAGTCACTGCTGGTCGGCAGCGGATCGGGCAGCCCGGCCGGGTGCAGGCGGGCGTCGAGGTCCTCGGCGACCACGAGGGCGCCCGGCCGGCGCTTGGGCGGGGCCGCGGTGAGCGGGTCGTCGGCGTCGTCGAGCCGGGGGACCAGCGCGTCGAGCGGTGCGGCGGCGGGGAACGTCAGCCCGCGCACGAGCCGGGAGCCGGGCCGCACGATGCGCCGCATCGCGGGGGAGACGGGTGCCGGGCCGACCCGGCTGGTGGCGACCCGGAACCCGACCGCGACGTCCTCGACGGCCGAGGCGACGAGGCCCAGCCCGTCGCGGAGGCGCGGGCCGCCGACGACGGTCGCCTGGGTCACGCGGGCGTGGGCCGGGGCGGTCAGGGTGAGGGCGCGGCCCGACGGCGCGGCCGCGGCGAGCCGGCCGAGGGCGGCCGGGGCCGGGGCCGGCGTGAGGTGGCGCAGCTGGAGCCGGTGGCCGACCTCGCGGGCCAGCTGGGCCGCGCGGATGCGGCTGTTGGCGACGAGGACGTCGCCGATCTGGGCCCAGGCGGCCGCCATGAACTCCTCCTGGCGGTCCTGCACGACGCGCGTGCCGAAGCTCGCGGCGACCCGGAAGCGCGGGTCGAGGTTGAGCCGGTGCACCCAGTTGCGGTCGTTGCCGACCGGCGTGGTGTGGTCGCGCTCCACGAGCAGCCGTGCGGTGAACGCGGGCCAGCGGCCGTAGATGGGTGGCGTGAGGATCGGGTCGACCGGCGCGGCCGGGGTCACGAGGGCGTCGTCGGACTGGTTGATGAGCGCGGCCAGGGCCCGCTGGAACGGGTGCGGGTACGGCTCGTCCCAGGTGTCGAACGCGTCCGGCGCGCGGTCGGGCACCTGCAGGGCGCCGCCGAGGCGCAGCACCCCGCCGATGGCGGCCGGGGTGACGATGCCCGGCAGGCCGAGCCCGGCCGAGCGGTGCACGTCGATGTCGCGGCGGCCGACCCGCTCGTCCGGTTTGCGGGGCTGCAGCAGGCGCACGAGCGACTCGAAGTCGCCGCCGTCGCCGGTGGTGAAGTACCAGCGGTGGTAGTACGGCAGCGTGCCGGGCAGCTGCTGGCCGGTGTAGGGCACGGCCCACGCCGGGTGCAGCGCGGCCGGGGTGGCCGCCGGGTCGAGGCCCAGCCCGGCGAGGCGGCCGCTCTCGAACGCGGGCACCAGGAACGCGTGGTAGCCGGTGCCGGGCTCGAGCCGCCGGGGGCACATGATGCGGGAGCACGCGTTGTCGGCGTTCGCCGCGAGGACGGCCTGCAGCGCCGGCAGGGCGACGCCCATGTCGGACGACACGACCTGGCCCGCCAGGTCGCCGTTGACGTGCACGTGGGCCCAGGCGCCGAGCTGGTCCGGCGGCTGCAGCGCGGTCGCGTCGGTGACGGTGACGAACGGCAGCGGCCGGTCGGGGCTGACCCCGTCGGTGAACTCGCCGTCCTCGCCGTCGCGCCCGGCGGCCAGCACGACCAGCGCGAGCCACGGCGCCGTGCGGCCGGTGGTGCCGTCCGGCGGCGCCGGGCTGTACCGCCACGGGAAGTCCTCGTCGTAGAACTCGATGTGCGCCAGGTAGTTCGGCTCGGCGTTCGTCACCCAGGCGCGCGGCTCGTGGCGGCTGACCGCCCGGGTGTCGACGCCGACCACGTCACCGGGCCCGTAGAGCTGCACCTGCTGCTCGACGTCGCGGGTGACGACGCCGGCGTCGGTGTCGGCGCTGAGCCGCAGCTGCACCGCGACGGAGGCCCGGGCGGCGCTGCCCGGCGGGGTCAGGATGTGCGTGGCCAGCCCGGTGCGCAGCCACGGCAGGAAGGAGTACGCGTTCACGTCAGTCCGTCCCGCCGAGGGTGAAGAGCTCCGTGGTGGCCGTGAGCTCCCGCCCGGCCCCGGCCGCGGTGGCCTGGCCGCTGCGGGTCACGCCGCCGACCACGAGCACCGAGCCGTCCTGCAGGGCGGCCGCGCCGAAGCCCCAGCGACCGACGGCGAGCCCGGGCACGGCGGTCCAGCCGGTGCCGTCGAACACCAGCGGGGCGGTGAACCCGGCGGCGTCGCGGACGTTGTCGGTGCCGCCGGCCACGAGGACCTGCCCGTCGTCGAGCGCCACCGCGCGGTGCAGTTCCCGGCCGCCGCCCGGCAGCGGGGCCACCGCGGTCCACGCGCCGGTGGCCTGGTTGAAGACCTCGGCGCTCGCACGGGGGAACGGGTCGAACCCGGCGTCGTCGTCCGGGCCGGGCGGCTGCCCGCCGACGACCAGCACCGTGGTCGGCGACAGCAGCACCGCCTGGTGCCGGGCCCGCGGGACCGTGAGGCTGCCGGTCGCGGTCCAGGTGTCGTGGGCGGGGTCGTACAGCTCGCAGAACGCGAGCGCGGCCTCGTCGTCCGGGCCCAGCGGTACCGTGCCGCCGATCACGAGCACCTTGCCGTCGCCCAGGACCACGGCGACGTGGCCGGTGCGGGCGTCGTTCATCGGCGCGACGTCGGTCCACTGGCCGCTGCCCGGGTCGAACCGCTCCACGCTGCGCAGCGCGGTGAGGGAGGTGGCGGACCGGATGGTGCTGCCGCCGGCCACGAGGACCGAACCGTCGCCGAGGGCGACCGCGCTGTGCCCCCAGCGGGCGTGGTGCAGCGGGCCGGGGGTCGGCGACCACGTGGTGTGGCCGGGGTCGAGCCGCTCGCTGGTCGCCAGGGCCGGCGGCGGGAACTGGGTGGCGGCGGAGGTGCCGCCGGCGACCAGGGCACCGCCGTCGCCGAGCGCGGTCACCGTGTGCCGGCGGCGGGGCGTGTGCAGCGCGCCGGCGGGCGTCCAGCCCCCGGTCGCGGGCTCGAAGCGGGCGGCCCGGGCGAGCGGGGCCGAGCCCGCGTCGGCCCCGCCGACGATGAGGATCGTGCCGTCGGTGAGCCGGACCGGGCCGTCGTGCTGCCCGTCCCAGGTCGCCGTGGGCGTCAGGTCGTCCGCGGCGGTCCAGGTGCCGGTCACGGGCGGAGCGGTGGTGGTCACGGCGTCTTGCCTCCTTGGTTCGTTGACTCGAAGCTCGTGCGGCGGGGGCTCACGGCGTGAACACCTCGGTTCCGGCGGTGGGGTCGTCGCCGCCCAGGCCGCCGGCGGCGACGATGCGGCCGTCGGTGAGCTGCGCGACGGCGTGGTCGCGGCGGCCGTTGACCAGCCCGCCGGTGGGCGACCAGCGGTCGTGCCCGGGGTCGTAGACGACGACGCTGCGGTAGCCGGCGGTGAAACCCGGGCCGCTGGTGCCGCCGGTCAGCAGTACCTCACCGGTGCGCACGAGCAGCGCCCGGTGCCGGGTGCGCGGCCCGGGCATCGCCGCGGCGGCGTGCCAGGTGCCGGTGGCCGGGGCGAAGCGCTCGGCGGTGGCGAGGCTGCGGGCGCTGAACGTCCCGTCGGGCCGCAACCCGATCGTGTCGCCGCCGGCGACCAGCACCGAGTGGTCCGGCAGCAGGGTCGCGGAGTGCCCGGCCCGGGCGCCGGCCAGCGAGCCGGTGGGCGTCCAGTGGCCGGTGCCCGGGTCGAACAGCTCGCAGTAGGCGGTGGCGCGGCGGGCGCCGGCGCCGGTGGTGACGACGCCGCCGGCGACGAGGAGCCGGCCGTCGTCGAGCAGCACCGCCTGGTGCGCGGCCCGCCCGTCGGTCATCGGGCCGGCCGCCGTCCAGGCGCCGGTGTGCGGGTCGAAGCGCTGGACCGCCGCGGTCACCGCGTCGTCGCTGCCGCCGGTGCCGCCGGCGACCAGGACGGTGCCGTCGCCGAGCAGGGTCGCCGAGTGGTCCCGGTATTCGGGGCCGGTGGCGGACGGGCCGGTCGCCGTCCAGCCGCCGGTGCGCGGGTCGAAGATCTCGGCGTCGGTACCGGCGACCAGCACCCGGCCGTCGTCGAGCAGCGTCAGCGTGTGTCCATCGTGGACGTGCAGGGGCGCCGGGCCGGGTGTCCACAGTGTCCGGACCGGGTCGAACAGTGCCGACTGGCCGCCGGAGACGGCCAGCAGCCGCCCGTCGCCGAGCCGGACCACCGGCGCGTCGGCCGTCGCCCAGGCCGCGGCGAACGGCAGCGCGCCGCCGGCCGACCACGTGTTCGCCACGGCGAGCGGGGCCGAGGCGTCGGCGGCCGGGATGACGTGCAGCGTGCCGGCCAGGCCCGGGGCCGCCTTGATCCAGTCGGCGAGGGCGTCCTCGGCGGCGGCCTGGCTGCGGAAGGAGGCCGCCGCCACGCCCGCGCCGAGGCTCGGGGTGGGCGGGAACGCCTGCTGGTTGTTGCGGACGTAGGCGATGACGAACCGGCCGCCACCCAGCTGCACGGTGTCGGCGGCCGCGAACGGCTGCTTGGCCCCGGCGTCCTGCCGGGACAGCACCGAGCGGGCGGTGCTGCTGCCGGTGAGCAGCTGACCGAAGACGGCCGGGCTGACGGTCGTGAGCCGGCGGGGCGCGGGGCGCGGGCGGGCCGGCGCCGCCGACGCGACCGTGCCGGCGAGCGCGTGGGCGCGGGTGCTGTCGATGACGATCGCCTCGTACCGCGCGCTGCGGCGGAGCGCCCGCACCGAGGTGAGCTCGCCGTTCCGTCCGGCCAGCTCGAGGCCGGCGTCCTGGTCGGCGTACGCCGGAAGGGACAGCTGTTGCGCCTCACTGAGGTTCTGGAACTGGCCCATCGCGAACTTGTCGGAGGCGACCCCGGCCTGCTGCAGGGCCCCGCCGTCGAGCGGGGTGACGCCGAACCGGCGGCCGTCGCGGGCCCGCCGGGCGCCGACCCGGTCGAGCCGGACGTTGAGCGGGATGGCCCGCTGGCGTACCACGAGCGTGCCGAGCGGGTGCAGGACCAGGCCGTCGCCGGGCGGCAGCTGGCGCAGGTTCACCAGCGCGCCGCGACCGGCCGGCAGCCGGGTCAGCCAGCCCTCGACCTTGGTGACCTCGGCGGCCAGCAGCGGCAGGACGTCGATCGGCGGCAGCGTGGTGTCGCGGGACTCGCCCCAGGTGATGTCGAAGTCGGCCGAGATCTCGAAGAACAGGAAGCCGATCGAGCCGCGGCCGTGCGCGCGGAACGGCGCCGGGCCTTCGAGGGCGAAGCGCAGGTCGATGTGGAACAGCCCGACCCCGAACGCCTTGAGCGAGACCCGGCCGTGCACCGCCACGACGAAGTGGAACGGCGAGAACTGGAACAGCGCGTCGAAGCCGAGGTGGCCCTCGATGCCGAAGCCGTCGAAGCCGAGCTTCAGCTGCACCTCACCGCCGAACTGCACGGTGTTGCTGGTGATCGCGAAGTAGCCGGACGCCCGGATGAGCTGGCCGCTCCTGTTGAGCAGGTCGACCGTGAGCCGCTCCGGCACCGGGAAGGGCAGCGGCGGCGGCCGGAACGCCGGGTGGAAGCCGCCGACGGTGACGATGAGGTCCGGGTTGTCGCCCCAGGCGACCAGGACCCCCATCGAACCGGTGAGCGGCATGGTGAGGATGCGGGAGTCGAAGAGCTGCGCGAAGAGCCACAGCCGCTGCTTGTCGAACTCGAGCGCGCCGACGAAGTCGACCTGCAGGCGCAGCAGCGCCCGGCCGGCGTCGGGCAGCTGCGCGCGCAGGACACCGATGACGGCCAGGTTGCCGGGGATCTCGATGACCACGCCGAGCGAGACGCTGATCAGGGTCGGGGTGCCCCAGCCGAGCTTGGCCATCGGCCCGACGACGAACTTGCCCGCCTCGGCCGGGAAGAACGAGCGCAGGTCGCTGAGGATGCGCGGCGCGTTGGCCACCACGTCCTTGGGAAACATGACCGACTCGACGGCGCCGGTGCGCACGCCCTCGACGAGGGCCTGCAGGTTCATCGAGCGGTTGAGCCCGAGGATGCCGCCCACGGCGAGCAGGGTGAACCCTTCCCCGAGCTGCAGCCCGGTGCTGCCGAACTCGGCGGTGAGCACCACGAGCAGCGAGAAGCCCGGCGAGCCGTCGGGGTTGCGGGTGCTGATCAGCCCGATGCCCTTGAGCGCGAGGAAGTCCGCGAACTCCAGCTCCAGGGCGCCCGAGTACTCGCCGCGGGCGGGGTCGAAGGACAGGAACCCGCCGCCGGCGACCAGCCCGGCGTTGACGCTGAGCCCGACGCCGGTGGGCGCCTTGAACCCGACCGACAGATCGAGCGGGCCCAGGTTGCCGTTGGTGAACCGGGGCACGATCTGCAGGCCCGCGCGTTCGACGGCCGCGGTCACCGGCCCGAGGGTGGCGATGAAGCTGCCGGACACCTCGATCGGCAGCGCGCCGGCGACCGGCGGCCCGGCGGCCAGGGTCAGCGCGGTGACGTCGACCGGGCCGAGGCTCAGGTGCAGCGGCAGCGACACCGCGAGCGAGCCGCCGTCGAGCTGCAGGCCGCCCGAGGGCGACCACGACGCCGACAGTGCCAGCGGGGCCTCGATCGTGCCGCCGCCGGTGACGCTGGTGAGGAACCCGTCGCCGTCGGACAGGTCGACCACGACCCGGCCGCCTTCCAGGGCGAGCCGGGCGAAGGGTTCGGTCTGCACGCTGCCGTCGGCCGCGGCGGTGGCCCGGACCCCGAGCGAGGCGCTGAACTTCGTCAGCTCGACCCGCGACCCGCCGGCGACGCCGAGCAGGAGCATCGGCGCGCCGCCGCGCTCGGCGGTCAGGTCGAGGGACACGTCGAGCTGGACGCTGCCGTCGAGCCCGTTGACGGTGAGCGCGAACGGGGGCGTGATGTGCGCGTCGAGGCCGGCCTCGAACCGCGACGCGGCGGTGAACCCGACCGACCAGACCGCGCCGGAGGCGAGCTTCTGGGACACGTCGAACGACGCCGGGATCCGCAGCCGCGTGCTGAGCGACGGCGGCGTGGTGGCCGGGTCGACCGCGAAGCGCAGCAGGAACGCCTCCAGGGCGTTCGGGCCGCCGGCGGGAGTCAGCAGCAGGGACGGCAGGTCGAGGAAGTCGAGCAGCTCGCCGATCCGGCTGAACAGGGTCAGGCCGTCGAAGCCCGGGGTGCCGAACCCGTACGCGTCGGCGAGCCAGGTCGCCGGGTCGGTGAAGAACGACACGAGCCGGTCGAGGTGCAGCGCCCGGTGCCGCACCGGCAGCTGCACCGGGTCGTTCGGGTCGGCCGTCTGGGGCGTGTCGTCGACGACGCCGAGCAGCCGCAGCGTGGGGATGGCGTCGGCGCTCTTGGCCTCCACATAGGACATCAGCACGAAGTCGAGCAGCCGCTTGGGCAGCTCGGTCGCGAGCGCCTGCAGCTCGGCCTTCTGGCCGGCCGGGAGGCCGGTGGCCGCGCCGACCGCGGCGGAGACCGCGGGCCCGAGCGCGCTGATCGCGTCGAGCACCAGCTTGACCCGGCCGAGCAGGTCGACGCCGGCCCGGACGATCGCCGCGCTGTCCTCCGCCGCGACCGCTGTCGCGAGGGCCTGCAGCACCGGGGTGAGCGCCGCGGCCTGCTGGGCCAGCACACCGATCGGTGCGCCGACCGCCGTCAGTACCGCGGGAGGAAGCCGCAGCCCGAGCTCGTTGAGGAACCCGTCGGCCCGGTCGGTGGCCAGCCGCTGTTCCAGCGGCTGCAACGCGATCGCGAGTTCGCGGGCCAGGATCTCCAGTGTGCCGGCCGGGGTGGCCATCAGTGCACCTCCAGCAGGTCGAGGTCGGTGAGGCGGGCGCCCGGAACGGCGAGCAGCAGCGGGCGGTGGTCCTGGATCGCCCGGCGCAGGGCCGGGCTGCCGGCGTTGGCGAGGGCGTCGAGCAGCCGGCCGAGGCCGTCGTCGATCGGCCGGTCGCCGTGGTCGGCCGGGATCGGTACCTCGTCGGCGAAGGTCGTGAGCGCCGAGCGCAGGATGGCCGGGCCGTGCATGCGGTGCCAGGCGATGAGGCTGTGCCGGTCGGTGTTGACCAGCCGGCGCACCTCGTCGACGTGTTCGGAGACGAGGGCCAGCAGCAGCCGCCCGGTCGCGCTGGCCTCGACCCGTTGCCGCAGCGCCTCGAGCTTCTCCGCCGGGGGCAGGAACGTGCTGGCGCGTGCGCTGGCCGACACGGTCACCGGGGTGTCGGCCAGCGCGGCCGGCAGGGACCGGCGCACCGCCTGCTCGGCGTCGAGCTTGCCGTAGCCCCAGGTGTTGTCGGGCACCCCCGGGTCCGGGCTGGGCTTGCGGGCGGTGGCGTGCAGGATGTCGCGTACCTGTCCGAAGGTGAGCGCGGGGTTGGCCTGGAACATCAGCGCGACCGTGCCGGCCACGAACGGTGCCGCCGTGCTCGTCCCCAGCTCCGGCAGGTAGAAGTCGGCGCAGCAGTCGCAGGTGAGCCAGCCGGGACGCACGACGCTCTTGGCCGAGACGACACCGACCCCGGGCGCGGCCAGGTCGGGCTTCATCCGGTTGTCCAGGGTCGGGCCGCGGGCGGAGAAGTCCGCGAGCTGCCCGTCGGCGATGTTGTACGCGCCGACCGTGATCACGTTCTTCGCGTTGGCGGGCGCGTTGACCGTGACCGACTGCTCCTGGTCCGCCCGGACCCAGCGCGGATGCGGGTCGCCCTCCGTGGACGAGATCCAGCAGTGGGCCGTGGTGGTGGTGCCGGCGGTCTCGATGAGCCGCAACGTCCAGGTCCCCGGCGCGATCGGCTGCCCGTCCGGCGGGACGATCGTCGCCGTGATCCGGTTGCGGCCGTTCTGGGGCTCGCCGATCGTGGACAGCACGCGCAGCGTGTGCCCGGCGTAGGACAGCCGTACCGCGCCCGACTTCGGCGGGACCGGCGTGCTCGGGGCGTTGCCCGGAGCGGTGAAGCTGATGTTGATGCTGCCCGGGCCCGGGTACCAGATCTCGAACAGGTCCGGTTCGAGGTCCTGGCCCCGGATGGTGAAATGGAAGGCCTGCGTGCCGTGCGCCGGGACGTCCTTGGTGCTGTGGATGGCGCCGCCGGTCTTCGGCAGGCGCTCGGCCGGCAGGTTGTCCGCGAACAGCTGGCCGTCGTTGCCGGCGGCCACCACGACCGCGCGCCCGGCGGCCGCCTCGACCAGCGCGTCGATCGCCTTCTCGACCGCGTCGGTGCCGTCGTGGGCCGACAGCTCGCTGCCGTTGCTGATGTTGACCACCGCCGGCTGGTGCGGCGCGCCGGCCGGCAGCCACGGCTGCTCGAGGACGAACCGGGCCCCGCGGGCCAGGTCGTCGATGAACCCCGTGGTCCGCACCATGACCAGGTCGGCGTCGGGCGCCACGCCGACGTAGTAGCCGGCCCGGCGGCAGCAGGCACCGTCGGGGGTGGTGCCGGCCTGCGAGCCGTTGCCGGCCGCGATCCCCAGGACGTGGGTGGCGTGCTCGGCCGGGTGCAGCGACACGAACTTGTCGTTCTTCTGGGCCAGGACCGCGTTGAGCTCGTCGGCCGTGAAGGCGCGCCCGCTCGTCTTGACCATCGTCTGCGCGGGGTCGTGGCCCGGGATCAGCGTGACCTGCTCCAGCAGCAGGACCAGCCGGCCGCCGTCGAACACGGCGGGGTCGTACCGGCCGATGAAGTCCACGGCCAAAGGCGTGCCCGGCAGCGGACCGCCGGTGACCGCGATGTCGCCGGGGTTGATGCCGTTGAGCTTCTCCAGCGCGGCCTGGAACGCGGCCGCCGTCGTCGGAATGCTTATCGGGTCGGTGGTCTCGGCGACCCGCCCGGCCCCGGACGCGGCCGGTCCGATGAACGTGACGGTGAAGGTGCCGCCGGTCACCGGGCCGGTCACGACG
This sequence comes from Dactylosporangium sp. NPDC049140, assembly GCF_040648435.1. Taxonomy (NCBI): domain Bacteria; kingdom Bacillati; phylum Actinomycetota; class Actinomycetes; order Micromonosporales; family Micromonosporaceae; genus Dactylosporangium; species Dactylosporangium sp. NPDC049140. The sequence continues at coordinate 132,545 of NZ_JBEZDS010000015.1, read as the reverse complement.
AACTGGTGGTGCACGGTCTGGTCGAAGTACGCCAGGAACCGCGTCGTGTCGTCGGGCTTGCGGAACGTGTGGTGGAAGATGTCGACCATGTCGGGGTCGACGACGCCGACGACGACGCCCTTGCCGCTGAACCCCGGCGGGACCTCGCGGGCCCGGTCGCCGCGCATCTCCGGCACGTTTTCGTGCAGGAGCTTGCGGGAGCGCCGCGGCACCTCGATCCGCTCGACGTCGGGGAGCGCGGCCAGCGCCTCGAGGTCGCCGTACGCGACGGTGCCGCGGCTGATCGGGCCGATCGTCCACTCGGTCCACAGGCCGGCCGCCTCGACGGTGGCGAGGTCACCGACGACGTGGACGAGGACCGTCGCCCGGTCGGCCGGGTGGCCGGACTCGGCGTGGTCGGCGATCCGGAACGCCAGGTCGCCGTCCAGTTTGTGCAGGACGTGGTTCGGGGGCGCGCTGTCCAGCTTTTGCCGGACGTTGTTCGGGGGCGCCATCAGCGCACCTCCAGCAGGTCGAGGTCGGCCAGGCTCGCGCCCGGTACGGCGAGCAGCAGCGCCCGGTTGGTGTCGATCGCCTCGCGCAGGGCCGGGCGGCCCGCGCCCGCCAGCGCGTCGAGGAGCCGGCCGAGCCCGTCCGACACCGGCCGGCCGTCGTGCTCGGCCGGGATCGGCACCTCGTCGTCGTAGCGGCCGAGCAGACCGCGCAGCAGGCCAGGGCCGTGCATGCGGTGCCAGGCGACGAGGCTGCGGCGGTCGGTGTTGACCAGCCGGCGTACCTCGTCGACGTGCTCGGATACCAGCGCGAACAGCAGCCGCCCGGTCGGGCTGGCCAGCACCCGCTCCCGCAGCGCTTCGAGCCGCTCCGCCGTGGGCCGGTACGTGTCGGCGCGGGCGGTGACCGCCGCGGCCGCCGGGGCCGGTGGCGCTCCCGGCGTCGCGGGCAGCGACTTGCGTACCGCCGCCTCGGCGTCGACCTTGCCGTAGCCCCAGTCGTTGTTCGGCTTGCCCGGGGTCGGGTCCGGGTCGGGCCTGCGGGCGGTCGAGGTGAGGTTCGTGAACACGTCCGCGAACGTGAGGTTCGGGTTGGCCTCGAACATCAGCGCGACCGTCCCGGCCACGTGCGGCGCGGCCGAGCTCGTGCCGTCTTCCGGGGTGTAGAAATTGACGCAGCAGTCCGGGCGCCAGCAGCTGTCGCGGGCGAGGTTCTTGGGCGCCACGATGCCGACGCCCGGCGCGGTGATGTCCGGCTTGATGCGCCCCTCCCCGTCCAGGGTCGGACCGCGGCCGGAGAAGTCGCCGAGCTGACCGTTGGACGGGTCGTAGGCGCCGACCGCGATGACGTTCTTGGCGCTGGCCGGCATCTCGACGGTGCTCTCGCGCCGCTGGTCAGGCGTGATCCACCGCGCGTGCGCGTCGGTGGCCTGGGGCTGGATCCAGCCGTCGACCGGGGTGTCGGTGCCGGCGGTCTCGGTGAGCGTGATCGTCCAGGTCCCCACGGCGATCGTGCCGCCCGCCGGTGGCGCGATATCGAGCACGATGCGGTGCTTGTTGTTCTGCGCCCGGTTCAGCACGGACTGCACCCGCACCGCGTGGCCGGCGAGCGTGAACTTCTGGGTCGGGTCGGGCTTGGTCGGGTCGGTCGTGTCCGGCACCGGCACGATCGTGGCCGAAGACTGGTTGTCCGGCGTGGTGAGCCGGAAGTTGAGCCGGCCGGCACCGCCGTACCAGATCTGGAATCCGTCCGGGTTGCGGTCGCCCTCCTCGACGGTGAACCGGAACGTCACCGGCTTCCCGGCCAGGACCTTCTTCGCGCTGTGGATGCCGCCGCCGAACTGGTCGTGCGGCTGCTTGCTGAAGTCGACCAACTTGCCGTCGTTGCCGGCCGCGGCGACGATCGCCCGGCCGGGACGGGCCGCGACCAGCGCGTCGAGCGCGAGCTCGGCGGGGTCGGTGCCGTCGTGGGCGCTGCCCTGGGCGCCGAAGCTCATGCTGACCACCGCGGGCTTGAGCGGTGCGCCGGCGGGCCGCCAGGCCTGGTCGAAGGTGTGCTTGGCGCCGCGGACCCAGTCGTCGCTCTGCAGCGTCGTCTTCACCACGACGAGGTCGGCATCGGGCGCGACCCCGATGTAGTAGCCGGCGTGGTGGCAGCAGAACTCCTTGTCGGACGCGCCGGCCTGCGAGCCGTCGCCGGCCGCGATGCCCAGGCAGTGGGTACCGTGCCCGACGCGGTCCTTGGACGGGAAGGTCTCGTCGTTCGCCCGCAACGCGGCGTCGATCTCGGCCTGGGTGAACACCTTGCCGACGGTGTAGTGCAGCTCCGGCGGCGGATCGGCCGGCAGGAACTTGAAGTTCGTGGCGGCGATGTCGAACGTGACCTGCTCGCTCGCGACCACCCGGGGGTCGTAGCGGCCGACGAAGTCGACCACGATCGGCTGGCTCCCCAGCGGTCCGCCGGCGACGGTGACGTCACCCGGGTTGATGATGTCGAGCGCCTCCAGCACGGCCTGGAACTCGGCCGCGGTTGACGTCACCTTGATCGGCCCGGTGACCTGGAACGGCCGGGCCGCGCCTTCCTTCGGCGCCGGGCCGGTGAACCGGAGCGTGAAGGTGGAGTCGGCCGTCGGCTTGCCGGCCATCTCGAAATGGTGCTCGATCGTCTGATCCAGCAACGACACGATCCGGGTGCTGCCGTCGTCCTTGCGGAATGCGAAGTGGAAAATGTCGACCCCGGTGTCGACGACCCCCACGATCACGTTCTTGCCGCTGAAACCGGGCGGGATCTTGCGCGCCTTGTCGGCGCGGATCTCCGGGACGCTGTCGTGAATGAGCAGCCGGCCGGTCTTGGGCTCATCGACCTGGATGACGCTGTCCAGCGCGGCCAGTGCGGCCAGGTCGCCGTACGCGACCGTGCCCCGCGCGACCGGCCCGGCCGTCCAGTCGGTCCACAGCCCGGCCGCCTCGGCCGCCGCGAGGTCGTCGGTGTGCACCAGCACCACGACCCGCTCGCTGGGGTCGTCCAACTCGGTCCGGTCGGCCATCCGGAACGACAGCCGGCTGTCGAGCTTGCGAATTATCTCGACGGTGGATTCGCTACGGGGAAATGCCACATGGCGACGCTAGCCGTCAATCATGGGGGAGGCTGCCACCAAGTTGACAGGAGTAATTTCGCATTCGAGGCAACTGTATCTTGGAAATGGAACGGCATGGAACATCGGCCTATTCGTTCCTTTGCGTTCCATCGACGCTCAAGAAGATCAGGGGGTGAAGCTGAACCGGGCCACGATCGGGCCCCAGCGGCGGTACACGTCGAGGTCGTCCAGGGCGTCCGGCGTCAGGCATTCCTGGAGTGCGCGGGCGAGGGTCAGCCACTGCTCCTGCGCGGCACCGGCCGGATCGGACCGGACGGGCGGGTCGGCCAGGGCCGCGACGAACTGCGACCAGGTGCCGGCGTTGCTCGTCCGGTCGGCGTCCTGCAACGCCAGCAGGAGGCGGTCGACGAGCAGCGGGTAGCCGGCGGCGATGGCCAGCAGGGTCAGCACCGCCTGGCACTCGCCGGGGACGTGCTCGCCGCCGAGGAACCGGGAGCGGGAGCCGACGTGGCGGGTGGAGCGGATCAGGCGGTACGTGTTGAGCAGGCGCTCGGTCGCGCGCGGGCTCTTGACCAGCGGGCCGAGCCGCTGGGCGAAGCGGACCTCGGCGGGGGTGATGTCGATCGGGTCGCCGGCCGCGCCGGACGCCGACGAACCGTCCTGCACGTCGAGCAGCGCGCGGGTCGGCACGCGCTCGCCGGCCGGCCGGTCCTCGGCGGGCCCGCGGCCGGTCGGCGTGTCCGGGTGCGGCGGCGGTGCGGGGGCGCTGCCGGGGTCCACGCCGGCGAGGTTCGCGACCAGCCGGGCGTAGGCGGTCGGCTCCATCGCCGGGAGGGTCAGCGGGATCTGGAAGATCTTCCGCGGCCCGGCGTGTGCCCGGTCCGGGAGATCAGCTCCTGCAGCGTGCGCGCCGGCGGTTCAGCCATGCGGTAACGCTATGCGAAGCCACCCGGCAGTGTCGTCTCGCCGCGTTCGCCTCAGCCGGCCGGCACCGCGCCGCCCGCCTGCCACATGCCCCAGGCCACGTTCCAGTCGCCGTACCCGTCCCAGGTCGGCATCGTCGGGCCGCCGGTGTTGGTGTAGCTGATCGGGTCGCCGACCTGGGCGAAGTCGAAGTAGGCCTTGGCGTTGGCCTCGGTCAGGTTGGTGCAGCCGTGGGAGGTGCTGCGCTGGCCGATGTTGCCGCCGTTCCAGCTGGCCGAGTGGACGTACTCGCCGGAGTTGGTGACCCGTACCGACCACGGCACCTGCTCGTCGTAGCCGTCGCCGACCATGTGTTCGACCGCCTTCTTCTCCATGACGACCTTGGTGCCGTTGAACGTGGGGGTGCTCGCCTTGCCCAGCGACACCGGGAAGTCGAAGACCTGCTTGCCGTCGGAGGTCACGACCATCCGCAGGGTGCCGCCGTCGACCTTGCCGATGTTCGCCGCCCCGGTCTTGATGTCGAGGGTCAGGCTGTTGTCGTACACCAGCCCGGTCCCGCCCGACTTTCCCTTCGTGTCGAGGCTCATCGCGATCTCGGCGTGCGCCGGCCAGTACTCGGCCGGGCGGTAGTGCGCCTCGATCGGGTAGCCGGCGTAGACCGCGGACTTCTGGAAGTACCACGCGCCCTGGGCCGGCGCCCCGTTCACGGTGACCGTGGTCGCCGCGTTGAAGTCCTTGGCGCTCGTGATCGACGCCGACAGGTACGCGATGATCGGCATGCCCACGCCGTATGTCGCCCCGTCCTTCTCGTACAGCCGTACGTGCACCGGCTTGCCGGTCGGCGCCGGCGACACCGACGGCGACGCGCCCGCGCCCGACTGCTGAGCCGACGACGGCCCACCCGACCACGAGGCCTGCGGCGCGGATTTCCCGCCGCACGCCGTCAGCCCGAGCCCGAGACTGACCAGCAGCGCCGCCACCCGCCAACGGTGAGAAGATCTCATAGCCATGACGATGCCCTCTACGCGCGCCCGCCGCCACCTCTGCCGGGCTCGGCCACGTCACAATCGGCCGGATCGAACCTCACGGCGGGGACGCGGATAGTCCGTTTTGTCGGTATTATCCGGAACCTTCGCCACCCATTCACGCTGAGGCGCTGTCTTGCAGCAGGGGGTCATCGGTCGGCTCGAGCAGCCGGGCGACTTCAAGCGGGGGCTGGGCCGGGCCGAGATACGGGCCGCACGCCTGGTCGCAACCGAGGTCGCGGAGAACGTCCAGCTCGGCGCGGCTCTCGATGTTGGTGGCGGTGACGATGAAGTTGAGGTCGTGGAACATTTCGATGAGCCAGGCGAGCATCGTGGTGGTTGCCCGGTAGTTGCTCAACTGGTCGTGCCGGCCGTTTGTGAGGTGCCGGTCGAGGCTGACGATCCGCACCGGCGCCCGCAGCGCCAGCGCGTGGCCCGCGCCGCCGACGTCGACGATCAGGGTCACACCGAGCCGGGTGAGGCCGTCCAGCGCGGCGGCCGTGGCCTCGACGGCGTCGTCGTAGGCGGTGTCACCGATGACGAGGTGCAGCTGGTCCGGGAGGAGGCCCGTGTCGTCGAGGATCGCGGCGACCTCGGCGAGCAGATCGGGCTCGCGCAGGTGATCGGCGCTGAGGTCGAGCCGGACGAACGGGGGTATGGCGGCATCCTGCCATTGGGTGGCCTGGGCGCAGGCATCGCGCAGCACACAGGTGCTGAGGCGGGGGAGCAGCCCGGTGGTCGCGGCGAGACGCAACAGCTGGGTGGTGCCGATCGGTTCGCCACCCGGGCGGTGCCAGCGAGGCAGAGCGTGCAGCCCGACGATGGCGTGGTCGGTCAGCTGCCGGATCGGCTGATAGAGGAGGCGGACCTGGCCCCGGCGCAGTGCCCCGGGCAGCTCGCTGCCCAGCCGATGATGACGGAGTTCCGCGGCGGCGCGGTCCGGGTTGAACAGCCTCCATCGGCTTGCGTTGTTGTCGGCGCGCGCCCAGCGTAGTGCGGTGCTGGACGCGCGGAGCAGCTCGACGCCGGTGGTCGCCGCGTTGGCCTGCTCGACGATACCGGCGGTGGCGGTGACGTCGTCGTGGCTGTCCCCGGGTGATGGCAGGGCCAGGTGCCGCAGGGCGGCGTCACCGGCCTTGACGGCGTCGTCGGGCCCGGTCGTGTCCTCGACCACGAGGGCGAAGGCGTCGCCGCCGAGATGCGCCAGGAAGTACTCGCGCTCGCCGGCGAGCACGCGCAACTGCCCGGCGATCTGCTGGACGAGTTGGTCCGTGAGGCCGGCTTCGGGCGCCGGGCCGCCGGTGGAGAACCGGTGCAGGTTGAGCTGACAGAGCCCCAACCTTCCGTCGGGCTTCGCGGCCAGAACCAGGTCGAGGTAGCTGAGCAGCGACACCTGGTTCGGCAGGCCGGTCACGGGGTCGTGCAACAGCGTGTACCGGATCTTGTCCTGGAGCTGCTGCTGATGTGCTCGCCATGCTTCGCGCTGATCGCGGGAGATCTGCTCGGCGGCCTCCCGCGCCCGCTCCTTCAACGTGGTGGCGAACCCCAGCGCGAAGTCCTCCAGCAGCACCGGCAGTCGCGCCGCGTGGAGCGGGTCGGTGAGTTCGAAGTCGGTCGTCAGCCGCCGTCGCAGGATCCGCATGCTGGTGGCCATGATCTTGGGATCGGCGAGGCCGAGCCGCACCATCTCCTGCCCGGCCCGGTATCCGGCGCCCGGGACCGCGTCGGGGTCGACCAGGGCGGTCACGAGCTCACCGGTGAGGTTCTGCAGCACCTGCTGGCGACGGTCCCGTCCACCCATGATGAAGTTGGTGGCCGGCAGGCTCTCATCCCAGATTCGTGCGAACGCGGCGGCGGATGGAGCCGGGGGGTGTCCTGTCACGTCAACTCCCGTCACGCGCGGTCGGCGGCCTCGCCGGAGACCGTTGGGCGGGCGTCCGTTCCCGACGGGCGATGCGCGACCGTAGTATTCCTCTGCGTTGTCGGGACCGTTGCAGAGTGTCGATGTTATTCACCTGCTGGGGTGAATGCCGACGTCCGAATCACCGGCCCCGGCAGCTCCGGCCGAGTCGTACATACGCGATATGCCCGCGGCCGGGTCGTCCTCGTCGTCGATGAAGTGCAGCACCGCCAGCATGAGTACCGCCACCGGTTCACCGGAGTCCAGCAACGCCAGGACCTCGGGATCGCTCAGGATCCGGTCCGCTCGTTGTAGATATTTTTCGCCAATTGTTGCCTAGTGGTTGTTTTTTCGCGCGTCGCCAGACCCTAGAGTGATCGACCGTGACCGATTCTGGGAACGGTACGGCCGGCATCACGCGGCGTGGCCTCATCGTCGGTGCCGTCGCCGCGGCGGGACTCGCCGCCACCGGCCGCCCGGCCGCGGCCGGGCCGGGCTCCGGGCCGGGCGCGTCGAGCCGGTTCGTCCCGGGCTGGCACGGGCCCTTCGGCTACACGGTGCCGACCTACCGCACGACCGTGCCGGGCGAGTCGGTCGAGGCCGGCCGGACCGACCACCCGGTCGCGCCCGGGATCGCGCTGACCTCGTTCGACACGTTCGGGCGCACCGGCTGGACCCGGGTGCACGTGCTCAACGCCGACCTGGGCCGCGACGCGGTGAGCGCGGACCTGGTCGCCGACAAGGTCAGCGAGCCGCGGGCGATGTCCGTCGCCGCCGGCGCGCAGCACGCGGTCGCCGCGGTCAACGGCGACTACTTCGACATCACCGAGACCTTCGCCGCCGAGGGGCCGGAGATCCAGCACGGGCAGCTGCGCAAGGCCACCAACCAGCCGTCGACCGTCGCCGCCCTCGGCGCCGACCGGGTGGCCCGGCTCGCCGATCTGGTGCTCACGGGTACCGTCGCCGTCGCCGGCGTTGCGCGCTCGCTCGCCGCGGTCAACTCCGCGACGGTGCCCGCCGACGGCGTCGCCGTGTTCACCGAGCAGTGGGGCGCGGGGCCGCGCACGCTCATCCAGGACCCGGGCCCCTACACCGAGCTGGTCGTGACGGCCGGCACGGTGACCACGGTCAACGGGCAGATCACCGCGGCGGCGGTACCGCAGAACGGCTGGATCCTTCTCGGGCGCGGGACCGCCGCGGCGGCACTGGCCGGCGCCCGGCCGGGCGATGCGGTGACCGTGTCGTACACCGCGCAGACCAACGCCGGCTCGCCGCTGCGCACGGCGCTGGGCAGCGGCGCGGTCCTGGTCCGCGACGGCGCCGCGGTCGACTTCCCGCCGGGCACCGGCAACGACGAACCCAAGCCCCGCACCGCCATCGGCTGGCTCGACGGCGGACACCGGCTGCTGCTGGTCGCGGTCGACGGCGCGGCGAACTTCTCCGCCGGCCTGAGCTTCGACGACACCGCGAAGTTGCTGGTACGCCTGGGCGCCACTGACGCCTTCATGCTCGACGGCGGCGGCTCCACCGAGCTCGTCGCCCGCCGGCCCGGCGACGCCGGCGCCGGCGTGGTCAACACCCCGTCGGACGGCCATGAGCGACCCGTGCCCAACGGCGTCGGCCTGTTCGCCGCGCCCGGCTCGGGCGTCCTGCGCGGGCTCGACGTGCGGCTGCGCGCCGACCGGGTGGTCCGCGGGCTCAGCCTGGACGTCGCGGTCGCCGGCTACGACGAGACCTGGGCGGCCGTGGCGGTGGCCCGGCGTCCGATCCTGTGGATGGCCGAGCCCGGCGGGCTGGGCTGGACGAGCGACGGCGTCTTCCGGGCCCGGAGCTCCGGTGCCGGCACGCTGCACGCCCGGTCCGGGTTCGCCGGCGGCGAGCACGACCTGCGCGTCCTGGGCGACCTGCACCGGCTGGCCTTCAGCGAGCGGGCCGTGACGATCGAGCCGGGCGCCGCGGTGACCGTCGAGCTGATCGGGTACGACGCCGACGGGTTCGACGCCCCGGTGGCGGCCCGCGACGTGAGGCTCGACTACGACCAGCGGGTGATCGCGGTGACGGCGGCCCCCGGCGGCGGCCTGACCGTCACCGGCGGCCCGGACGCGGGCGGCCGGGCGGCGACGATCAGCGCGACGGTCCAGTCCGTGACGGCGAGGCTGCCGGTCACGGTCGGTCTGATCGACGTGCCGCTGGCCGAGTTCGAGCCGTCCGAGACGTGGACCGCGCTCGCCGCCCGGGGTACCGCATCGGTGGTCACCGTGGCGGCGGCCGACCGCCCCGGCGCGGACGCCGGCAACCACGCACTGCGCATGACCTACGACTTCACCGGCCAGGCCAGCACCTCGGCCGCCTACGCCGTCGCCGGCCCGGGCCCGATCACGCTGCCCGCCGGGGCCCGGCGGCTCGCGCTGTGGGTCAACGGCGACGGCCGGCGGCACTGGCTGCGCGCGATGCTGCGCTCGCAGGGCACCACGAACGTGCCGTTCACGTTCGCCGACACCGTCGACTGGACGGGCTGGCGGCGGGTCGTCGGCGACATTCCCGCCGGGTTCTCGGAGCCGATCACACTGCTGCGGGTGTACCTCGCCGAAACGTCGCAGACGAACAAGAACGCCGGACAGCTTGACCTCGACGGGCTCGCCGCCCAGGTCGGGCAGCAGCCCGACACCGCCGATCCGCCGCTGCCGGACCCCAGCGTCGTCGAGCAGGGCGGCCTTCCGGGCGGCCGCTGGACCTTCGCCGTGCTGTCCGACCTGCACGTCAGCGCGGCGGCCGGCCGGGACTCGTTCTCCGGGCGGCAGGCGGCGAGCGCGCTGGACCAGGCGGTCGCGAGCCGGCCCGACTTCATCCTGATCAACGGCGACTTCGTGGACGACAACAGCCCCGCCGACTTCGAGCTGGCCAACGGGCTGCTGCGCGACCACGTCCCGACCGGCCTGCCGGTGTACTGGTCGCCGGGCAACCACGAGGCCGGTCTCTCCGCGACCGGCGGCCTGCAGGCGTTCACCGCGGCGACCGGCCGGCCGGCGCGGCAGGTCTTCGACCACAAGGGAACCCGGTTCATCCTGCTCGACTCCCACACCGGCGACCTGCGCACGTCGGACTGGGATCAGGTACCGCTGCTGCAGGCGGAGCTGGCGAAGGCCGGGACCGACCGATCGGTCACCGGGGTCGTGGTCTCCTTCCACCACCCGCTGCACGACCCCTCCGGAGCGGGCGCCTCGCAGCAGTCCGACCAGCTCGCCGCCGGGCTGTTCCAGCGCTGGCTGGCCGGCTTCCGGGAACGCTCCGGCAAGCCCGTCGCGGTGTTCACCGGCCACGCGCACACCGCCTCGGTCACCCGGGCCGACGGCGTGCTCGACGTCACCACCCCGGCCGTGGGCAAGACCCCGTACAGCTCACCCGACCAGGGCGGCTTCTTCGGCTGGATGCTCATCGGGGTCGACGCCCGGCCGGCCCGGATCAAGCCGGGCGAGCCGAGCCCGGAGACCCGCGAGTGGCTGCGGGCCGACGTACGGCCGGTGATCGACGGCATCGACCTGTCGGCGCCCGCGCAGGTCACCGTCGGCGGGGCGGCGCCGGTGTCCGCGACCGGCATCACGAGCGAGTTCGGCCTGCGGTTTCCGCTGCGGTACCCCGCCACCGTCACCTGGGGCGGCGGACCCGGCCTCGTCGTGGTGCGCTCGCCGGGCGACGCCAAGGCGGCCGCACGGGCGGGGCAGGCCCGGGCCGTACTGGTCCTGGACACCGGCACGCTGATCGGCGCGCGTCCGGGGACGGTCACCGTCGCCGTCACCGCGGGCGCCCGCACCGCGACGGCGACAGTCACGATCGCCGCCGCGTAGAGCGGCCGCCGCTTCCGGCTCGCCACGCCCGTCAGCCCGGCGGGTCGACCAGCGGGTCAGAACCAGTTCGTGCAGTATCTACCGGTCGAGCCGCCGGCGTCACTGCGGAACGTGACGCAGGCATGGGCGATGTTGTTCGGGGAGTGCAGCATGTTCCCGTAGTAGAACGTCGACCAGGGCACATCCTCGATGCTCAGCGCACGGCCGTCCGGGCCGGACTGTCGTTCGACCAGGATGCGGTAGATGTGCCAACCGGCGGCCGTCGTCGTCGCCTTCGCCCAGTTGGCGCCGCAGTTCGAGCTGTAGTGCAGTTCGACCCAGCCCGCGCCGGGCACGGTGATCCGCGGGGGGCCCACGGCGTCGGCGCAGCCCTGATCGACCGGGTCCATGCCGTTGCAGTTGTCGTCGCCGGGGCTGGCCGCGCACCGCCGCGGCACCTGGGGATACAGGGCGTTGATCAGGCTGAGGTCGGTGAACGTCGCCTGCTTGATCGGGTCGCCCTCCAGGAACTTGGCCTGGATGGCGCCGCGCATCATCGGCTGGAGCGGCCCGTTGAAGTGGCTGTTGTGGAACAGGCCAAGGTTGTGGCCCAGCTCGTGGCCGATGAGCGCCGTCCAGGTATCCGGGTTGGCGGTGCAGCCGAGGGTCTGCGCGTTCAGGCTGATGCGGTAGCGCAGCGCGTCGCCGGCGGTGCCGCCCCAGGACTTCGCCCAGGCGGAGGTGGCGCAGTCGGCGCCGAAGTTGTCGGTGGCGATGGTGATGAGGTTGGGGTACCCGGTGGAGCTCACGCGGGCGAGCCGCAGGTGGGCGCCGGAGGTGTTCCAGTTCGCGACGGCGTTGTCGACGGCGTTGCTACGCAACGCATCGAAGCCGGGGGCGTAGACGCTGACCCGCAGGAAATCGCCGGCGGGCTGGGCGAAGTTGGTGATGTCGTAGACGCAACCGTCATACGGATCATCGAGACTCTGCCGGTACTGGCCGAGGGTCCACCCCGGCCCGCAGTTCGGCCCCTGATCGTCGGCGGAGGCGACCCCGGGCGTGACGAGCACGACGGCCGCGACCGCCGCCAGGCTGAGCAGGGCCGCCGGCCATGACCGGCGGCCCGCGCGAGCGCGGCGGGTCAACACTGCGGTACCAGGTTGCGCACGTCGGACGAGGTCTGGATCCAGGCATCCGCGCCGTAGCCGGCGACGCCGGTGTTGTCATCGACGATCCTGTCCCAGATCGCCGACGGCCACGGGGCGTTCTGGTCGATGTACTCGCCCAAGGTCCAGCACGTGATCTTCACCGCGTCGAGGTGGTTCGCGCGGCCGATCGGGTTCAGGGAACGGTCCGGCGTCCGGCGCACGCTCAGGTAGGGGTCGGCGACGATGCTGCCCCAGGTACCGCAGAAGTTGTCCGGACAGCTGGCGTGCGCCGAGGTGGCGGGAACGACGGCCGCGGTCAGGGCAAGGCAGATTCCGGCGAGCGCGGATGCGGCGCGGCGTTGGGTCACTGGCATGGCGATGTCCTCCAGGGAGCTTTGCCTACGGTCCCCGGAACGGGGCCGATGTGAGCAGTCTGTGCCCGCGTACCGCGCCGGTCAGGTCGGCAATTGCCGGGACGGCGCGTCCCCCATTCGCCCCACAGCGTTGTCGGGGCCGGCTCTTCCCCCGCCCCCTACTTCGCGGGAGGATATCCACCTGCGTCGTTCATGCGCCGACATCCAGGCGGTGGTCCGAGATGATCGAGGTCGCGGTCCTTGACGACCATCCCATTGCCCGGCGCGGCATCGAGCAGGTGCTCGCCGAGTCGCCGGGGTGTGCGGTGACCGTGTCGGCGGGCAGCGCGGCGGAGTTGGCGGACCTCATTGCGGCGCGGCACGCGCCCGACGTGATCGTGCTCGACCTGTACCACGACGGCGACCGGCCGTGCGTCGATGCGGTGGCCCGCTTCTCGGCGGTGTCCCGGGTGCTGGTGATCTCGGCGTTCGGCCGCGCCGACGATGTGATCGGCGCCATGCAGGCGGGCGCCGCGGGGTACGTCACCAAGCACGCCGCCCCGGACCTGCTGGTCGCGGCGGTCCGCACGGTCGCGGCGGGCGGGTTCGCACTCTCGGCCAGCTCGCCGACCTCGTCCGCGCCACCCTCGTCGAGCCCGCGCCCGCCGCCGGTGCGCTGTCGCCGCGGGAGCAGCAGACGCTCGACCTCATCGCCAGCGGTTTCACGCACGCGCAGGTGGCGAGCCGGATGGGCGTACGCAAGGCGACCGTCGACACGTACGTCGAGCGCATCCGGGCGAAGCTGCAGCTGGGCAACAAGGCGGAGCTGACCCGGGCCGCCCTCGACCCGGCCCACCGGGCCCGCCCGGCATGAGGTCGCGGGTGAAACGTCGGATGAGCACCGGATGAGCCAGGAAAGCGGTGCGGCGGGCTCGTTACCCCGCTCTGCCGCGGCGGCCGTCGAGTCCTGGCTGGCGTACCTCGGGACGGTGTACCGGATCTTCGGCCTGGTCCACATCTTCTCCACCGTCTGGGCGGGCTGGACGCGGTATCCGGGGCTGACCGGCACGCTGGTGTTTTCCACAGCCATGATCGTCGAGGCGTTCGCGGTGATCGCGGTGTGCCTGCGGGCCCGGCGCCTGCCGCGCGCGATCATGACGATCGACCTCGCGTGGTGCGTGCTGGCGCTGTGCGTCGGCGCGCGGCTGAGCTGGGTCGCCGACGGCTCCACGTGGGTGAGTTACCTGTACCCGTACACCATCATCAGCTCGGTCGTGTACGGCATCGGCTACCGGCGCTACCTGACGGTGTTCGCCGCGGCGGCGCTGCTGTCCGGCGCGTACAACACGGGCGACCTGCTGTGGCACCCCGAACCCGCGATCGCCTTCTTCCCCAACACGCTTGCCTATTTCAGCAACACCACCATCGCATTCCTGTGCGCCCGCATGCTGCGCCGGCTGGCCGGGCAGCTCGACGCGAGCCGGGCGGAGGCGCTCACGCGGGCGGAGGCGTTGACGCGGGAGCGGGAGCGGCTACGCCACGTGCGGACGCTGCACGACCGCGCGCTGCAGACGCTGGAGGCGCTCAGCCGGGGCAGCTGGCTCACCGACCCGCAGGTGCGCCGGCGTGTCGCGGCCGAGGCGGCGTGGCTGCGCGCGTTCGTCGCCGGCGAGAACGCGAGCGCGGGGGAGGGCGAAAGCGATCTGCTCGACGGGCTGCGCCAGCTCGTCTACGACAAGACGCTGTCCGGCCTGCAGGTCGAGCTCAACGTGGCCCAGCTGGCCGGGCGCGACGACTGGCGCCGCCGGCTGCCCCCTGAGGCGACCCGCGCGCTGTTGGACGCCGCCCATGAGGCGTTGAACAACGTGCTCAAGCACGCCGACGTCGACCGGGCCACGGTGCGCGCGACCGTCTCCGGCGCCGAACTAAGGCTGTCCATAATGGATGGTGGGCGCGGCTTCGACCCGGCCCGGCAGCCGCGCGGCGTCGGGCTCGCGGAGTCGATCGAGAGGCGTATCCACGACGCCGGCGGCAGTGCGCGGTTGGACAGCGGGCCGGGCCGCGGCACGCTCGTCGAGCTTGCGGTGCCGCTCTCCGTACACGAATGACCAGAACGTGCGCGGCGTCTACCGCCGGAGGGTGCGCGGCGCGGCCGCCGCGGTCGCGACGACGGCCAGTTGCACCCGCAGGTCGACGTCGGGACCGCCCCCGGCGAACGGCCGGCCATTCCAGGCCTCGAAACAGGGCTGGTGGTCGGGAACGAAGCCGCTCGCCGGCAACCACGTCCGGTACAGCCACTGGAGGGCGCGAAGCTCCAGCTCGACGGGCCCGGCGACGTCGATCTCGGCGAGCGTCATGGCCGGAAAATCGGCGACGCCGACCTCGCCGTCCACGACGTGGTCGCCCGGGATCTCCACCGCCACGTCGTAGCGGCACTGCTCCAGCGGCACCGTTTCCGGGTCCTCCCATTGGTAGCCCAGCCACTGCCCGCCGGCGAGTCCGCGCGCCTCGGCCCAGGCGACCAGGCGCGCCGCGGCGGCCGGCACGCCACCGTCGTACGGATGCCGGACCCGCACGTACGCCACCCGGCGTCGCGGGACCCGCCGCAGCCGGACGTCGAACTCGTCCGGATGCTCGCCGGCGGGCAGCGGCGCGAGCCGATGGCGCTGGTGCGCCACCAACGCCTCCAGCATGTCCGCCTGCCGTCCGGCGCGGAACTGGGCAATGTCCAGCCCGCGCGGCGACACCCCGTATCGGGCCCGGAAGCTGCGCGAGAAGTCCGAGCTGGACGAGAAGCCGCACGCGAACGCGACCTGCGTCAAGGACAGCTGCGGCTGGTGCGACATGAGAAAGAGCGCCCGCTCGAGCCGCACCCGCTTGACGAACGCGTGCACGGTCTCACCCATGAGCGCGCTGAAGATCCGGTGGAAGTGGTACGGCGAGAAACGCGCCACGCGCGCCAGTTCGGCCAGCGGCAGCGGACCGGCGAGATGGCGTACGGCATGGTCGATCGCCCGGTTCACCTGGTCGACGTATTCGAACTTCGCAAGATTCGGCAAGTCCGCGACCACGGGCTTAGCCTAATCTTCGCTCGGTGGCCGGTGGCCGGTGGCCGGTGGCCGGTGGCCGGTGGCCGGTCGCCGGTCGCCGCGAGCTCGGGAGGAGCAGCAGTGGACCTCGGCAACTTCTCGGTCAGCCTGGCCGTCAAGGATCTGGCGGCGTCGCGGACGTTCTATGCGGCGCTGGGCTTCACCCCGGCCGGCGGCGACGGCCGGCGATTCCAGATCATGCGCAACGCCACCACCACGATCGGCCTGTTCCAGGGCATGTTCGACCGGAACATCCTGACGTTCAACCCCGGTTGGGACGCCGACGGCAACCCGCTGCCGACCTTCACCGACGTCCGCGACCTGCAACGGCACCTCCGCCAGGAGGGCATCGACCCGGTCACGGCGGCGGACGAGTCGACGACGGGCCCGGCGAGCTTCCTGATCATCGACCCGGACGGCAACCCGATCCTCGTCGACCAGCACGTCTCGTAGCGCCTGTCGGGATCTCCGATCAGCTGGCGAAGCGGCTTTCGACCACGAGGTTGCCGGCGGGGTTGAACCAGGCGTACGTGGCGCCCTGGGCATCGGCGCCGATTGCCGACGAGACGGCCGTGCCGGTGTCGACCGGCGCGAAGCAGGTGGGGACGCAGCCCTCGGAGAAGCCCAGGTGCTTGTGGTTGTCTGCGGCCCGGAAGGCCAGGTAGAGGTCCGAAGGCGCCGCGGACAGGGCGGGGGCGGAGGTCGGGTACGCCCCGGCGGTGTTCACTGTGGACAGTCGTACCAGGGTGGTGGAGCCCACCCAGCTTGCCACCGTGAGGGTGTGTGCGGCGTCCGGGGCGACCCAGGCGATGAGCATGCCGAGCTTGGCGCTGGTGGTGTCGAAGACCAGGGCCGGGCCGTAGGCGGCGGTTTGGGGCAAGACGGTGCGGGCGGACAGGCCCAGGGTATGGGTGGTCGGGCACGCGGCGGTGCTCAGCCGGGCCACGTTGAGGTGGTCGGTGGTGTCGGTCCAGGCCAGGTAGAGCTTGCCGGACGAGTCGGCGGCCAGCGCCGGGGAGTGGCGCGTGGTCAGACCGGTGAAGGCGGTCCGGCAGCCGAACGCGGTGCCGTCGTAGACGGTGGCCGTCAAGGTGCCGGCGCCGCGGCCGTCGGCCCAGGCGAGCACCACCCCGGCGGGATTGTCCGGGTCGGCGACCAGGGCCGGGCCCTCGCCCTGCGGCGTGCGTTCGACGGTGCTGATCTTGGTGATGGTCTGGCCGTTGGTGGTGGACCAGCCCACGACAACCTCCTTTGCGGCCGCGGTACCGCTGGAGCCCGTCCAGGCCACGTAGAGCCGCCCGCCGGCGTGGGCCAGCGCCGGAGCCGCGCTGCCGGTGTGGCCGGTCGTGATGACCGCGGCGTGTGCGGGTCGGCCGGCGACCGCGACGGCCAAGGCGGCCAACAGCACCATGGTCGCGGTGGCGGCTCGTTGCTTGCTCATCGCTGCTCCAGAAGGGAGAGGAGGGCCAAGGTCTCGGAGCGTGGCGTCGCCGGGGCGACCCGTCAATACGTCGCTGCGTTCGCGGATCGTCGCTGCCGCAGCGCTTTTCCGTTGTCGCAGGGTGTCGGGTTCGGTCGGATCGTCATCAATGATCGCTTTCTGTGTACGTTTCATAGCTCTCGGTGTTGTCCTGGTTGGCGCTAGGACGGCTGCAGGCAGGGAGTCTCGGCGGTGGCGAGCGGCCCGCCGTTCTGCGGGGCGGTGATCTCCACCGTGACGCAGCCCCGGCCGGTCTGCAGCAGGTTGCCGAAGACGCTGAACACCTGCGGATGGACCATGTACGGGTAGTCGAACGCGCTCACCGCACCGTCGGACGGGCGGCTGGCGCGCAGCCGGATCGTCGCCCCGGTCGGCACCCGTTCGCTGGAGACCAGGAGCGGCCAGGCGCCGCGGCAGCGCGGCGAGTACCGCAGCGTGAGGCTGCCGTAGGCCGGCCGTGACGGGTCCGGATCGGCGACCGGAACCGTGTGGGCGTTGACCGCGTCGAGCTGGCAGTGCTGCTCCTGCGGGTCGCTGCCGTCGGGCGCGCCCGACGAAGGGGACGTCTCCGGTCCGGCGGCCGGCCCGGCCCGGTCCGGCGGCCGGCCCGGCCCGGTCCGGCGGCCGGGCCGTGAAGACGCCGGTGACGGCGGCAACCGTCAGGGCCAGGACCGCCAGCAAGGCGAGCAGGCCGACCGGCAGGATCCACCGGCGCCGGGCGGATGCGGCGTCGTCCGCGGCGGGCTCCACCGCGGCGATCCACACCACCGGCACCCCGCCGGCAGGGGCACTGGTGTTCTTCAACGCCGCCGCGATCAACGGCTACTTCGGCCACGTGATGCTCTCCGAGGGCAACGGCAACTACATCACCTCCGGCCCGACCGTGCAGCGTGTGAGCCTCAACTGGCCCGGCGCCCCCTACATCGGCTGGTCCTACGCCGACCCGAGTGGGCCGGGCGCTAGCACCGCTCCACCCGTCGCTCGAAGTACCCCCTCGAAAGGACAGCGATGCGTCTCCTCCGTCCCCTGCTCGTTCTCGCGATCGCCGGCGCGCTGACGCTGGCCGCGTCCACGGCCGCGAGCGCGGCTCCGGTGCCCCGCCCGGGCGCAGGCAAGCCGGCCAGCGTCGGCGGCCCGGCCACCGGCACCGTCAGCCCCGGTGCCGCCCGGATCTCCGCGGTCGGCATCGACCTCTGTGCCCAGATCTGTCGGCGGCCCAGGCCGCGGTGAACCGGCTCGGCGGCGGCGGTGGCAACCCTCCGGTCACCGGCACGATCCTCGCCAGTCCGTACCTCAACGTCCGCTCGGGCCCGCACACGACCTCCGGCACCGCCGGCTACGCCAACTACGGCGACGTCGTGACCATCTCCTGCTACACGTTCGGCGACTACGTGAGCGGGGGCTACTGGCCGTCCTCGACCTGGGACCGCATCACGGACCCGGCCACCGGGGCGAGCGGATACGCGGCGGACACGTGGATCTCGACGACGTACGACGTCAAGACCATGGTCGGCCAGTGCTGACGCGGGCTTGGCGCCTGTTCGCCGTAGCCGCGATCGGCGTGCTGGTCGGGGCCGGTCTGGCCGCGCAGCCGGCCGGGGCGACGGAGTACGTCACCAACGGCAACTTCTCCGCGGGCCTCACGGCGTGGAACATGCCGACCGGCGGCGGCGCGGCCGGAACGGAGACCTGCTGCGCGAACCCGCCCGGCGGCGTGCCGAACGCGTTCTTCCACCCCAATGGCCAGGGTAGCGGCACCAGCCTCAATGGCTACCTCGTGAGCTGGCAGAACATCTCGGGGGCGGCGTCGGGCACCTACACGCTGAGCGCCAGGGTCCGCACCTCGGGCGGGGTGCAGGCACCACATGAGCACCGGCGAGAACAGCCAGCTGCAGTACTCCGGCGGGCGCTACTACCAGGTGAAGAACGCCCACTGGGAGGAGATCTGGGCGGATGCGGGCGCGATCTAGCGCTTCCGCGACACGTCCTCGGAAACCACCTTCTACGGCCTGTACACCAGCGGCGGCGCCCAGGGCGACCTGTGGATCGGCCGCTACGTGTCGCCGGGCTACACCCTGATCCGCAGCCCCGCGATCAGGGTCTACAACAAGAGCAACTGCAGCGCCGCGCCGGGCTGGGGCACCGACTCGTCGCGGATCGCCTTCATGCAGTACTACGCCGCCGGCGTTGATCAGCGCCCGGCTCGGGTACCAATGGCACACCCAGGCCTGCCGAACGACCTGTCCGTGGTGCACAGCTCGGCGCCATGCTCGAAGAGGCGAGGAAATGCGGCTGAGGAGGCTCCCATGGCGGCTCCTACCAACGTCCGTGTGATCTTGGGCTACGACGGGTCCCGGGCGGCGACCACCGCGATCGACGTCGGTGCGGCCCTGTTCCCGGGAGCCCGCGCGTGGATCGCACACCTGTGGACTCCGCCGTTCGCCAGTGAAGGCATGCGCCGACGTCTGTGGCGGGGCGCCGCCCACATCGACGACTTCGTCGCGGCCATCGAGCGCGAGGGGCGGTGGGAGGCCGGCCGGGTCGCGGCGGTCGGTACCACCCTTGCTCGCGCCGCCGGATGGGACGCCGAGCCGCTCGTGCAACGCTGCGACGGCGGCGAGGCGTTCGCGTTCGCCCAGCTCGCCACGGCGTTGGATCCGCAGGTCGTGCTGGTCGGTTCGCGTGGACTGAGCGGCGCCAGGGCGGTCCTGGGCAGCGTGTCCGACATGGCGGTGCATTACTCACCGAAACCCGTGATGGTGTCGCCCCATCCGCTGCTCACGGCCGAATGCGCCGCGCTGTCCGCCGGTCCGGTGGTGATCGGCTGGGACGGTTCGGCTGGCGCGCGCACGGCCCTCGCCGCGGCCGAGCGCTTGTTTCCATCCCGCGAACCGCTGGTGGTATCGGTCGGCGACGGTGTGACGGACCAACCGGCGCTAGCCCAGGTGGTCCATCTGCCTGCCGACCACAAGTACGGCAGGACCGCCCGGTCGGTCGCCGACGCGTTGGCCATGTACGCGGACCGGCGCGGCGCCGCGCTGATCGTGGTCGGCTCACGCGGTCGCTCGGCAGTCCAGGAGATCGTGCTCGGCAGCGTGGCGATGGCGACATTGCACCGGGCCTACCGCCCCGTCATGGTGGTGCCCCAGACCGAGGTCGGGTAGACCGCTACAACCACCGTTCGAAGTTCCTCAGACGGCACGGCCGGCCGATCGCCAACCCTTTCATGCGCGGCGATGGTCTGAGCCGGTCTCGCGTGAGAAGGACGAGCCGCGTCGACACCGCCCAGCGAGCGTTCCTGACCGCGGGCAACCTGGACCTGCGGACGCCGTTGTCGTGGAAGGTCCACGGCGACCCGTACACGATCACCGGCTGAGCGCGGCCGCGACGCCTACGACGTCTGAAGGGCGTCGAGGTCGCGTACGGCGTACCGGTGGTGCTCCCACTCCTCGCCCAGGATCACGTGCAGGGCGGACAGGACGGTCACGGACTTCTCCGGCGCGTGCGGGTTGCGGCGCGGCTCGGCCAGGATCTCGGGCGTGGCCTCGGCCAGGTAGTCGCGCACCATGGCGACGCGGCCGGACCGGACCTCCAGGATCTCGGCATAAGACAGAGCGGTCGGCTGTACCGGGCTGTCGTACCGCAGGCCGGCGGGGTGGAACGGATCCTCGAGCTCCAGGATCGTCCGGCCGAACCAGATGTCCGTGGCGTGCACCAGGTGCCGCAAGGTCTGCGCGAACGACCACTCGCCCTGCACCGACGCGTCGACGGTGCCGGTCGGCATGGCCGCCGCGCGGGCGAGCGTGGCCGTCCACGTCTGCTCCACCGCTGTCCAGGCCGCGCGCAGGCCGTCCGGGTCGGCGGCGCGGCGCTCGGCACGGCCGGGGAAGCGGCGGTCCAGCTCGGCGTCGACGTACGGCAACACGTCGACGCCGTTGACGATCAAGGTGTTGCCCGCGTCGAAGAGCCACGGCGACTCGATCTCCACGCCCTGCAGGTCGACGCCGCGCAGGACCGCGCCGGACAGGTCGGCGCCGATGAACCGGGCGCCGCGCAGGTCGTCGGACTCGCTGAAGGTAACCACGGGGTCTCCGTTTCAGTGCGGGAACTGCCGCGGCGTGCGCGGATCGACGGTGATGCGGAAGTTGTTGATCCGCGAGGCGACCTGGAGCATACCGACCGTGGGCTCGATCAGGTCCAGGTAGAGGCAGCGGGCGGCGAGCTTCGGCAGGTCGACGGTGAAGTACACCGCCATGAGCGGGTTGACGAAGAGCCGGCTGCCGCTGGTGCGGGTCGTGAACCGCACGTCGCCGAAGGCGCCCTCGAGCGCGGCGGCGATCTGCCCGTTCACGATGCTCGGGCGCAGCGGCGTGGCGGCCTGGGCGTCGGCGACCGCGGCGCGGTACAGCTCGGCCTCGGGGCTGCCGGCCGGGATCGACAGCGCGCCGAGGTAGCCGCCCTCGCGGTCCAGGGCGGCGAGGTTCTCCAGCACCTGGGTGTGCACCACGCCGTGGTACGCGTCGATGCCGAAGCCGAGGCAGGTGACCAGCCGCACCGGGATCCCGTCGAGGCCCGCGACCGCGGCCAGGCTCGTGATGTCCTCGACCGGCGTGCCGAGCCCGGCCTCGTCGCCGCGCATGAGGATGTCGGTGCCGCCGTCGACCAGGACGATCGCGTCGAGGCGGAGGCGGTCGGTCAGGTGAAGGTACGCCCGCCGCAGCCGCTGCACGCCGACCTTCGGGAACGCGAAGACCGTCGCGGGAAACCCCTGCCCGGCGAGCCAGCGCGCGAGGGTGCGCTCCGGGAAGTACTCCGCCGGCCCGACCGTGTCCGGAACGACCTCGGCGACGTCGGGCGCGGCCCAGGCGTCGACCTCGAGCAGTTCGAGCGGCGTGAACGAGAGGTTCGCGAGGTGTACCTCAACCCCGGCATCCCACAACGAAACGGCGAGCGGCAGCCCGGCGTAGACGTCGAACCCCCCACCGGCCCCGGCGATGAGCACGCGCCGCGCCCCCTGGAGCGCGGCGAACAACGGCGGCACCGAAAGCGACGGGGTCACGGCCCAATCATGCGCGAATTCCGGGCCGCGGTGTGACCCGCTCAGAACTGCGGGGTGTCGGGGGCTTCGAGCACACCGAGCCGGAGCGCGTTCATGAGGGCCTGGGTCCGGTTGGCGGCGCCGAGTTTCTCGTAGAGCTTGGAGATGTGGGTCTTCGCGGTGGACTCGGAGACGAACAGCTGCTTGGCGATGCCGGACACGCTTCTGCCGTCGGCCAGCAGGCGCAGGACCTGGCTCTCGCGCGGGGACAGCCGCGGTCCGCTCGGGGCCAGCCGGCGCCTCATCGCCTCGCCCAGGTCGGCCGCGGCGAACGCGCCGGGCGCCGAGACGGCGTGCCGGGCGGCCGCCACAATCTCCTCGGCCGGGGCGGTCTTGGGTACGAACGCCGAGGCCCCCGCCTCGAGCGCGCCGAAGAGCTGGTCGTCGCCGGCGTACATGGCCAGCAGGACGATGCCCATGCCGCCGCTGGTCCGGCGCAGGGCGCGGGTGACCTCCAGCCCGCTGCCGTCGGGCAGGCGGAGCTCCATGATCACGACGTCAGGTCGCAGCGCGCCGGCCTGACGGATCGCCTCGGCGGCCGTCGCGGCCTCGCCCACCACCTCGAACTGGCGGTGTTCCTCGAACGCGTGCCGCAGCCCTCGGCGGATCAGGTCCTGGTCGTCGACGAGCAGCAGCCGGGAACGCGCGACCGCCGTCATCCGTCGCGGGGCCGGGCCCGGGCTCCGCCGTGCGGCCGGCCCGGGCTCCCCGTTCGGCAACGAGCCCGGCTCCAGGGGCCGCAGATCTGGTACGAGGCCGTTCAACCGCATGATCCGCGCGTGCGGCGGCGGGCCGGCGGCGACCGGCAGCGGGGCCGGGGCGGCCGGGTCGCCACCCCAGAACGTCGTCAGCGGACGGTTCAGCGCGCCGCGCAGATATGGGACGTACCGCCGCCGCGCGGCGACCAGCTCCGCGTCATCGGTGCCCTGGACGAGCAGCCGGAGCCCGTCGTCGAGCACCCGCAGCCCTTGCGAGAACATCGGCAGGCCGTAGCGGGTGGCCTCCAGCAGCCGGTCCCGCGCGTGCGGCCACCCCTGCGGATCCCGCATCAACGCCGAGGCGTGGATCAGTCGCGCGTCGAACGAGTCCGGTTGGGCGGCGAGCAGCTCCCGCGCCCAGTCGCTCAGCCGCGGATCGCCGAAGCGGAGCAGGCCGTAGCCGACGGCGACGGCCGCAACGGGGTCCGGCGCGGCACCGGCCTCGAGCAGAAAGTCCAGCAGCACCCGGGCGGCGGGTACGTCACCACGGTGGAGGAACGTCACGAGCGTCCGCGCGGCCGCCGACGCCGGATGGAGATCGAGCGTCGCCGCGTCGCCGCCGAAGTGCAAGGGCATGCCCGCGATCGCCGCGGTGAACAAGGGAGCGTGGGGCTCCACCGTCCACTGGATCAGCGTCGTGGTTCCGGTTCCCGGACCCGAAGCCGCGATCGCGTTGCCGGCACGCCGGCGTACCCCTCCCGGGACGAAGGCATCCGTTCCCGCGTCGAACCGCCATCCGGCAAGCCAGCCGGCGGAGTCGGTTGCGGCGGGAGCGGCCGGCGCGGTGGCCTCCAGCTCCGCGACCACCGCGGTGCGGCTACCGGCCGGGATCTCGACACGGCTCGACACACGCCGCCCCGACGTCAGGGTGGCCCGGGCGAAGTACTGGCCGGGAGCGAGGGTTCCGGCCGGGCTCGGTTGCCCATTGACCAGCACGCCGGCGGACACCGTACGCATGCCGGAGTCCACCAGCTCGAATGCGCCGATGACGGCACCGGCCGCCGCGGCCGCGTCCCGGCCGACGATGATCACGGTCGGGCTCATGCGGGCTCGACCTGCGCATGCCAGGTCTTGTTCGGCGGGAGCACCTCCGCGAAAACCGACGCCCCGCTGAACTCGGCGTTGGGGAACGCGAGATCCAGGCGGTAGGCGCCGGCGACCACCTCGCCGACGCCGTCGGGGGCGACGGGGATCGGCTGGTCCTGCCGGGCCTCGAGCTGCCGCATGGATACGACCGCCGCGGGCAGCGCGCGCTCCGGGGCGCACATCAGCCGGAACGGGACCCGGGGCGGTCCGTCCAGGGTGCGCAACACGCTCGACCCGCACTGCTCGCCGGCGAACGTGAGGAGGGCCGAGCGGTCGGTGCCCGGGTTGTCCCAGGCGATCACGTCGCGCAGATACATCCCGAAGCGGTCGGTGGCGACACGCCAGGGACCGGCGCCGACCCGGTGCGCGCCGAGCCCGTCGAGCGTGCGGAGCAACGCGACGGTGAATGGTGTGACCGCCGCCCGGTCGACTTCGGAGGGGTAGCGCTGCGCCGTCGAGAAGTAGACCGGCGCGTCGAGCGGCGCCAGCGGCAGCGTGACCTGCTCCGGGCGATCCATGAGACGGCCGGGCTCGGCGTGCACCTGGAACAGCGCGGTCGGCATCTGCCGGCATGCTTCGATGCAGTACAGCTGGGACCGGGCCCGGCAGTGTTGCATCAGGGTCCGGACCTCGCTGAGCTCGACGGCGTTCTCCAGTAACGCGTCCGGGTCGGCCCCGAAGTCCTCCAGCAGCAGCAGCTGCCCGTCGAGATGCCAGCCGTGCCCGCAGAAGTAGAAGAATGCGATGTTGCCGGGATCCGTGTCGCATCGGCGCCGCCATCGGCGAAACGCCGCCTTGAACCGCTCGAACGTGGCGCCGTCGACCGATCGTCCGTCGCCGTCGGCGAGCCCCACCGTCGCGGGTTCGGGCGCGGAGATCAGCACCTCGACGGTGCCGACCGGCAGATCGCCCTCGCCGCGCGGCGCCCGCAGCAGCCACTCGGCGACGGCGCCGGCCGACGGGGGCGGACTCGTCACCGAGCCGAGGTCACCCAGTACGCGGCTCGCGATGCCGGTCACGGGGGGATTGTCGCAGTTCGGGTACTGCCCGACGCCGATCACGAAGGCGTGTAGCCGCGGACCGGGCCCGGGGTCGACGATGATCTCGGTCATCAGCGGGCCTTACGCGCGCGCTCCGCGAGACGCGCGTGGAAGTTCGGTTGCTGGAAGTAGGCGCCGTGGGCCCAGGGGGCGTCGGACGGGTAGTCGTAGTCCTCGGCCCCGCCGAATATCGGTGCGGCCCGGTAGGCGAGAACGTCGCCGCGATCGACGACGTTGATCCAGCGCGTGACGTTGGCCGGCGGCGCGACCAGCGGACGGCGCGGGTCGGGCACCGCGGGGTCGCTGCCGCCGAACAGCTTGAGCTCCTCGAACAGGCCGACCTGCGATCCGACGGTGATGAGCGTGTCCACCTGGATGTCCGGCCGGAAGTGACTCAGGACGTCATAGGCGATGTTGCCGCCCATGCTGTGGGCCACCACCACGAGCGGACCGTCGCGACGACCGGCATCCAGGGCCGCCGCCACCAGGGCGACGATCGGGCCGGGTTCGGCCGGGGTACCCCGGCCGCCGAGGTACACCATCACGTCGCCGATCAGCAGTGAGATCGGCCGGCCGGCCAGCCGCCGCAGGGCCGCGGCCGCGTACCGGACCGGCGGCCCGACATTCTGCTGGCGGTAGCGGTTCACGGCGGCAACGAGCGCGGCCCGGGCGACCTCCCGCACCCGCCGGCGTCCGCCGAGGGTCTCCGAGCCCTCGGCCTGCGCCGGCTGCGGCGCGGCCGCCCGAACGAGCAGTTCGAGCAGTTCCCGATCGTCGTCGACCGGCCCGAGCCGGGGCCCTTCGGCGCCCTCCTGGCGGTCGCACCAGTCCACCAGGTCGGCGGCGAGATCGGCGAGATCGGTGATCTCGTCCGCGCCGCGCCCTCGCAGGTCGAGCATCGTGTACAGCAGGTCGATGGCGTCCCGGAGGTCGTCGCGGGCCACCCGAACCAGCGGCTGGCCGGTCCGCCCGGGGTCGGTCACGCTCATGACATCGGCGACGAACGGGTCGTCCGGGCCGAGCCGCTCGCCGGGCCGGATGCCGGGCGCCGAGGCGTGGTCCCAGGCCAGCCGGGCCCCGAGGCCACCCCACACGGGGTTCAGGATCGGCGATCCGGTCAACTCCGGGAAGGCCCGGTCGAGCAGGAACCGCCGGAACAGCGCATCGCGGAACGCGACCTTCCTGTCGTACGCGGCGCCACTGCGGTTGCCGATGCCGTGCACGAAGACCAGGGCCATGAGCCACAGTTCTACCCCAGCCCGCTCACGGAGTCCTATGCGCCGAACGGCCGAATCGTTACCGTACAAAGTGGCCCCACGTTCCGCTGCCGCTCGGCGAAGGGAGACGGCGCTGTGCGTGTTCGTCCGCACGCCTGGCTCGTCGTGACGGCGCTCGTCGTGCTCGTCGCGGTCCTCGTCGTCGTGGTCGTGCTCGGGCCGCTGTGGCTCTATCCGCCGCTGTCGTCCGCGGGTCTCGCGGGCGTCGCCGATCCCAAGGCGCGCATCGAGCTGCAGCAGGCGCAGTCGCAGCTGCAGAACAACGCGCGCGGGCTGTTGCTGCAGACGATCGGCGGGATCGTCGTGCTCGCCGGGCTGGCCGCGACCTGGCGGCAGGTCATGGTCGCCCGCGATGGGCAGATCACCGATCGGATCGGGCGGGCCGTCGAGCAGCTCGGCAGCGACAAGGTCGACGTGCGGGTCGGCGGGGTGTACGCGCTCGGGCGCGTCGCGAACAACTCCGGGCCCGACCGGCCGACCGTGCAGTACATGCTCGGCGCCTTCGTCCGGGGGCACGCCCCGTGGGACGGCCGGGCGCCCGGCGGGGACGTCGACCGCGACCTGCCCTGGATGTACGTGCGCGCCCCCGACGTGCAGGCGGCCATGAACGTGCTCGGGCGCCGCCCGCGGGCCCGCGGGGCCTGGCGGCTGTACCTGTCGCGGGTCGACCTGCGCAGCACCGCCCTCGACGGGGTGCGGCTGACCGAGGTCATCATGCGGCGGGCGACCCTCGCGCGGGCCGAGCTGAGCGGGGCCCGGCTCGACGGCGGGGACCTCAAGGGGACCGACCTGCGGCAGGCGTCCCTGGCCGGGGCGTCGCTCACCGGCGCCGTGCTGGTCGAGGCGTGCCTGCGCGACGCCGACCTGCATCAGGCCGACCTGCGCGGGGCCGACCTGCGCGGGGCGGACCTGCGGGCCCGGCGGCTCGAGTCGGCGCTGCTCACGGGCGCGCGGGCCGATGACTCCACGGTCTGGCCCGCGGGCTTCGACGCCGGGCGGCTGCGCGATCTCGGCGTCGATGTCAACAGTTGACGGACGACCTGCGCGCCCGCGCTGAGGCCGGCACCGGCGCCGAGGCGCTGCCGGCGGCCGTCGGCCCCGCCTACCGCGGCCGGCGTACCCGCCGGATCGCCGCCCAGATCCGCATCCCCGACCCGTACACCGTGCTCTCGTCGCACGGCAGGTACGGGATGGCCGGCGTGCTGCGGGAGTCATGACAGGCTGAGGTGGACCGGTCCGCCGCCCGGGTCGGCCCCGCGCACCAGCGAGTACGGCACCCGGAAGACGCGACCGGGCGCCGCGGGCCACGGCGGCCGCACCGATCCGACCCGCCGGCCGTCCTGCACCGCCGTCACCCGAGGGAGGCGGCGGTGCTCGGCCGTCCACAGCAGCAGCCGGCCCCGGGCGGGCGGCGGGCCCCCGGGCCGGATCAGCTGCGGCGCCACCCACACCAGCGGCGGCTCGACGACCAGCGCAAGCCCCGCGGCAACGTCCGGGGAACCGTCCAGCCACGACAGCACGGCCGCGGCGACGTGGTGGCCGTCGAGGGCGGCGACGTCGGCGGTGTCGACCGGATGCAGCAGGTTGCCGGCGGCGAACACGCCGGGGCGGCTGGTGCGCAGCGCCGTGTCGACGCGCGGGCCGCGGGTCGCCGGGTCGAGCTCCAGCCCGGCCAGGCGGGCCAGCTCGTGGTCGGGGATCCAGTCGCCGGTGAGGACCACGGTATCGCACTCGACGAGCTCGCGGCGGCCCGTGCGCAGGTCCTCCAGCTCCACGGTGGACACCCGGCCGTGCCCGTGGATCGCGGCCACGCGCGTGCGGGTGCGCACCGGCCGCAGCGGCAGGCGCAGCTCGGGCCGGGGGCGCTCGGTGGTCAGCAGCACCGTACGGCAGCCGGCCGCCCGCAGGGTGAGCACCGCCGACCAGCTCACCAGCTCGGCGCCGACGACGACCGCGCGGTGGCCGACCGGCCGGTGGTGGAGGTGGACGAGCTGCTGGAGCTGGCCGGTGGTGTACATGCCGGCCGGGCGGTCGCCGGGGACCATCCGCGCGGGGCGGGGCCGTTCGCGGGCGCCGGTGGCGAGCACGACGGCGTCGGCGGTCACGGTGCGCCGGCCCCGCGGCGAGGTCACCTCGAGCGCCCGGTCGCCGGCCCAGCCGGTCACCATCGCCTCGGTCTCCACCACGGCCCCGGCGGCCACGGCACGGGCGGCGAGACGCTCCGCATAGGACGGTCCACTGAGGACCCGGTGCAGATCCCGGATGCCGTACCCGCTGTGCGCACTGTGCCGCGGCACGCCCCCGGGGGCGGACTCCCGCTCCAGCACGAGCACCGGCCCGCCGACGCGCCCGGCGAGGGCCGCGGCCGCACCCAGCCCGGCCGGCCCGCCCCCGACAATGGCAACGCGAACATGCCCGCTCACCGTGCGCCCCCGGCCTCGTGCAGCGCCGCCACCTCGGCGCCGCAGTAGAAGCCCTGGCACCGGCCGTTCATCGCGCGCGTCCGGCGCCGCAGGCCGTCCACAGTGGCCGGCGGGATCGTCGAGGCGTAGGCGTCGCGGATCTCGCCCCGGGTCACCCGCTCGCAGAAGCACACGATCCGGCCGTACTCCGGGTCGCCGGCGATCGCCGCGCCGTCCCGGTAGGGCCGGACACCCGCCTCGCCCAGGTTCGGCATCCGCGGCGGCGGAGGCAGCCCGGGGCGCTCGCGAACGTCCAGCGCGCCGTCCAGAAGGGACACCACGTGCTCGGCGATGGCCAGGCACGCGGTGAGGCCGGTCGAGCGGATGCCGCCGACGAGCGCGTACCGCCGCGGCCCGTCCACGTCGATGAGGTAGTCGTCGGCGTCGACCGCCGCGCGCAGGCCCGCGTAGGCGGCGGTGACCTCCTCGTCCAGCAGCGACGGCAGGATCGCCGCCCCCTTGGCGCGCAGGAACGCGAACCCGGCCTCGGAGGTGCCGGTGGCCGTGCGGTCCTCGAGGTCCTCGGCGGTCGGGCCGAGCATCACGTTGCCGTAGATCGTGGGGCTGATGAGCACGCCCTTGCCCGCCTTGGACGGCACCGGCAGGACGATCTTCGGGGCCTTGGGCCGGGCGAGCTTGTCGAACACGAGCAGTTCCCCGCGGCGGGGCGTGACGGTGAACCGTTCGTGGCCGAAGAGCCGGTCGAGCCCGTCGGCGCCGAGCCCGGCGGCGTTGACGACCCAGCGGGCGCCGATCTCCCCGGCGCCGGTGCCGAGCCAGGTGTGGGTGCCGTCGTCGCGGACCGCGGTGACGCGGTGGCCGCGCCGCAGGGTGACGCCGCGGCGCACCGCGTCGGTCGCCAGGGCCAGGTTCGTCGTCCACGTGCAGGTGATCGACTCGCCCGGGACGGTGAGGCCGCCGAGGGCGCCCGGGGCCAGGGCGGGCACCTCCCGGTACACCTGACCGGAATCGACGATCGAACACTCGGTGCAGCCGTTGCGGGTGGCCTTGTCCCGCAGGCCGGGCAGGGCCGCCAGCTGCTCGTCGTCCCACGCGACAAGCAGCGCGCCGGTGCGCTCGACGGGGATGCCGGCCGCCGCGGCGTACTCGCCGAGCAGGTGGTAGCCGCGGGCGACCAGGCGCGACTCGAGGGTGCCCGGCCGGGCGTCGAACCCGGTGTGCAGGATCGCCGTGTTGGCCTTGCTGGTGCCGTCGCCGACGTCGTCGCGGGCCTCGATGAGCACAGTGGACAGTGCGGTGCCGCCGAGGCGCCGGGCGATCGCGGCGCCGACGAGCCCGGCGCCGATCACGGCCACGTCGAACGCCGGGGCGCTCATGCGCCGGCCAGGGCGTGCCAGCGGGCCAGGTGCTCGGCGGCGCGCTCCGCCGGCCACGCGGGCTCGAACGTGGCCGCGGGCCGCCAGTCCCCGATGGCGTCCACGATGGACAGTGCCGGGTCGAGGGCGAGGCGGGCGCAGGCGGCGGCGCCGAGGGCGGTCGCGTGCGGGGACGGGTACACCTCGATCGGGCGCTGCGCGAGGTCGGCCTGGGCCTGCATCAGCACGCGGGAACGGGTGAGGCCGCCGTCGGCGCGCAGCCGGGTCAGCGGGGTGCCGAGGTCGTCGCCGGTGAGCGCGGCGAGCGCGGCGACCTGGGCGGCGATGCCCTCGAGCACGGCCCGCACCACGTGGCCGCGGCCGGTGCTCAGGGTCAGGCCGGTGAGCGAGGCCGTCGCGGCCGGGTTCCACCACGGCGCGGCGAGCCCGGCGAGGGCGGGCACGCAGAGCACGCCGCCGCTGTCGGGCGCGGCGACCGCGTCGAGCTCGCCGGCGCCGCCGATGAGGCCGAGGTCGGCGAGCCAGCGCACGGCGGAGGCGGCGGTGTAGACCTGGCCGTCGGCGCAGTACGCGGTGGCGTCGCGCAGCCGCCAGGCGACCGACGTGGCCAGCCCCTGCCGCGACCGGGCCGCGCTCGCGCCCAGCTGGGCGAGCAGGAAGGCGCCGGTGCCGTACGTGCACTTGGCGGTGCCGGGCTCGAGGCACGCCTCGGCGAGCAGCGCGGCCTGCTGGTCGACGATGAGGCCGGTGACCGGGACGTCGCCGCCGAACGCCGCGGTGGTGCCGACGATCCGGTCGCTCGGCACGATCTCGGGCAGCTCCTCGCCGGCGAGGCCGAAGAGGTCGAGCAGCTCGCCGCTCCACTCGACCCGGTCGAGGTCGAGCAGCAGCGACCGGCTCGCCGTGGACGCGTCGGTGACGAAGGCGCCGCACAGCCGGTGCACGAGCCAGGTGTCGGTGGTGGTGACGACGCCGCCGGGGCCGCGCTGCTCGCGCAGCCAGCGCATCTTGGGGGCGGAGAAGTACGGGTCGAGCACGAGCCCGGTCAGCTCGGCGACCCGCGGGGCGGACGCGGCGCGGGCGGCGCAGACCGTCTCGGCCCGCCGGTCCTGCCAGACGATCGCCGGGCCGAGCGGCGCCCCGGTCGTGCGGTCCCAGGCGAGCACCGTCTCGCCCTGGTTGGCCAGCGCCACGGCCCCGACCGGCACCCCGGCCGCGGCGACGGCCCGCCGCCCGGCCCGCAGCACGGAGCCGAGCAGCGCGTGCGGATCGACCTCGACCCCGCCTCCGTCGAGGTACACCGGCCGCAGCTCCTCCTCGGCGGTCGCGAGCACCCGCCCGCGGGCGTCGGTGACCACCGCCTTGGTCCCGGAGGTGCCCTGGTCGATCGCGAGGACGTGGCTCAACGGGCGGCCGCCGCGAAGAGCTGGACCAGGTCGAGGGCGGCCTCGCCGGTCCAGACCAGCGAGGAGAGGCCCACGAGGACCGGCACGACGGCCAGGCCGCGCGGCAGCACCGCCGGGTGCGGGCGCAGCAGGAGGCTGACCCGGCGGGGCACGATGCCCCCGACGCTCGCCGCGTGCAGGCCCGACGGGTGCGGGGCGGGGCCGGCGAGGGCGGCCGCGCCGATGGCGGTGGCGACGGTACGGCGGTCACCCAGCGCGGCCGCGGCCCGCTCGTCGGCCGCCCGCTCGACGAGGTAGTCGACGTGCCGGCCGACCCACCACAGCGCCGGATGCGCGGCCACGGCCAGCTCGGTCATGCGCACCAGGCGGTGGTGGCGCTCGGCGAGGTGGGCGCGCTCGTGCGCGAGGAGGGCCTCGAACTGCCGGTCGCTGAGCAGGTCGCGCATGCCGGTCGTGACCACGACGTGGCCCGGGCGGCCGGGGACGGCGAACGCGCCCGCGGCCGCGTCGGGCACGATGACCAGGGGCTCCGGGCCGCCGGACGGCAGCAGCCGCAGCAGCCGGTGCTGGCGGATCCAGCGGTACGACACCGAGATGACGGCGGCCGCGAGCAGCCCGATGCTGAGCCACGGCACCCAGGGCTCGGCCGCCGTGTCGCGCGCGACGAGCCCGGTCGACCAGCCCAGCGCCCGGCCGGCCAGCGGCACCTCGGCGGCCGCGTGGGCCGCGAACAGCGCCAGGCTGACCGTGCTGCCGAAGGCGGCCGCGGCGGCGGACCAGGCCCCGGCCCGGGCCGCGGCGCCCGGCGCGAGCCGGTCGGCCAGCAGCCGCACGGCGATCACGAGCAGCGGCGGGACCGCGAGTACGGACCAGACGAAATGATCGAACACGATGCGGCGAAACCTTCCCGCTACTCCCGCTACAGTCTGCCCGTGACCCCAGACGAGGCGCGGCCGAGGCGGCGGCCCGGCCAGCTCGAGGCCGAGATCCTGACGGTACTCGGCTCGGCGGGCGCCCCGCTCACCCCGGGGGAGGTCCGGGAACGCGTCGACCCCGCGGGCCGCCTGTCCTACAGCGCCGTCGTGACCACGCTGACCCGGCTGCACGAGCGCGGCGCGGTGACCCGGCGGCGGGACGGGCGGGCGTACCGGTACGGCGCCCTCAGCGACGCCGCCGGCCTGGTCGCGGACCGGATCAGCCGGCTGCTCACGGCCCAGTCCGACCGTGCCTCCGTGCTGCGCCGCTTCGTCGGCCGCCTCTGCGAGCAGGACGAGCGCCTGCTGCGCGAACTGCTGAACGAGGACCCGGACTGCTAACTTCTACACGGCTGTAGAAGTTGAAGTCGGAGGTCCTCGATGACGGTGGCGCTGGACGATGTCGTCCTGGTGCTGCTGGCCGAGGGGCCGAGCAGCGCGTACGAGCTGTGGCAGCGGCACACCGCGGTCTTCGGCGAGGCCCGCAAGGTCGACCTGAGCCGCGTCATGATCAGCGTCAACCGGCTGGAGCGCGCCGGCCTGATCCGCATCGAGGCGCCGGCGACGGTACGGCACGGCAGCGCCAACCGCCTCGCGTGCTGGCTCACGGCCGAGGGCCGCCGGCGCCAGGCCGCCTGGCTGTGCGCGGTCGGCCCGGACACCGCGGTCGACGACCTGTACGTGCGGGGCATGCTGGCCGTGGACGCCGCCAACCCGGCGACCTTCGACACCTTCCTCGCCAGCGGCCTGGCCGCGACCCGCCTGCGCATCAGCCGCCTCGCCACCGCCGGCGACCACGACCCGGCACTGCGGGCGCGGGCCGCCTTCGACCAGGAGGTGGCGCGGGCCCTGGCCCTGTGGCTCAACCAGCTCCCTGAGCACCGCCGCCCCGGCCAGGAGGCTGGTACGGTGCCCGGATGATCACGTTGGGCGCGTACGTTCCCGGGACCAGCCTCGCCGCCGGGTACACGGTCGACGCCCGGGCCGCGAGCCTGCTGACCCACGTGTTCTACGCCTTCGCGACGATCGAGCAGGGCCGCCTGACGCTGCCGCCCGACGCGCCGGCCCACCTCGAGGCGCTCGCCGCACTCGGCCTCAAGACGGTGCTGTCGGTCGGCGGCTGGGGCGCGGGCGGGTTCTCCGACGCGGCGCTCACCGCGCGGTCCCGGGCCGCCTTCGCCGACGAGTGCCTCGCCCTCGCGGCCGGCTTCGACGGCGTGGACCTGGACTGGGAGTTCCCCGTCGCGGGCGGCCCGGCCGAGGTGACCCACCGCCCCGAGGACCGGCGCAACTGCACGCTGCTGGCGCGGGAGCTGCGCGACCGCCTCGGCCCCGACCGGCTGCTGACCGCGGCGCTGCCGGCGGGCCGGCTGCAGTCGGCGGGCCCGTACGACCCGGCGGACAGCTACGAGCTCGCCGAGCTCGCCGGGCGGCTGGACTTCGTCAACCTCATGACGTACGACTTCGGCACCGGTTTTTCCTCGGTCGCCACGTTCAACGCCCCGCTGACCGAGGTGCCCGGCGACCCCCTCGACCCGCAGCTGCGCCGGTGGAACAACGTCACCGGCGCCGTCGAGTACTACGAGCGCCTCGGCGTGCCGCGGGACAAGCTCGTGCTGGGCGTGCCGTTCTACGGCCGCGGCTTCCGCGCCGCCCCGCCCGGGCTGTTCCAGCCCCAGACCGGCGCCGTCTACGCCGGCGACTACCGCGACATCGCGCGCGACCTGCTGAGCGACCCGGCCTGGGAGCGGCACCGCGACCCGGTGGCGCGCTCGCCCTGGCTGTACCACCCCGGAACGCAGACGTTCGTGAGCTACGAGGACGCGGAGTCGATCGCGCAGCGCGCGACCTTCGCGGCGCGCCACGGCCTGAGGGGCGCGTTCACGTGGCACCTCGCGGGCGACGACGACGAGCACACCCTGCTGAAGGCGATGGCCGGGCCGTTCCGGTAAACGGCGTTGCCCGGGCGAGTGGGCTGGGGCACGATACGGGGGCACTCCCGGTGCGCAGGTTACCGCTACTTCCTAACCCAAAGGTGGTTACGCGGGTTCGAATCCCGCCGCCGTCCTCGGACGGTGTCGACCAGCGGCCCAGGTCACCAGGCACGGTAACCGACTCCGACCTCGGGGGTGCCTTGCTGCGAGTTGCGCAGGCTCCTATCGGGTCAGAGCCCGACCGGTGACGCGGCAACGGGGCGCCGGAACGTCTGTGGAACGGGATGGAACGCCTGCTGGGCGTGACCCAGGTACTGCTCGAGCTTCTCGCAAAACCGGGCAAAGCACGCACCGCCCGGCTCACCATCACCGACGAGGGTGTCGACGTCAACGGCGACGGGTTTCGCTGGGGTGAGATCACGCGCATCCAGTACCGCGCGATCGACCAGCACGTCAACGGCGCCTACATGCACACCAGCTTCACGCTCGGCGTCGGCGACGCCCGGCACGCGGCGACGTTCATGATGTTCTCCGGCACGACGGGCGCGCTGAAGACGAAGGTCGACCACGCCACCCGTACCGCGTTCCACGAGCGGTGGGCCCGGGCCGCCGACCTGCTCGAGCACCGCGCCGGGGTCCGGCTCGCGGCCGACGCCGTCGCCGCGGTGCACGGCGGCGCCGTGGCGGAGATGGCGGGCCTGCGCCTCGACGGCGCGGGTGTCCACAAGGGCGGGCTGTTCCGCCGGAGCATCGCGTGGGCGGAGTACGCCGGCGTGCGGCGCGAGTCGATGTACCTGCACCTGCTGGCCCGGCGCGGCGACAAGGCGAAGTCGCGCATCCAGGTGCACAACGGCGCCTGGAACGTGACGGTGCTTCCCCGCGTCCTCGCCGCGCTCACCCCGGGAGGCGGCAAGTAGGGTGAGCGACCATGACCCGGCGGACGACGGCCACGGCGCTGCGCAAGGCCAAGGGCACACACGAGTTGCTGCGCGTCGGGCGGGTCTGGTCGGAGGAGACCTTCGAGGGCTACGCCGGTGCGGTCGCGGACACCTGGGCCGCGCTGCACGTGCTCAACCACAACATCTACCTCGACGGCTTCGCGGCCGTCCGGCTCGACGACGTCACGTCGATCGAGCCGCGGGGCGGGCCCGAGACGTTCGCGGCCCGGTCGCTGGCCCTGGACGACCAGTGGCCGCCGCCCCCGCTGCCCGAGGACGTGGACCTCACGTCGGTGCGGCGCATCCTGACCACGGCGGCCCAGCGGTACCGCGTGGTGAGCATCTACATCGAGCGCGACGACCCCGAGGTGGTGTTCATCGGCCGGGTGGTGGGCTTCACCCCGAAGACGCTCAACCTGCTGGAGCTCGACACGAAGGCGGAGTGGCTGAAGGAGCCCAGCGCGTGGCGCCTGGACGAGATCACGCGGGTCGACTTCGGCGGGGAGTACCAGCGCAAGCTCCTGCGAGTCGCCGGCGGGTGAGGGCCGCTTCCCGGCGCCCGTCGTACTGTTGAGCGGGTGAGCGTGGTCCGGCGCGAGGCGCGACGACGGTGGCTGGTCGTCGCGTCGGTGATCGGTGCGCTCCTGGCCGTGCCGCTCGTGGTCGCCTTCGCGCCCGTCAGCGCCCAGAAGATCGCGCCCGCGACGCTGCGTGACCGGATCCTCGCCGCGGCCGACGGGCCCTACCAGGGGTACGCCGAGAGCCGCGGCTCCGTCGTCCTGCCCGACCTGCCGCAGCTCGGCGACGCGACCGGGCTGTTCGGTGGCACCACCAGCATGCGCGTCTGGCACGCCGGGCCCGACTCGTGGCGGGTCGCGGTGCTCGACCCGGTCGGCGAGAAGGACTACTTCCGCACCTCGTCCGCCGCGTTCACCTGGGACTACGGCCGCAACCTGTGGACCGCGACGGCCGGGGAGCCGGCGGCCCGTCCGCCGCAGGCCGCCGACCTGGTGCCGCCCGAGCTCGCGCACCGCCTGCTCCGCGACGCCGGGCCCGGCGCGCGGCTGGAGGCGTTGCCGTCCCGCCGCATCGCCGGGACCGCCGCGGCCGGGCTGCGGGTCGTGCCCGCGGACCCCGACACCACCATCCGCGCCATCGACATGTGGGCCGACCCGCGGACCGGGCTGACCCTGGAGGTCGACGTGGCCGGCGCGCTCACGACGCGGTTCCTCGACGCCGGTACGGCACCGCCCGCCGCCGACGTCGTCGAGCCCCGCGCCGCCGGGTCGTCCGGGTTCGCCTCCACCACCCAGTCGGAGATCACCTCGTCGCTGAACTCGGTCGCCCGGGCGAACCTGCCGGGCTCGCTCGCCGGCCGGGCGCGGGTGCCGGGGCCGTTGAGCGCGCTCGCGGTGTACGGCGGCGGGCTTTCGCGGTTCGTCGTTGTCGCGGTGCCGGGCCGGCTCGGCGAGCGGACGCTCAACGCCCTGCGCGACGCGGGCGGGCAGCCGCTGGCCGGCGGGTACCTGCTGCGCTCCTCGGTGCTGAACCTGGCCGTCACCCGGTCGGGGCGGCGCACGTACCTGGTCGCCGGGTTCGTCACCCCGGAGCTGATCACCCGAGCGGCCGGAGAACTGCGGTGATCGAGACCGTGGCGCTGACCAAGACCTACGGCCGGGTCCGCGCCGTCGACGCCGTCGACCTCACGGTGCCGGAGGGGTCGCGGTTCGGGCTGCTCGGCCCGAACGGCTCGGGCAAGACCACGCTGATCCGGATGCTGCTCGGCCTCGTCTTCGCCACGAGCGGGCAGATCTCGATCCTGGGCCGGCCGGTGCCGCGGCGCCTGGCCGAGGTGCTGCCCGACGTGGGCGCGCTCGTCGAGGGCCCGGCCGCGTACGCGCACCTGTCGGGCCGCGCCAACCTGCGCCTGCTCGACGCGGCCGGCCGCTCGGTGCGCGCCACCCGCCGCCGGCGCATCGAGGAGGCCCTGGAGCGGGTCGGGCTCGGCGGCGTCGACGGGCGCCCGGTGCGCACGTACTCCCTCGGCATGCGCCAGCGCCTCGGCCTCGCCGCGGCCCTGCTGCGCACCCCGCGCCTGCTGATCCTCGACGAGCCGACAAACGGCCTCGACCCGCAGGGCATCCACGAGATCCGGGAGCTGCTGCTGGAGATCAGCGCCGCCGGTACCACCCTGCTGCTCTCCAGCCATCTGCTCACCGAGATCGAGCAGCTGTGCACCTGGGTCGGGATCATGGACCGCGGCCGCCTCGTCGGGCAGGACGAGCTGGCCGCGCTGCGGGTGCCGACCGGGCGCGTCATGCTGCGCAGCCCCGACGCCGACCGGGTCGTCGCACTGCTCGACGGCCACGTCACCCACCGCGACGGCGACCGGCTCGCGGTCACCCACCCGGACGCGGCGGCGCTCAACGCGCAGCTCGTCGCGGCCGGGCTGCGGATCGCGGAGATCGGCGCCGAGCGGCGCACCCTGGAGCAGGTCGTCCTGGAGGCCACCGGGGCCGGCACGGATCGGATGGAGCGCCGTTGATCCTCGTCGAGCTGCGCAAGCTGTACCGCCGGCCGCGCACCCTGGTCAGCCTCGGCCTGCTGTGCGGGCTGCCGCTGGCGGTCGCCATCCTCCTGGCCACCACCCGCATCGGCACCGCCGCCGCGCAGGGGCCGGCGTTTCTTTCGGCGGTACTGAACAACGGCTCGCTGTTCCCCGCGGCCGCCCTGGCGATCGTGCTGCCGCTGTTCCTGCCGGTCGCCGTGGCGATCGTGGGCGGCGACGCGGTCGCGGGCGAGGCGGCCGCCGGCATGCTGCGCTACCTCGTCGCCCGCCCGGTGGGCCGCACCCGCCTGCTGCTGGCCAAGCTCGTCTCGATCCTGGTGTACGTGCTGGGCGCCGTCGTGCTCGTCGTGCTCAGCGGGTACGTCATCGGCATTTCGCTTTTCCCGGCCCAGCCCGGCGCGGAGGTCGTCACGTCGGTGTCCGGCCCGGCCCTGAGCCCCCAGCAGGTGACCCTACGCATCGCGGCGGCGACGGTGTACGTGGCGCTGTCGATGCTCGGCGTCGGCGCGATCGCCCTGTTCCTGTCCACCGTGAGCGACTCGTCACTCGGCGCGACCCTGGGCGCCCTGGCCGCGCTGGTGGCGAGCCAGCTGTTCACGGCCCTGGACGCGGCCGTCGCCATCCGCCCCTATCTGCCCACGCGCTACTGGCTGGCCTGGATCGACTTCTTCCGCGAGCCGATACTCTGGCGCGACATCGAGCGGGGCCTGGGGATCCAGGCGGTGTACGTGGTCATCTTCCTCGGACTGGCCTGGGCGAACTTCGCCACGAAGGACATCACGAGCTAGGCCGGCTCTTGGCCGGCTTTCAGCAGGGCGGTGCGGGCCCGATGGGCGCCGTCCCGATCGCGTCGAGCACGAGCCCGGTCACGTAGTCGTCGGTCGGCAGGTCCCCGTGCGCGACCTCGCGCCCCGGGCACGCCTGCTGGATGTCGACGTCGACGGCCCCGTCGAGCCGCGCCGAGTCGGGCGGCACCACGGTCTGGTCCTGCTCGGTCCACACGCTGAGCCACTGCGGCGGGTTCGGCACGGGGCTCTTGAGCTGCGCCAGGAGCGTGCTGCCGGGCGTGAGCTGCTGGCACGCGGCCGGGCAGGCCCCGGGCAGCCCGGCGGCCCCGGCCGCGGCGAGCCGCGCCCCTTGGTGGGGCGAGCCGAGCGTGACGATCCGCCGCGCCTTGTGCACCCCGTCGTGCCGCTGCGCCCAGAGCCGCGCGACGACACCCCCGGCCGAGTACCCGATCACGTCGACGGACGGCGCCCGCCGCAACGCCTGCCCGACGGCGTCGTCGAGCACATCGGCCTGCACCACGAGATCCCCGGTCCCGCCGTCGGGCATCTCGACCACGGTGGCCGCCCGCCCGCCGGCCCGAACAGCCGCGGCGAGCCGGTCAACGCCCTCGGTCCCGCCCCCGTACCCGGGCACGAGCAGCACCGCCCCGAGCACACCCTGGTCGGGGACGCGCACCGGCTCACGCCGCAGCAGCCCGCGCAGCGCAAAACCCCCGACGGCGAGCACGACGATCGCCGCGAGCACCGCGAACATGGCCCGCCGCCGAGGACTCATTCGTCATGTGTACCTCGCGCGGCCGCACAATCGGATACCGCGCTCGAACGCCGGGCGCTCCGGATGCCGCCCGGCGCGGGTGAAGCCGAGCGGTCCGAGCACGCCCCGATGCGGGTGACCGGCGATACTCACACCAAGGCAACCCCGAGATCGGAGTCGGTTGCCGCGGCTCACAGCATGCGGGTCGCGCGGAAGCTCAGTAGGTGTTCGATCGCCCGGGTGTCGATCGGGGTTGCGGTGCCGGGGATCGAGGCGCGGATCTCCGTCTGCGGGTGGTACCGCGCGATCAGGTCCATCGTCGGGTGCTCGGACAGCGTGCGCGGGGCGGCCAGGAGCACCGGGTGGAAGCCGGTCACCGGGCGGGTCAGGGCCAGCCACACCGCCTCGGCGGCGTCGTCCACGTGCAGGTACGACCACGAGTCCGCGGCCATGGCCGACGGGTCGCGGGCGCAGCGCGCGGCCATGGTGCGCAGGCGGTCCCAGGCGCCGGTGAACGGGAAGCGCAGGGCGACGATGTCCAGGCCGTAGCGGCGGTGCATCATGGCGGCCGTGGCCTCGTCGGCCTGCTTCGACAGGGAGTACGGGTCCTCGATCTGCAGCGGGGTGGCCTCGTCGAGGGGGTAGTACGCCGGGTGCAGCTCGCGCTCGGCGAAGCGCAGGCCCAGGATCGAGTAGCTGGACGCGATCACGGCTCGGCGCACGCCCGCCCTCGCGCACTCCTCCAGGACGTTGAACGTGGCGCGGGTGTTGCCGGCGAAGACGTCGATCGCGGGGTGGTCCAGCGGGCTCGGGATGGCGGCCAGGTGCACCACCGCGTCCACGCCGCCCGCCAGGGCCGCCCGGACGGTGGCGGGGTCGCCGGCGTCGCCTGTGACCGAGTGCTCGGCGGTGGCCGGGGGCGGCCCGTCGAGTACCAAGGCATGGGTTGTCGCGTTCCCGGCGGCGAGCCGGGCGCACACGGCGGCGCCGATGTTGCCGCCCGCGCCGGTCACGAGCACTCTCACGGCGCCTCCAGGGCCCCGTCCGGGCGGCGTACGACGGCGGCCCAGCGGTCGAAGAGGAACTTGGTCGGCGGGTACTGTGCCGCCTTCTCCTCGTCCAGGTCGACGCCCCAGCCGGGCTTGTCCGAGGGGTACATGTATCCGCCGGTGACGTCCGGGCAGCCGGGGAAGACCTCGTGGGTGGCCTCGTTGTACTCGTGCGACTCCTGGAACCCGAACGCGGGACTGGACACGTCGACGGCGAGGTTGGCCGCGACCCCGACCGGCGAGACGTCGGCGGGGGAGTGGAACGCGGTGCGCACCCCGCACAGCTCGGCGAGGGCCGCGAGCTTGCGCGTCGGGGTCAGGCCGCCGATCGCCGACGTGTGCAGGCGGATCAGGTCGACGCCGCCGTCGCGGATCAGGCGGGCCGCGTCCGGCACCGAGCCGACCTGCTCGCCGACGGCCAGGGGTACCGGCGAGGCGGCGCGCACCTCCGGCAGCCGGTCGTAGTGCTCGGGCGGGATGACGTCCTCGAGGAAGGACAGGCCGTACGGCTCCAGCGCGCGGGCCAGCACGATCGCCTGCTTCGGGGTGAGCCGGCTGTGCACGTCGTGCATGAGGTTGATCTGGAGGCCGAGGCGCTCCCGGGCCGCGGCGAACAGCGACGGGGTGCCGCGCAGGTACCGCTCCGGGTCCCAGCCGTCGGGGTTCGGCGAGCCGGGGTAGTGCCCGCCGGTACCGGGCGCGCCGTAGCTGCCCAGGCCGGGCTCGGCGCGCTGGATCCGGATGTTGCGGTAGCCCTGGGCGATGAGCGCCTCGGCCCGGTCCAGGACCTCCTCCGTGGTGTCGCCGGAGGCGTGGGTGTACACCTCCACGCCGCCCCGCACCCGCCCGCCGAGCAGCTCGTACACGGGCAGCCCGGCGCGCTTGCCGGCGATGTCCCACAGCGCCTGGTCCAGTCCGGAGAGGGCGTTGTTCAGGACCGGGCCGTTGCGCCAGTACGACGAGAAGTGCACCGTCCGCGTGATGTCCTCGATGTCGGCCGGGTGCCGCCCGATCGCGAGCGGCCCGACGTGCTCGGCCACGGCGGCGGCGACGGCGGCGTAGCGCTGGGTGAAGGTGGCGCAGCCCAGGCCGTACAGCCCGGGCTCGCTCGTCTCGACCTTGACCACCACGAGCGGCAGCCCCTCGGGCGCCGTGACGATCGGCCGGACGGCGGTGATGCGCAGCGCGTCGCGGGCCGGCCACGGGGGGCGGGCCTCGGGCAGCCCACCGTGTTCGTCGAGCAGCGCGTTGGGATCATGGGTCACGGTCAGGAGTCTACGAGCAGGTACCGCTCGTCGGTGACGGGCTTGCCCCAGAGCGCCTCGTCGGTCAGCGGCCGCACCTGCGCCGGGCGGCCCAGGCGGCGCAGCAGCGCGGTGCACTCCGCGGCCGTCAGCCCCGCGCCGGTGGACCAGCGGCCCTCGATCAGCACCAGGCGGCGGCCCAGCTCGAACCAGCGGGCCAGGGTCGCGGCCGGGTCGGGGACCGCCCACAGCACGTGGCGTACGAGGACCACGTCGAAGGAGCCGGGCGCGA
Organism: Dactylosporangium sp. NPDC049140; assembly: GCF_040648435.1. Lineage (NCBI taxonomy): Bacteria > Bacillati > Actinomycetota > Actinomycetes > Micromonosporales > Micromonosporaceae > Dactylosporangium > Dactylosporangium sp. NPDC049140. The sequence continues at coordinate 90,708 of NZ_JBEZDS010000015.1, read as the reverse complement.
ACGGGGGCCGGCTCACGTCGCCGCGGACCAGGGGCAGGTCCGGTTGCTTGCCGCGGGCCTGCCGCAGCATGGCCGCGGACCCGTCGAGGCCGACCACGCGGTGCCCCTGCCCGGCGGCCAGGACGGACAGGCTGCCGGTACCGCAGCCGAGGTCCACAATGGACGCTGGGGCCGGTGGGAGTACCGACGCGAGCAGCCGCGACCAGGCCCGCCGGACCGAGGGGTCGCGCAGGCCGTGGTCGGGCTCGTCGTCGAACGTCGCCGCGTGCTCGTCCCAGACGCCGTTCGCGACGGTCCGCCGGTAGCGGAGCTCCTCGATCGGTACCCCGGCGAAGTCCTCGATCCGGGAACCGCCGTCGGCGTGCCAGCCGGCCGCCTCGTAGAAGCGCCGCGCGCGCTCGTTCGAGGCCAGGACCCACAGCACCGCCTCGGCGTGACCGTCGGCGCGCAGGCGGTCCAGGGCCGCGGCGTCGTGCTCGGTCGCCCGTCGAACGGTCACGACCGATAGCCTGGACGGTATGAGCATGATCGGCAACCATCTCCGTATCACGCCGCTCGAGCTGGACCGCGCGCGCAAGGACCCCGACTGGGTCCAGGAGTACGCCGACGATCTCGAGGACGCCGAGCTCGACGAGCCCGGCAGCCCTGACGGGCAGCTCGCCGCCGATCGCCTGCACCGCACCGGGAAGTCTTGGGACGCCCTGCGGCACCTGTTGCAGCGCGCCGGCTGCCCGGTGAACGTGATCCGGGGCGAGGAGGCGTTCACCGAGGCCGACTGGGGCTACGGCGACGAGGTGCTGCGCCGCGAACGGTGACGCCCGGGATACGCGGGCCCGGCTTGGATTCGGCGCATGGGAATTCACAGAAGGCTCGTGCTCGGCGCGGCCGTCGCCGGCGGGGTGGCCTGGGCCGCGCCCGTACCCGCGTACGCCGCCGGGCCCGGCCCGGATGAGCTGTTCCGTGCCGGCCGGTTCGACGAGGCCGACCGCGGATACGCGGGCGTGCTGCGGGCGAACCCGGGCGACCCGCACGCGCTCGGGCAGCGCGGGTACATCGCGCTGCTGTCCAACCGGTTCGCCGCCGCCGAGCGGTTCCTCGCGCCGATCGCCGGCGCCGACGCCGTCGCCCGGCAGCGGCTCGCCGAGTGTTTCGTGCGCCAGGACCGGTACGACCGCGCGGTTCCGCTCCTGGGCGACTCGCCGATCGGCCGGCTGTTCGCGGCCGTCGGTCCCCGGCCGTGGCGCGTCACCGGGGCCGGGCGCACCCGCGTGCCGTTCCTGGGCCTCGACCCGCTGCCACACGTGGCGGCCACGGCCAACGGCGGTCCGGCCGGGCGGTACCTCATCGACACCTACGCGACCGTGACGCTCGCCGGCAGCGAGGCCCGGCGGCTCGGGCTGCGGGCCGTCGCCACCGCCGGCGGCGTGCTCGGCAACCGGCCCGTCACCACCTACCTCGGGGTGCTCGACTCCTTCCGGATCGGCGGCATCGAGCTGCGCAACGTGCCGGTCAACTGGGCCGACGTGCCCCTGCCGGCGCTGCCCGACGGCCGCGAGCCGGCGGGCGTGTTCGGCACGACGCTGCTGTACCACCTGCTGTCCACACTGGACTACGCGCGGGGCGAGCTCGTCCTGCGCCGGCGGGGCGGGCCGAATCCGCGCACCGGCAACGACCTGCCGCTGTGGCTGGCCGGCGACCACTACCCGTGCACGGTCGGGAGCCTGCGCGCCTTGGGCCCGCGGATCGTCACGCTCGACACCGGCGGCATCGGCCACGGCCTGGACACCACCGTCGAGGTCGCCGAGCGGGCCGGCATCCCCGTCGACCACGCGCATCCGGGCGACGTCAACGGCGCGACGGTGTACCCGATCCGCCCCGATCGCATCGCGCTGGGCCGCGCGGTCGGCCGCGACGTGCCGGGGATCGCGGCGGCGGCGGTGTGGCCGGGGCTGCCGGGGCCGGGGCAGTCGGCGATGTTCGGCTTCGAGGCGATCGCGAACTTCACGCACGAGTACTGCAAGCCGTTCGCGCTGACCTTCGACTTCACCGCGATGCGCCTGTCGGTGGTCTAGGTCCGCAGCGGCCGGGCGATCAGGGGGTGCCGCCGATCCAGGGGGCGCCCGGGCCCGTGCGGCGGGCGGAGTCGCCGGGCGGCAGGCCCAGCACGTCGAGCAGGGTCGGATCCTCGTCCACCACGTGGTGCAGGTGGGCGACGCGCGCGGTCGCCGGGTCCACGCCGGTCGCGCCGATGAGCTGCCACAGGCCGTCGTCCGCGTCGTGGCTGACGTACAGCACCGGCTCGCGGCCCTCGAACACCTCGCCGGCCTGGATGGCGGACGTGCCCAGCAGCCAGTGCCACATCCAGCGGGCGCGGCGGTCGCGCTCCATCACCTGGTCGGCGACCCACCACACGAACTGGAGGTCCTCGTGGGCGCGGGCCTGGCCGGCGGTCAGGTCCGGGCCGCCCTGCGGTACCCGCTCGAACGGCTCGTCGCTGAGCGCGAACGCGCTGTCGCCCTCGTGCGCGAGCACTGTCGCGTGGAACGTGCCGCCGCCCGGGTTGCCCGCGCCGATGCCGATCGTCAGGCGGCCCACGTGCGGGTCGGCGCCGGTGGTCCAGCCGAACGCGTACGAGGCGAGCTCGCCCCGCGGCCCGACGAACTCGCCGAACGCGCGCCGCTCCACGCCCGTCGCGTCGCGCGTCGGCGCCTCGGTGAGCCGGCCCTCCAGCACCTGGACGTCGGGGCGCCCGACCCGGTCGACGGCCGGGTCGACCACTGACGCGCGGCCGGGGTCAACCGGGTTGATGCCGGCGGACTCGAAGCGCCGCTCGAGCGCCTCCAGGCCGCGGGCGTGCCGGAACGTCTTCTCGGCCTCGGTGACGGGCAGCAGCCACAGCAGCCGGGCCCGGCCACCGGGGACCGGGCACTCCTCCAGCGCCGGGCCCCACGGGTAGGGCAGGCTGACCAGCAGGTGGTCGCACTCGGACTCGCCGGCCCAGGGGCGCCCGATCGGCACGGTGTGGCCGTGGTCGAGCGTGCCGTCCCCGCCGCCCGCGTGGTAGTACGCGACCATGCTCAGCGTCTCGGCGTGCTGCTCGTCGGCGGGCTCGGGGGCGTACAACAGGAACTCGAGGCCCTCACCGTCGTGCTGGGTGGCGTCCCAGACGCCGCTGGTGACGTAGAGCCGGCCGCCGTCCTCCGGGTCCAGGCGCAGGATGTGCAGGCCCGGCACCCGGTCGCGGATCGGGCCGGGCGCGGGCGGGAGCACGGCGACCTTCCGCCCCGGGAAGCGGGCGCGGAGGTGCTCCAGCAGGGCCCGGGCGGCCGGGGTCAGCTCGTGATCCACTGCGGCAGTGTCTCACGGAAGGCGCTCGACGAACGTCCAGTGCCGGCCGACCGGGCAGTACTGGAACCGGGTCGCGCCCAGGCGGACGGCCTTGAACGAGACGCCGGGCACCCAGTCGGTGGTGAAGACGTGGCCGTCGCGGCACCGCACCGGGACCTCGGCGCCGTAGGGCCCGGTCCGCACCGCGCCGGCGATCCGGTACACCACCACGCCCGCCACCGCGAGGAGCGCGACGAGGGCGACCAGCGTGATCAACTGCTGCGTCACGGATCCATTGTCGCGCGGTTACAGCCGTTTCACCCATCGGCGCCAGGCCGGTTGCCGCTCGTAGCCCGCCGCCGCCCACGCCGGGTGGGCGAGCGCGTTGTCCTCCAGCACCATCGCGTCGGCCCGGCGGCCGCCGAGGGCCCGGAAGCGCCGCTCGGCCGCGTCGAGCAGCCGCCGGCCGATGCCCTCGCGGCGCCGCCCGGGGTGGACCGCGAAGCGGTACAGGTGGCAGCGCCAGCCGTCGAAGCCCGCCACGACCGAGCCGACGATCAGCTCCCCGTCGACCGCGAGGATCAGCGCCCCGGGGTCCCGGCCGAGCAGCGCGGCCACCGCAGCGGCGTCGTCGCCGGCCCGGTTGGTGTCCTCGGCCGCGAGCTTCCAGAAGGCGAGCACGGCGGGAATGTCGGCCTCGGCGGCGGCCCGCAGCGCCGGCGCCGGGCTCATGACCGCGCCGCCGGTACCGGCCAGACGGCGACGGGGTCCAGCCGGCACACGAGCCGCGTCTGCGTCGCGGTGCACGGCGGGGACGTCCAGTGCCCGGCTCGGGCGAACACCCGCACCGCGCCCGTCCCGGCGTCGAGCCGGCCGATGAGCGTGGTGCCGTCCGCGGCGGTGGTGGCGGCCAGGATGCCGTCGCCGCCGACGGTGCCGATGACGTACCAGTCCGGGATGCGGCGCAGGACCCGGCCGGTCGCCGGGTCCAGCACGAGCAGGCCCGGCCCGGGGCCGGCGGCGTCCTGCGGGTACGGGGTGGCCAGCATGAACCGGGCGTCGGGGGAGCCGATGTCGGTGAGCCCGTCGAGGTGCCAGAGCTCGCGGCCCGTGCCAGGGTCGAGCACCGTGACCGCGCCCGCGTTGCCGGCGCACACCAGCGGCGCGCACCACCACAGCGGTTCGCCGTCCGGGCCGTTGTCGCGGCGCCACAGCCTCCGGCCCGTCGTCAGGTCGTAGACGGCGCCGTCGAGCGTGACGCCGCGGTCGTTGGTGCGGATGGCGAGCAGCCGGTCGCCGCTGATGTCGAACCAGTTGAACGGGTCGGGGTGGTCCAGCGCGGCCGTCCGTACCACCGCCGCCGAATCGGCACTGCGCACCCGCAGCGCGCCGCCGGCGGTGAGCTCCGCGATCGCCACGCGTTCGCCTTCGCGCACGAGCGTCCGCGTGACGTCCCCCGGCGGGCCGAGCGACCAGCGCACGGCGCCGGTGCGGATGTCGATCCCGGCGTCGGTCACCGTCGCCGACTCGTCGGTCGTGGCGACCACGACGCCCGATGCGCCGGCGGTACCGTAGACGGACGGCACGAAACCGCCCGCCCGCCACCGCTCGTCGCCCGTGGCGGCGTCGAACCCGGCCAGGAAGTCCGGGTCGTTGTGGGCCAGCACGACCCGCCCGGCCTCGACGCTCACCAGCCGCGAGCCGGGCGTGACCGGGGCCGTCCAGCGCCGCCGGCCGTCCGACGCCCGGTACGCCGCCAGCGACTCGCGCGACACCAGGTAGACGGTGCCGCCGTCGACGCGGAGGTCGATGACGCCGTCGCCGGGCAGCCGCACCGCCGGGTCGAGGGAGGCCGGCGCCCCCGTGCCGGTGAGCAGGGCGACGGCCGCCCCGGCGAGCAGGAGCAACGGCAGGCGGGAGCGCCGGGGCCGGTCGGCCCCGGGCTGCGGCAGGCCGCCGTAAGCGTCGAGGTCGATCAATGCCGGGCCGCTCCTCCGCGGATGTTGGAGCGCCGAGGCGCCGATTGTACTGAGCGTGTTCGTCGATGTACAGATGGTGTGATGACCTTGGGTGCGGGCGTAGCATCCGACCATGAACAACACCGCCGAGATTACGCAGATCGAGGACGCGGAGGGGTACATCGCGTCGATCTGCTTCAAGACGGGGCCGCCGCTGACCGTCGGCGTGGAGATCGAGCAGCTCGTGCACGTCGCCGACCATCCGCATCGGCCGCTCGGGGCCGCGAGCCTCACCGCCGTGCTCTGCGGGCACGAGCCGCAGGACGGCGGGCGGATCGTGCTCGGCCCCGGCGGGCAGGTCACCCTCGCGGCGTGGCCGCAGGCCGGGCTGGAGCGCCTGCACGAGACCGTCCACGCCGAGCTCGACCGGCTCGACCTGCTCGTCACGCGGGGCGGCCTGCGCCTCGCCGGGCTCGGCATCGATCCGCACCGGGCGCCCCGGCGGGTCGTCGACTCCCGGCGGCAGCGCGCGATGGCCGGAGCCCTCGCCCGGCGCGGCGGCGACGGGCGCGTCCTGATGTACAGCACCGCCGGGCTCCGCCCGCTGCTCCCGGCCGGCCCGCCCGAGGACCTCGAGGCGCGCTGGGCCGCCGTCCACGAGCTCGGCCCGCCGCTGCTGGCGCTGTTTGCGAACTCGCCGGTGCACGCCGGCCGCGACACCGGCTGGGCCTCGACGCGCATGCGGGCCTGGTACGCCCTCGACCCCTCCCGCGCCGGCGCGCCGCGCACGGCGCCCGACCCGGCCGCGGCCTGGGCCCGCCACGCGCTGCACGCCCCCCTGCTCTATGCCCGCGGCCCCGCGGCGAACTGGAGCGTCCCCGACGGCGTGACGTTCGCGGACTGGATCGGCGGCGCGCTGCCCCGGCGGCCGACGTTCGCCGACCTCGACGAGCATCTGGGCACGCTGTACCCGCCGGTGCGCCCGGGCGGCCACCTCGAGGTGCGCTACCTCGACGCGCAGCCGGGCGGCGACTGGTTCGCGCCCGTCGCGGTGCTCGCCGCGCTGCTGGGCGACGCGGCCACGATCGACGCGGCCCGCGAGCTGGCGGCGCCGGCCGCCGGGCGCTGGGTCGAGGCCGCCCGCTACGGGCTGACCGACGCCGTCATCGCCGCCGCCGCGCCGCCGCTGGTGGAGCTGGCGCTGCGGACGCTGGAGCGCGACGGCCTGCCCGGGCCGCTGCTCGAGGAGGTTTCGGGCGCGGTCGAGAGCCGTTTTCGTCGTGCTCATATGCTATAAAATCGATAGGAGACGGCGACTGAATGTGGGGGTCGTGATGGCAGTCGCGGCCCTGCTCTTCGCCGGCGCGCTGGTGGCGCTGGCCGTGCGCGCCGAGGGCGTCTTCTGGGTGCTCGCCGCCCTGGCCGTCGGTTGGCAGCTGGTGCTGGTGGAGCGCGACCTCAGCCGGTCGCGGAGCCTCTGTAGCGGAGATCCGCCTCCGCCTGATGCGTGATCCGGTGCAGGGCGCGGTCCAGCGAGAGCTCGGCCCACACGGTCGCCTCGGGCGGGGTGTCCACGCCGAAGCCGACGAGCTGATGGGCGATCCGGACGATCCGGTTCACCACGAGCGTCATGGTCTGCTGCCTCATGCCCCAAAGCATACTGCTCCGATAGGATTAAGCAAGGCTACGCTGGATCGGTGAGAGTCGGCTGGGTGGCGGTCCTGTGTGCGGTGCTGGTGACCGGGTGTAGCGGCGGGCCGGAGCAGGCCCCGGTGCCGGCCCCGCCGGCGAGTTCCGGCGCGGGTGCGAGCGCCGGCCCGGGCGCGGGTCCGGGCCGGGCCGCGCCCGACCTCGGCGCGCCGCAGGAGATCGCGACCGGGCTCGACGTGCCCTGGGGCGTGACGTTCCTGCCCGGCGGCGACGCGCTCGTCGCCGAGCGCGGCATCGGCCGCGTGCTGCAGGTGCCGGCCCGCGGCGGTGCGCCGACGCCGGTGTACCAGGTGCCGGGCGTGTCCGCCCAGGGCGAGGGCGGCCTGCTGGGGCTGGCCGTGTCGCCGGGGTACGCGCAGGACGGCTACGTGTACGCCTACTTCACCAGCGGCTCCGACAACCGCATCGTCCGCTTCAAGCTCGGCCCCGCCGCGCCCGAGGTCATCTTCAGCGGGCTCGCCAAGGCCGGCATCCACAACGGCGGGCGGATCGCGTTCGGCCCGGACGGGCTGCTCTACGTCGGCACCGGCGACGCGGGCCAGCGCGGCCTCGCCCAGGACCCGAAGAGCCCCAACGGCAAGATCCTCCGGCTCGCCCCGGACGGCCGGCCGGCGCCCGGGAACCCGACGGCGGGCTCGCCGGTCTACAGCCTCGGGCACCGCAACGTCCAGGGCCTCGCGTGGGACTCGGCGGGGCGGCTGTGGGCGGTCGAGTTCGGCCAGGACACCTACGACGAGGTCAACCTGATCAAGCCGGGCGCCAACTACGGCTGGCCGGTCGTCGAGGGCCAGGGCGACACCCAGGGCGGCAGGTTCACCAACCCGCTGGTCGTGTGGCGCACCGCCGACGCGTCCCCGTCCGGGGCGGCGATCATCGGCGACACGCTGTACGTCGCGGCGCTGCGGGGCGAGCGGCTGTGGACGGTGCCGCTCGACGGCGAGAAGACCGGCACGCCGAAGGCGGAGCTGCGGGGGCGGTACGGCCGGCTGCGCACCGCCGCCGCCGCGCCCGACGGCTCGCTGTGGCTGACCACCTCGAACCGGGACGGGCGCGGCGACCCGAAGAGCGGCGACGACCGCATCCTGCGCTTCGCCGGGTAGGACGCGGGCTCAGCCGCCCTTCTGTACGCCGACGCCGGGCTTGATCCGGGCGGAGCCGATCGCCTTGCCCTTGGCGCTGTAGATGGTGACGAGGGGGTACTGCTCCGCGGGCCCCGGGCTCGTCATGCCGCGGTCCGGGAAGAAGCTCGCGCCGGGCGCCGGCTTGCCCTGCCGCCGCAGCCAGAAGACGGTGATGACGTCCTTGTTCCAGCGGGCGAACTTGGCCTCGGTGATCTTGCCGTCGGCCTGGCTGGTGACGCGCGAGGCCTCGCCCCGGAAGGCGCCGAACTCGATGAGGCTGCCGTCCGTCGCGACGCACTGGGTCAGGTCGAGGAACGGCGGCTGCGACTCGGAGCCGGTGCCGCCGGTGCACATGCCGATGTCCTGGCTGACGGCGCCGGTGGCGGTGTCGCGGACGGCCTGGGCGAAGACCGGCCGCTCGGAGGCCATCCAGAAGAAGAGCACCAGCTCCTTGCCGTCCACGACGATGCCGGTCGGCATCGTGTTGCCGGCGACCGAGGCGCTGGGGCCGATGTCGATGGGGATGGACGAGGGGGTGACCGGGCCGCCGGGCCCGGAGCCGCCGGACGACTCGGCGCAGGCGGACACGGCGAACGGTACGGTGAGGGCGAGCAGGAGCGGGACGAGCAGCAACTGGCGGCGGCGCATCGAACCTCCCGGAGGCTTGTGCCTGTTACGACGCCGCGGGACGGTCAGATGGTTGGCGGGGCGGTGCTGCCGCGCACGACGAGCTCGGTGGCCAGCTCGACCCGGGCCGGCTCGACGACCTCGCCCTGGGCGAGCTGCAGCACCATCCGGGCCGCGGTGGCGCCCATCTCGGCGAACGGCTGGCGCACCGTGGTCATCGGCGGCCCGCACCAGCGCGTGACCTCGATGTCGTCGAAGCCCACGACGCTGAGGTCGGCGGGGATGCGCAGCCCGAGGCGGCGGGCGGCCTCGTAGACGCCGAGGGCCTGCAGGTCGTCGCCGCACACGATCGCGCTCGGGCGGCGGGCCCGGGACAGCAGCTCGTGGCCCAGGTCGATACCGTCCTCGAAGGTGAACCGGCCGTGGCGGACCAGGTCGGGCTCCAGCGGGTGCCCGGCGGTCTCGAGGGCGCCGCGGCAGGCCTCGAGGCGGGCCCGCGCGCAGAGGTACTCCATCGGCCCGGTGATCACCGCGATCCGGCGGTGGCCGAGGTCGAGCAGGTGCCGGGTCGCGGCGACCCCGCCGCTCCAGTTCGTCGCGCCCACGGACGGGATGCTGTGGCTGGGCTCGCCGGTCGGGTCGAGCACCACCATCGGCACGCCGCTGGCGATCAGCTGCTCGTACTGGCGGGCCCGGAATGCGGAGTTCACGGCGATGACGCCGGTGGGGCGGCGGGCCAGGAGCCGGTCGGCGGGGCGGCGGCCGCCCGGGACCGGCCCCTGCAGGTCGGTGAAGCCGACGGCCAGGTCGCGCTCGCGGACGGTCTGCTCGACGCCGCGCAGGATCTCCATCGCGAGGTGGCTCTCCAGCCCGAAGAACGCCACCTCGATGTTCGGGGTCGTGGTGAGGGCGTCGGCGCGGCGGTACCCGTGCTCGCGCAGCAGCGCCTCGACCCGGTCGCGGGTCTCGGCGGCGATCCCGGCCCGGCCGTTGAGCACCTTGGAGACCGTCGGCACCGACACCCCGGCGAGCTGCGCGATGGTGGCGACGGTGACCTCGCCCCGGCGGCGCCGCCCCCCGTTCCCCGGCGTCGTCATGCGATGGCGGCGGTGCTGTTGCGGACGACGAGCGGCGTGGCCAGCTCCAGCCGGGACGCGTCGAGCCGCTCCCCGGCCACGAGCGTGAGCAGCATCCGCGTGGCCAGGGCGGCCATCTCGGTGAGCGGCTGGCGGACGGTGGTCAGCGGCGGGATCGACCAGCGGGCCTGCTCGAGGTCGTCGAAGCCGACGACGGAGAGGTCGTCGGGGACGCGCCGGCCGCGTTCGTAGAGGGCCTCGTAGGCGCCCCGGGCCATCTCGTCCGAGCACGCGAAGATGGCCGTCGGCGGGTCCGGCAGGTCGAGCAGGGCGAGGGTCTCGCGGTGCCCGGTCGGGCTGGTGAAGTCGCCGACGCGGATGTACGCGGGCGGCACCTGCAGCCCCGCCGCGTGCATGGCGGCGCGGTAGCCGTCGACGCGGGCCTGGGAGCACAGCACGTCCTCGGGTCCGCCGATGACGGCGATGCGGCGGTGGCCGAGGCCGAGCAGGTGCTCGGTCGCGGTCAGCGCGCCGGTCCAGTTCGTGGCGCCGACCGACGGTACCGCCGGATCCGGCTGGCCCACCGGGTCGATCACGACGACCGGGATGCCGAACCCGGACAGCTGCCCGAGCTGCTCCGCGGACAGCTCCGACAGGACCAGCAACACCCCGTCGGAGCGGCGCGCGGCGAGGCCCTCGAGCCAGCGGCGGTCCGGCGCGGTGCGCACCCGCCCGTGCACGGCGGAGACGACGACGCCGGTGCCGGCCCGGTGCGCGGTCTCCTCGACGCCGGCGAGGATCTGCATGGCCCACGAGTTGCCGAGGTCGACGAAGACCACGTCGATGAGCCCGGCCGCGGTGGGCGGCTGGGCGCGCCGCGGCTTGTAGCTGTGCCGCCGCAGCAGGTCCTCGACCCGGTTCCGGGTGGCCGGCGCGACGTCCCGCCGCCCGTTGAGAACCTTCGAGACCGTGGGCACGGAGACGCCCGCCTCGGCGGCGATCTCCGCCATGGTGGCCCGCTGGTGCTGCGTCATCCGGTTTCCCTTTCGCATGTTCGGCCCGGCGAGTCTATGTCGAAACTTTCGCGAGCCAAGTCACCTGTCGCAGAGTGTGCAGTGCCTCTCCGCCCTCGTGGCCGTTGAACTCGTAGACGTGCACGGTTTTGTCCGTTCCGCCGTACCGGTTGTAGGCGGCGAAGGCGGTGCTCGGCGGGCACACGATGTCGCGCAGCCCCACGCCGAAGTGGGCCGGGGCGGTGGCCCGGCGGGCGAAGCTCACGCCGTCCAGGTAGGACAGTGTGCGGCGCACCCGGGCGTGCGCGGTGCGGTGCACGGCCAGGAACTGGGCGATCTCGCCGTACGGGGACGCGTCGGTGAGCGCCAGCGCGCGCTCGAAGTGGCACAGGAACGGCGCCGAGGCGAGCAGCGCGTGCAGGTCCGGCACGAGCCCGGCGACGGCGAGGGCGAGCCCGCCGCCCTGGCTGTTGCCGGCCGCGGCGACCCGGGCGGGGTCGACGCCGGGCAGGGCGCGCACGGCGTCGACGGCCCGCACGGCGTCGGTGACGAGCCGCCGGTAGTAGTACTCCCGCGGGTCGAGGATGCCCTGCGTGGCGGGCCGGTGGCCGCCGGCCGCGCCGCGGTGCGGGTCGGGGGTGTCGCCGCCGTTGCCGTACTGGTCGCCCTGCCCCCGCACGTCCATGAGCAGGTGCGCGTAGCCGGCCGCGGGCCAGACGAGCCGCTCGCCGGGCAGGCCCCGGCCGCGGCCGTAGCCGGCGAACTCGACGACCGCGGGCAGCTCGGCGGCGGTCCCGGCCGGGCGGGTGTACCAGGCCCGGATCGGCGCGCCGCCGAAGCCCGCGAACGTGACGTCCCAGGTGTCCACCAGCGCCAGCCCGGTCGGCTCCGGCCGGACCTGCAGCACCGGCGGGACGGTGCGGGCCTCGGCGAGGGTCTCGGTCCAGAACGCGTCGAAGTCGTCCGGCTCGGCCACCTCGGGGGCGTACCGCTCCAGCTCCGGCAGCGGCAGGTCGAACGCGGGCATGCAGCATCCTCCGAAACTTTCCGATCGCCGGTCGGTCGGCGCCGGGCGCCATGGTAGCGCTACCAGGCCCTCTGCAACAGATCGGCAGTTGCAAGTGTTTGCAGCTCACAGCGTCACCAGTGGATCCCTTGACACCTTTCAGTGAAAAACCTAAATTACGCCTTGCCCAACGACAGATTTCCGAAACTTTCGGGAAGGGACGCGGAGAATGGTGGTGCAAGCTCGGCGCCGGACGTGGCGCGCGGCCCTACGGCGGGACTGGCAGCTGTACTCCCTCGCCGTGGTCCCGCTCGCGTTCTTCGTGATCTTCCGGTACCTGCCCATGGCCGGGAACGTGATCGCCTTCCGCCGCTACCGGCCCGGCGGCGACCTCTTCGGCGAGCGGTGGGTCGGCCTGCACTACTTCGAGATGTTCTGGGACGACCCGACGTTCTGGCACGTCTTCACGAACACGCTCGTCATCGGCGGGCTGACCCTCGCGTTCGCGTTCCCGCTGCCGATCGTGCTGGCCCTGCTGCTCAACGAGGTCCGCACCCGCTGGCTCAAGCGGCTCGTGCAGACCATCTCCTACCTGCCGCACTTCATGTCCATCGTGGTCGTGGCCGGCCTGGTCTTCCAGCTGCTCGCGCTCAACGGCGCGGTGAACGCCGGCATCAAGGCGCTCGGCGGCGACCCGATCTCGTTCCTGCAGCAGCCGGAGTGGTTCCGCACCATCTACGTCTCCTCGGAGCTCTGGCAGACCGTCGGCTGGGGCACGATCCTGTACCTCGCCGCGCTCACCACCGTCGACCAGGAGCTGTACGAGGCCGCCCGCATCGACGGGGCCGGGCGGTGGCGCCAGACCTGGCACGTGACGCTGCCCGGCATCCGGCCGACGATGATGACGCTGCTCATCCTCAACGTCGGCACGTTCATGGCGGTCGGGTTCGAGAAGGTCCTGCTGCTGTACAACCCGCTGACGTACCCGACCGCCGACGTCATCTCCACGTACCTGTACCGGGTCGGCGTCGTGTCGGGCAGCTTCAGCTACGCCGCCGCGATCGGGCTCTTCGAGTCGGTCATCGGCCTGACGCTGGTGCTGACGACCAACTTCATCTCCCGCCGCACGGTTGGAGCGAGCCTGTGGTGAGCCGGGCCTTCCAGGTCGTCAACGGGATCGTGCTCACCGTGGTCGTGGTGCTGACCCTGTACCCGTTCGTCAACGTCATCGCCCGCTCCTTCAGCGACGAGCACTCCATCCAGGCCGGCCAGGTCAACCTGTGGCCGCGCGGGTTCAACACGACCACCTACCAGCGGGTCCTGGGCGACCCGGTGTTCTGGACCAACTACGGCAACACCGTGCTCTACACCGTCGTGGCCACCGTGATCTCGATGGTGCTGACCACCTGCTTCGCGTACGTGCTGTCCAAGAAGCACCTCAAGGGCCGCACCGCGCTCGTCGCCGTCGCGGTCTTCACGATGTTCTTCAACGGCGGCCTCATCCCGAACTACGTGCTCGTCAGCTCGCTCGGCCTGCGCAACTCCATCTGGGCGATCGTGCTGCCCAACGCGATCAGCGTCTTCAACCTGCTGGTGATGAAGGCGTTCTTCGAGAGCATGCCGGTCGAGCTGGAGGAGGCCGGCGCCGTCGACGGCCTCAGCACCTACGGCAACCTGCTGCGGATCGTGCTGCCGCTGTCGAAGGCGGTGGTCGCCACGATGACGCTGTTCTACGCGGTGTCGTTCTGGAACTCGTGGTTCTCGGCGTTCCTGTACCTCGACGACGCCGACCTGTTCCCCGTCACGATCTACCTGCGCAACCTCATCGCCGGGGCGACCGGCGGCACGGACATCACCGCGCCCAGCGAGATGACGCTGCAGATCGCGGCCAACATCCAGGCCGTGACGATCGTCCTCACCGCACTGCCGATCGTCATGGTCTACCCGTTCATCCAGCGCTACTTCGTTTCCGGGGTCACCCTCGGCGCGGTCAAGGGCTGACGCGCCGCCCCCATTGAAGGACCAAGGAGTCCCCATGAAGTTCACCAGACGGGCGGTGCTCGGCGCCGCCGGTGCCGCCGCCTTCGCCACCCTCGCCGGCTGCTCGGGCGACGACGAGGACGACACCGGCGGCGGCAAGGCCGAGGACTACAGCGCCAACCGCGACGGGGCGATGGACGACTACGCCGTCGGCAAGCAGTTCACCGCGAAGGCCCCGCTGACGTTCCCGATCATGATGTACAGCAACGCCGCCTACCCGTACAAGGAGAGCTGGCTGTTCTTCCAGGAGCTCACCAAGCGCACGGGCGTGACGCTGCAGTCGACGGTCGTGCCGGGCAGCGACTACAACCAGAAGCGCAGCGTCGTCGTCGCGTCCGGGGACGCGCCGACGATCATCCCGAAGACGTACCACCCCGACGAGGAGGCGTACATCGCCAGCGGGGCGATCCTGCCGATCAGCGACCACATCGACCTGATGCCGAACTTCAAGGAACAGGTCGCCAAGTGGAAACTGGAGCCCGACCTCGACGGCTTCCGGCAGCAGGACGGCAAGTTCTACCTGCTGCCCGGCCTGCACGAGGACGCCTGGCAGGACTACTCGCTGGCCATCCGCACCGACATCCTGCAGCAGCTCAACCTGCAGATCCCCAAGACCTGGGACGACCTGCACAACGTCCTCAAGGCGATGAAGCAGGCCTACCCGGACTCGTACCCGCTGTCGGACCGCTGGAGCACCCCGCCCCAGCCCGGCGGCAACAACCTGCTCAACCTCGTCGGCTCGTCCTACGGGGCCCTGGCCGGCTGGGGCTTCCAGCACACCGTCTGGGACGACGGCGCGAAGAAGTTCGTGTACTCCGGCACGACCGAGCAGTACAAGCAGACGCTGCAGTTCCTCAACACGCTCGTGGCCGAGAAGCTCGTCGACCCCGAGAGCTTCACCCAGCCCGACGACCAGGCCAAGCAGAAGTTCGCCAACGGCAAGTCGTTCGTCATGAGCTGCAACGCGCAGACGCTCGTCAACGAGATCCGGCCCAGCATCAAGAACATCCCCGGCGCCACCGTGCTGAAGATCCCGGTGCCGATCGGCCCGATGGGCGAGACCATCTACGTCTCCCGCCTCGAGGCCGGGCTGATGATCTCCGCGAAGGCCCGCCAGAGCAAGAACTTCGTCGCCCTCATGCAGTTCATCGACTGGCTGTACTACTCCCCGCAGGGCAAGATGTTCGCCAAGTGGGGCATCGAGGGCACCACCTACACCGGCAGCGTCGACGACGGCACGCTGAAGCTCGCGAACGACGTCAACTGGGGCGGCCTCAACCCGTCGGGCACCAAGAACCTCCAGGTCGAGTACGGCTTCTTCAACGGCGTCTTCGTCTACGGCGGCTCGACCAAGCTGCTCAACTCCCAGTTCCCCAAGGAGGAGCTGGCCTTCCAGGAGGTCATGAACAAGCGCACCAACCGGCCCCAGCCGCCGCCGCGGCCGCTCAACGCCGAGGAGCGCGAGCAGGCCACGCTGTGGGAGACCGCGCTGAAGGACCACGTCTTCCAGAACACGCTCAAGTTCATCCTCGGCCAGCGCCCGCTGAGCGACTGGAACGCCTACGTGAGCGAGCTCAAGGGCAAGAACATGGACAAGTACGTCGAGACGGTCAACGGCGCCTACGACCGGTACAAGAAGGCGCACGGCTGAGTGAGCGCCCCGATGCTCGTCCCGGACCGGCCCTCGGGCCACCTCACCGACGCTTGGCGCCGCTGTGTCGGCGCCGGGCGGTTCGAACTGGCGCTGCGCCGCGACTACCAGGACTCCCTCGCCCTCGTGCAGCGGGAGATCGGGTTCCGGCACATCCGCCAGCACGGTCTGCTCAGCGACGGCGTCGGGGTCCACCGGCCCTACGACTTCGCCGGCGAGCGCCGGGCCGCGCACGTGTTCACCTACGTCGACCAGATCATCGACGCCTACCTGGCGCTGGGGGTGCGGCCGTTCGTCGAGCTCGGCTTCACCCCCGCCGCGCTGGCCTCCGGCGCGCAGACGGTCTTCTGGTGGCAGGGCAACGTGACACCGCCGGAGTCGCCGAAGGAGTGGACGGCGCTGGTGCGCTCCACCGTGGCGCACCTCGTCGACCGCTACGGCCTCGACGAGGTGCGCGGCTGGCCGATCGAGGTGTGGAACGAGCCGGACCTGACCGTGTTCTGGAAGGACGCCGACCAGGACGCGTACCACCGGCTCTACGAGATGACCGCGCACGCGGTCAAGGAGGTCGACGCGTCGCTGCAGGTCGGCGGGCCGGCCATCTCGCCCGGCGCCGACGACGACTGGCTGGCCCGCTTCGCCGGCTTCGTCACCGACCGGTCGGTGCCGATCGACTTCGTCAGCCGGCACGCGTACACCTCCGGTCCCGCGCAGACGGTGCCGTTCGGCTCCTACCAGGCCCTCCGGCCGGCCGCGACGCTGCTGGAGCAGTTCGCGGCCCCGCGCCGCCGGCTGGCCGGCACGGCGCTGGCCGGGCTGCCCGTCCACATCACCGAGTTCAGCTCCTCCTACCGCCCGGACAACCCGATCCACGACACCGCGTTCCACGCCGCCTACCTCGCCCCCGTGGTGGCCGCGGCCGGCGATCTCGTCGACTCGTTCTCGTATTGGACGTTCTGCGACATGTTCGAGGAGGCCGGCGTGCCGGCGACCATGTTCCACGGCGGCTTCGGGCTGCTGACCCACCGCCAGATCAAGAAGCCGACCTTCCATCTGTACGCGTTCCTCGCCCGCATGGGCCCCGACGTGCTCGCCCGCGGCGAGGACCACCTCGTCACCCGCGACGCCGCCGGGCACGTCACCGTGCTCGCCTGGGCGCCCACCGACCACACCGGACAGTCCACGGTGGATAGTCACCGGATCCGGCTGTCCGTGCCCGTCGGACGGTCCGGGACGGCGTTCGTCGCCCGGTCCAGCGCCGGCGAGGACGCCGGCAACGCCCGCGCGGCGTGGGCGGCGATGGGCCGGCCCGCCTCACCCACGTCCCGCCAGCTCGACGCGCTGCGCGAGGCCGCGGAGCCGGTTCGCACCCACCGCAGCGTGCCGGTCGTCGCGGGCCGGGCCGAGCTCGACCTGACCCTCGGGCGCCACGAGGTGACCCTGGTCGAGGTGAGCCCCGTGACCGACGAGACGCCGCCGTGGTTCGACGACGCCCGGCTCTTCGGCGGTGGTACCGCATGAGCACGCTCTTCCGCGCCTCCGCCCTGATCTACACGCTCCTGGTCGTCGAGTTCCTGTTCGTGCTGGTGGCCGCGCCCGGCTTCGTCGTGCTGCTGCTCCTGGCCCGGGACAGCAGCAACGTGCCGCTGTTCGCGCTGTGCGCGATCCCGTTCGGGCCGGCCGCGTCCGCCGCCGTCTACGCCCTGCACCGCCGCCGCTCGGACCTCGCCGACCTCCATCCGGCCGCCGCGTTCTGGCGCGGGTACCGGCTCAACGCCCTGGGGGTCCTGCGGATCTGGCTCCCCGCCCTCGCGGTGCTCGCCGTGCTGGCCGTCTCCCTCGTGCACCGGGCGGCCGCGGGCGTCCCGGCCTGGTGGTCCGTGCTGCTGCTGGTGCTGGCCGCGGTCGTGGTCCTGTGGAGCGCCAACGCCCTGGTGATCTCCTCGCTGTTCGTGTTCCGCACCGCCGACATCGCCCGGCTCGCCGCCTACTTCCTGGCCCACCGGCCCGGGGTCGCCCTCGGCACGGCCGGGGTGCTGCTCACCGCGGGCGCGATCACCGTGTTCGCCTCCGAGGCCGTCGCCCTGCTGCCGGCCTCCCTGCTGATCGGCGGCCTGCTGCTCGTCGCGCGCCCCATGTGCGCCGAGATCGAGAAGCGGTTCGTGGCGTGAACGCGCGCATGGACGGGTTACGCCGCCGGCTCGGCGGCTTCGCGTTCGGCGGCGACTACAACCCGGAGCAGTGGGACCGTCCGGTGTGGAAGGAGGACGTCGAGCTCATGCGCCGGGCCGGCGTCAACCTGGTCACCGTCGGCGTCTTCGCCTGGGCGTCGCTGGAGCCGGAGCCGGGCCGGTACACCTTCGGCTGGCTCGACGAGGTGATGGACCTGCTGCACGGCGGCGGCATCAGCGTCGACCTCGCCACCCCGACGATGGCCCCGCCCGTCTGGCTCTCCCACGGCCACCCCGAGGTGCTGCCGGTCATGGCCGACGGCGAGACCTTCGGCTTCGGCAACCGGTTGCACTACGACCCGACCTCGCCGCGGTACCGCGAGCACGCCGTGGGCATCGCCGACAAGCTCGCCGAGCGCTACTCCCACCACCCCGCGCTCGCCATGTGGCATATCAGCAACGAGTACGGCCCCACGGCGTACGGGCCGTGCGCCGCCGAAGCGTTCCGGGCCTGGCTGCGGCGCCGCTACGGCGACCTCGAGGCGCTCAACGAGGCCTGGTACACCCGGTTCTGGGGGCAGCGCTACACCGACTGGGCCCAGGTCGCCCCGCCCGAGGTGCCCCGCACCTGGTCGAACCCGGCCCGCCGCCTCGACTTCAAGCGCTTCACCTCCGACGCGCTGCTGGAGTGCTTCGTGGCCGAGCGCGACGCCGTCCGGCGGTACCGCGACGACCTGCCGATCCTCACGAACTTCATGCGCTTCTACCGCCACGCCGACTACTGGCGCTGGGCGCGCGAGGAGGACGCCGCCGCCCTCGACATCTACCCCGACCCCGGCCGGGCCGACGCGCACGTCGCCGCCGCCCTCAACTTCGACCTCATGCGGTCCCTGCGCGGCGAGCCCTGGCTGCTCATGGAGCAGGCCGCGTCCGGGGTGTCGCAGTGGCGGGTCAACAACGTCAAGCGCCCCGGGCGGATGCGGCTGGGTTCGTACCAGGCCATCGCCCACGGCGCCGACAGCGTCCTGTACTTCCAGTGGCGCGCCTCGCGCGGCGGCCACGAGCGCTTCCACTCCGCGATGCTGCCGCACTCCGGAACCGGGGCCCGCAGCTGGCAGGAGGTCGAGGCGCTCGGCAACGAGCTGCCCCGCATCGCGGCGGCCGCCGGTGCCCCGTCCACGGCCGAGGTCGCGCTGCTGTTCGACTGGGACGCCTGGTGGGGCCTGGAGGACACGTACGGCCTGCCCCGCAACGACTTCGACTACGCCCGGATCGCCACCGACCACTACCGGCCGCTGCTGGAGGCGCACTACGCCGTCGACCTGGTCTCGTTCGCCGGCGACCTGAGCCGGTACCGCGTTCTTGTCATACCCAACGCGTACCTTGTCCATGACGGGTTCGCCACCGCCGTCGAGGCGTTCGCGGCGGCCGGCGGGACCGTCGTGATCTCCCTGTTCTCCGGTGTCGTCGATCGGGACAACCAGGTGCGGCAGCCCGCCTACCCGGGTGCGTTCCGGCGGCTCATCGGGGCCTACATAGACGAGTACTGGCCGGCCCGGGAGGAGGAGACGTTCGAGGTCGAGTTCGCCGACGGGACCACCGCGACCGCCGACTGGTGGCAGGAGAGCCTGCACCCGGAGACGGCGCGGGTGCTGGGGGAGTACACGGGGGGTGACCTGGCCGGACGGCCGGCGCTGATCCGCAACGACTTCGGCTCCGGCTGTGTCGTGTACATCGGCACCCGGCTGTCGCCCGAGGCCCTGCGGGACACGGTGCTGAGCGCGGTCCGGGCGGCGGGCGTGGCGCCGGTCGTCGAGGGGGCGCCGCCCTACGTGGAGGCGACCCGGCGCGACCGCTACCTGTTCCTGCTCAACCACTCCGACACCCGCACGGCCTCCGTGGCGGTGCCGGGGCCGGGGGTCGAGCTGCTCGGCGGGTCCGCTGTGGACGGCACCGTGACGCTGGCGCCGCTCGCGGTGGCCGTGGTGGAGCTGTCATGAGCGGTCCGGAGCGGAGCGGCGCCCGGTCTGGGTCGATCTCCGCGAAGCGACATCGAGCCAGACTGGGCGTTGGGGCCGCTCATCAGGGGCGCAGTTCGGGCATGCCGGCGCCGGAGCCTGCGCAGGTGACGGCATGAACGCCGTCCATCCGGCGTGGCTGCGGCGGGTCAACGACGAGGGGGTCGTGCTCACGCGTGACCCGGGCTGCGGGCTGGGGCCGGAGGCGTACACGATCGCGCGGGCCGGCGGCGTGACCACGGTGGTCGCGGCGGACGAGGCCGGGCTGCTGTACGGCTCGTTCCACGCCCTGCGCCTGGACGGGGACCAGCCGGCGTCGACGCACCGGCCGGCCGCGGCCCGGCGGATGATGCAGCACTGGGACAACGTGTTCGTGCACCCCGTCATGGGCCAGGTCGAGCGCGGGTACTCCGGCGGGTCGCTGTTCTGGGAGGACGGGGCGCTCACCGGCGACCTGGACCGTGTCTCGGACTACGCGCGGCTGCTGGCCTCGACCGGGATCAACGCGGTGTCGGTCAACAACGTCAACGTCCACGCGGGCGAGGCGCGGCTGCTCACCGACCGGCTCGGGGAGGTGGCGCTGCTGGCGTCGCGCTTCCGGCAGTACCACATCCGGGTCTTTCTCTCCGTCTCCTTCGCCGCGCCCATGACCCTGGGCGGGCTGGACACCGCCGACCCGTGCGACGCACAGGTGCGGGCCTGGTGGGCGACGGCGACGCGCCGGGTGTACGACGTGATCCCGGACTTCGGCGGCTACGTCGTCAAGGCCGACTCGGAGGGGCAGCCGGGGCCGTTCGCCTACGGGCGCACGCACGCCGACGGAGCCAACCTGCTCGCCGCCGCGCTGGCGCCGTTCGGGGGTGAGGTGTACTGGCGGGCCTTCGTCTACAACCACCGGCAGGACTGGCGGGACCGGACCACCGACCGGGCCCGGGCCGCCCACGACCACTTCGTGCCGCTCGACGG
The DNA here is from genome assembly GCF_040648435.1 of Dactylosporangium sp. NPDC049140. Classification (NCBI taxonomy): domain Bacteria; kingdom Bacillati; phylum Actinomycetota; class Actinomycetes; order Micromonosporales; family Micromonosporaceae; genus Dactylosporangium; species Dactylosporangium sp. NPDC049140. The sequence goes on along the minus strand of NZ_JBEZDS010000015.1, from coordinate 70,024 downwards.
GCAGTTCGCGGCAAACGTGATCCTGCAGGTCAAGCACGGGCCGATCGACTTCCAGACCCGGGAGCCGGTGTCGCCGGTGCTGCTGGGGATGCCCGCGACCCGGCTCGCCGTCGAGCTCCAGGCGACGCAGGAGTACACGGGGCAGCAGCGGCACGTGTGCTACCTGCCGCCGATGTGGAGCTCGGTGCTGTCCACCGTGGCCGCCCGGGTCGAGGCGGTCGTCACCGTGTCGAACGCCGGCGAGGATCCGTACTGGACCGGGCACCCGCTCGCGCAGGCCAACCTGTACGCGGCCGGGCGCCTCGCCTGGGACCCCGCGCTGGACCCGATCGAGCTGCTCGACGAGTGGATCCGGCTGACGTTCCCCGCGGCCGCGGCGCCGGTCCTGCACGCGCTGATGGACTCGTCGTGGTCGGTGTACGAGCAGTACACGGCGCCGCTGGGGATCGGGTTCATGGTCAGGCCCGGCGATCACTACGGGCCGGACGTCGACGGGTACGAGTACAGCCCCTGGGGCACCTACCACTTCGCCGACCGTGACGGCGTCGGCGTCGACCGCACCGTCGCGACCGGGACCGGGTTCACCGGGCAGTACCCGGAGCCGTGGCGCTCGCGGTACGAGTCCCTCGACACATGCCCGGACGAGCTGCTGCTGTTCTTCCACCACGTGCCCTACACGCACGTGCTGCACTCCGGCCGCACGGTCATCCAGCACATCTACGACACCCACTTCGCCGGCGCGGAGGCCGTGGCCGCGATGGTCCGGCGGTGGGCGGCGCTGCCGCCGGCGGTGGTGGGCGTGGACCTGCACGACCGGGTCGGCCGGCGGCTGGCCGAGCAGGAGCGGTCCAGCGTCGAGTGGCGGGATCAGATCAACACGTACTTCTTCCGGAAGTCGGGTATCGCGGACGCGCTCGGCCGTCGCATCCACTGACGCCGCGGCCTCGGCCCGCCGCCGCCCCGGTTCCTGCGCGGAACCGGGGCGGCGCAACGGCTACACGTCGATGGTGAGCATCTCGGCCGGGATGCCCGGGGCGTGCATCTCCCGCCAGATGGTGCGCCACTGCGGAATCTCGTGGAAGCGCCGCAGCTCGGCGACGCCGCCGAGCCAGCCGGCCCAGCCCGGGTACGGCGGGTTGTCGACGTCGAACCCGCTCTGCACGAACGTGAGCCGGGTCTTGCCGTCCGAGCCGTCCAGCTCCCAGCTGGAGGTGAGGGCGCCGGCGAAGTTCAGCGTCGCCTTGCGGCCCGGCTCGAACTCGACGAACTTGACGCCGCCGGGGTCGACGTCGAAGCCGCCCATCGCGAACCGGCCGCCCACGAAGGGCTCGATGTCGACCTTGGCCCCGAACCACCGCTGGAAGGTCTCCGCCTGGGTGAGCGAGCCGAACACCGCTTCCGGGGTCGCGTCGATGAGCACCGAGGCGCGCATCTCGGCCGAGGTGTAGTCGCACTTCGGCGTCAGGTCGCGGCCGGCGACGTAGTCGGCCAGGTTCGCGATCGCGAGGGACCAGAACGTCTGCAGCGCGCCGCGGGGTCCGGCCTGGTCGGACAGGACCTCGGCGAAGGTGGGCAGGTCGCTCTGGGTGAGGGTGAGCAGGGTCCCGTCGTCGCCGTCGGCCAGGGTGATCTCGACCGTGGTCTCGACGCCGTCGACGGTCCAGGCCAGGCGCAGGGTGTTGTCGTCGGCGTGCAGGACGCGCTGGTGGGGTTCGGCGCCGTCGGGGGTGTAGCGGCCCCAGAACTGGTATCGGTCGGGCAGGTCCACCTCGGCGTACTCGGCCAGCCACACCCGGAGCGCGGCCGGGTCGGTCAGTGCCGCGTGGACGGCCTTGGGGGTGGCGGGCAGGGCCGCGCGCAGCAGCAGGAGGTCATTGAGGTCGGTCATGAGCTTCTCCTTCGGGCTTCGGGTCTTCGGTAGGGCGGCTCGGGTCTTCGGTGGGGCGGCTCGGGTAGCAGGCCAGGGCCAGGCGGAACGGGTCGCCGTCGGGGCCGCCGTAGCGGGTGAACAGGTCCTGCAGCAGCTGCTGCAGCTCGCCCAGGAACGCCGCCCGCTGGTCGGGCCGGACCCGGATGTCGCCGGACACGCCGATCGAGGGCAGGTCGGGCCGGGCCAGGTCGAGGGCGGCGACGTCGGCCTGCACGTCCTCCATCAGGTCCAGCAGGTGACCGAGGCTGAGCCGGTCCCGGGCCTGCCGCAGCCCGATCCGGCCCACCAGGCGCGGCGACAGCCAGTACGAGCGGCCGGTCGCCTGGTAGATGCCCTCGTGGATGCCCCGCACCCGCCGCTGTGCGACCTGACTCACCAGACCCGCGTCGACCAGCCGTTTGACGTGGTAGTAGACCCGCTGCGGGGTCTGATCCAGCTCCGCCGCCACCTCGGTGCACGACCGGGGCTCGGCCAGGCACCGCAGCACTTCGATCCGCTGCGGCTTGAGCAGGGCCTCGGCCTGCTCGATCTGTTCGAGGTACACGACATCTCTCATGGCAAAATCAGTCTTTACGTAAAAGAAGATTTTGTCAATCGCCCGGGCCCTGGAGAAGGTCGGCGATCGCCGCGATGCCGGCTCCGATCGCGCGCTGCGAGGTGTTGCCGAAGCCCAGGACGAGGCGCGGGCGGGCCGGTCGGGGGCCGCGCCACAGGCCCGCGTGGCCGTACAGGCCGACGCCGCGCTCCCGGGCCCGCTCGATCAGCGCCGTCTCGTCGGCGCCGGTGGGCAGCGTGACGACCGCGTGGAAGCCGGCGGCCAGACCGGTGACCGGCAGGTGCGGGGCGTGCTCCGCGAGGGCGCGGATGAGCACGGCGCGGCGGGCGGAGTACTCGGCGCGGACCCGGCGCAGGTGGCGGTCGTAGCGGCCCGACTCCATGAGCGCGGCCAGGGCCAGCTGGTCGATGGCCGGGCTGCCGCGGTCGGCGAGCCGCTTGGCGTGGGCCAGGCCGGGCCGCAGGCGCTCGGGGGCGACGATCCAGCCCAGGCGCAGGGCGGGCGCGAGGGACTTGCTGACGGTACCGAGGGAGATGACACGGTCCGGGGCCAGGCCCTGCAAGGAGCCGACCGGGTCGCGGTCGTAGCGGAACTCAGCGTCGTAGTCGTCCTCGAGGATGAACCCGTCGCGCTCGCGGGCCCACGCGATGAGCTCCAGCCGCCGCGGGCCGGACAGCACGACGCCGGTCGGCCACTGGTGGGCCGGGGTGACGAGGACCGCGCGGGCGTCGCGCAGGCCGCCGGGGTCGAGGCCGTCCGCGTCGACCGGGACGGCCTCGACCCGCATCCCGGCGGCGTCCGCCTGCTCGGCCGTCGACGCGCCCGGGCCCGGGTTCTCCACGGCCAGGGCCTCGATGCCGGCCCGTCGCAGCACGGGCAGGACCAGCGCCAGGGCCTGGGCCATGCCGGCGCAGACGATCAGGTCGTCCGGGGTCGCGGCGACCGCCCGGACGCGCGTCAGGTACGCGGCCAGGACCTCGCGCAGGCGCGGCTGGCCGGTCGCGTCGCCGTAGTCGAAGGCGGCGTTGGGCATGGTGCGGCAGGCCTCGCGGACCGCCCAGGCCCAGTCGTCGCGGGGGACGAGCCCGAGGTCGGGCACGCCGGTGCGGAAGTCGGCGACGGCCGGCGGCGGGGCCGGCGGATCGGCCCGGTGCGCCGGCGGCGGCGTCCCGTGCGCGGTGGCGCCGGTCGCGACGCGGGTGGCCGAGCCGGGGCGGCTGGTGAGGTACCCCTCGGCCTGCAGCTGCGCGTAGCAGTCCTGGACCAGGCCGCGGGAGAGCCGCAGCGCCCGGGCCAGCTCGCGCGACGACGGCAGCTTCTCCTCGCCGGCGAGGCGCCCGGTGCGGATCGCCTCGCGCAGCGCGTCCTCCAGCTGCGTGCGCAGCCCGGCCGCGCCGCCCCGATCGATCGTGACAAACAGCTCCGGCCCGAAACCGGCCCACTCGACAGGCATGAAACTGGACCTTATCAGTGAGCCGGTTACTCCCTAACGTTCTGGCCATGGCCCTCGACACCGCTCCCCGCACCCGCCTCCTCACCCGTCCGCTGCTGCTGCGCCTGGCCTCGATCGCCGGCTCCGCGATCGGCTTCTACCTGCCCCTGTCCGTGGTGCCGATGCTGGCGCAGTCCTCGCGCGGCGCGGGCCTGGCCACCGTCGCCCTGCTCGTGGCGACGGTGGCCGTCGAGCTGGTGACGCCGCGGCTGGTGGCCCGCCTCGGGTACCGCTGGTCGCTGGCCCTGGGCCTGTTCCTGCTCGGCGCCCCGACGGTGGTGCTCGCCTTCGACGCCTCGCCGTGGTCGATCATCGCCGTGAGCCTGGTCCGCGGAGCCGGGTTCGCCGTGTGTACCGTGGCCGGCGGCGCCCTGACCGCGACGCTGATCCCGGCCGGGCGGCGCGGCGAGGGCCTGGCCCTGATCGGCCTGGTGAGCGGCGTGACAAGCCTGCTTGCCCTCCCGCTGGGCGTCTGGGCGGCGGGCCGGTGGGGCTTCGGCCCGGTGTTCGTGGCGACCGCGGCGTGCACGCTGCTGGCGCTGCTGTCGGTGCCGGGCCTGCCGCGCGGCGGCTCGAGCCCCGGCGGCCACCACGGCATGCTGGCCGGCCTGCGCAGCCCCGCCCTGACCCGCCCGGCCCTGATCTTCGCGGCGTCGACGACGGCGGTGGGCGTGATCGTGACGTACCTCCCGCTGGCCGCGGCCGACCTGCCCGCGTGGGTGGCCCCGGCGGCCCTGCTCCTGCAGCCCGCCGCCGCGACGGCCGCCCGCTGGTTCGCGGGCCGCGTGGGCGACCGCCGCGGCCCGGGCGGCCTGCTGCTGCCCGGCCTGCTGCTGGCCGCGACCGGCACCGCGGCGCTCGCCCTGACCGCCAGCCCGGCCGCGCTGCTCACCGGCTCCCTGCTGCTGGGCGCCGGCTTCGGCGTGCTGCAGAACGCGACCCTGACCCTGATGTTCAACCGCGTCCCGGCCGGCGGCGAGAACACGGTGAGCGCCATCTGGAACACCGCGTACGACCTCGGCATGGCCGCGGGCGCGCTGGCCGCGGGCCTGATCGTGGGCACCGCCGGCTACCCGGCGACGTTCCTGCTGACCGCCGCCCTGATGCTGCCGGCCCTGCCGCTCATCCGCCGCGACCGTGTTTCCTAGCTCGCTGCGCTCGCGGTGGGGGAGCTGCGCTCCACCCACGCCCCCTCAAGATCTACGCCGGCGCGCTCGGGTGCCGAACGAACGCGGACGGCCCCGGTATGCGCCGCGGTGCCGACGAGGTGCATATCGGCACCGCGGGCCGTCCGCGACCGCCGCTAGTGCAGGCCGTCCGGGTCGCAGTACTCGACCTCGTCCGTGGTCTGGAACGGGCCCACGATGATCCCGCGCTGGAACGGCTTGCCGCGCAGGACGTCGTCGGCGGCGGCCTGCAGGGCGAACTGCTGCAGCACGCGCAGGTTGCGCCCGGCGATGGTGATCGGGCGGCGTACCTCGTACAGCGCGGACCACGGGCATTCGTAGTAGCAGCTGCTGCCGTCGCGGGTGCGCAGGACGGCCACGTCGCCCGCGGTCACGGCGGCGTCGATCTGGGCCTTCAGCGCCAGGGTGGCGGCCGGGTCCGGGTCGTACTGCCACAGCTCCTTGATCGCCTGCTTCGCCTTGGCGTCGCGCTGCCAGCGCTTGAGGGTGGTCCGGTCGGTCAGGCACCAGGGGTCGAACCGGACCCCGCCCGGCAGCGTGGCCGGGTCGGGGCGGGCGGCGGGGCGGATCGCGCGGTACCCGTCGAGCAGACGCGGCATCGCGGCCAGCTGCCCGACGTGGAACCACAGCTCCAGCGCCTGCTTCAGGTTGTTCTCCACCAGCTCGTGCAGCGCGGCGTTGTGCCGGGCGCTGCGCAGCCCGACCGCGTAGTCCGCGGCCGCGGCGGCCTCGGCGGTCAGCTGCTTGAGCCGGTTCACCGCCTGCCGGTGCCGCTCCGGCACGCCGGCCGCCTCCAGCGCGTACATGGCCACGTCGACGTGCTGGCGCACCGGCGGGATCGCGGCCAGCAGCGCGGCCAGGTGCTCCGGCGGGCACGGCTCGACCTCCGCCCAGGGTGGGAGCGCGGCCGGCAGCGCGAGCTCGGCGGTGATGTCGTAGTCGGGGTTGACCCGGGCCTGGCGGCCGCGCGAGATCCACCCCTCGACCGCGCTGAACCAGGCCGACACCTGGTCGAACGTCACGGCCGGCACGTACCCGACCGTGCGCGGGTTCGCGGCGTAGTCGGCGTCGAGGAACTGCTCGCCGAGGGTCTGCAGCACGAAGGCGTTCCAGGCCGCCACCAGCTGGCTGCCGACCGCGGGCGGCGCGTCCCACACGCCGGTGCCGCCGGCGGTGAGCTCGTCGCGGACCTTCTCGGCGGCCAGCAGCTCGTCGTAGGCGGTCTTGCCGGCCGAGCGCAGCGCCTCCAGCAGCGCCGCGTCACGCTCCCCGGCCAGGGATGCGCGCATCTTGGTCAGCATGGTCGGGCGCAGCGGGTCGCTCATGGGGTCCTCTCGGGGCGGGGGCGGCATTCACGGTAGCGACTGCGTGCACGCCCCGGTTCAGCCGGCCGCCGGCCGGTAGGACACGCCGTGCGAGTCGGCGCAGTGCGGGTCCGGCCCGTCCAGGCTGATCTCGTACCCGGTCGACACCGTGGGGTCCGTGTCGGCGTGGTCGACCTGCAGCGTGCTGTGCGTGATGCGGTACTCCCGCCGCACCAGCTGCTCGATGGCGTGCCGTACCGCGTGGCAGTCGCGGCCCTCGGCGACGAGCACGTGCGCCGACAGTGCCGGCTGCCCGGACGTGATCTCCCAGACGTGCAGGTCGTGTACCTCGACCACGTCGGGCAGGCCGGCGAGCCGGGCGCCGAGCGCGGCCGGCTCGATCCCGGCCGGGGCCGCCTCCAGGAAGATCCGCCCGGACGCGCGGACCAGCGACAGCCCCGCCTTGAGCATGAGCGCGACGACGATCAGCGTGGCGATCGGGTCGGCCCGGGTGAACCCCGTCGTCACCATCACGGCCCCGGCCACGGCGGTGGCGATGAAGCCGTACAGGTCGTTGAGCACGTGCTGGAAGGCGCCCTCGATGTTGAGGCTGGAGCGGTTCGCCCGCGACATCGCCCAGGCCGCGGCCAGGTTCACCGCGATCCCGGCCAGCGCGGTCACCAGGACCAGCCCGCCGGTCACCGCCGGCGGGTGGATCAGCCGCCGGACCGCCTCGACGCCCAGCACCACGCCCAGGATCAGCATGGTCAGCCCGTTGGCCTGCGCCGACAGGATCTCGGCGCGCTTGAGCCCGAAGGTGTAGCCGCCCTTCGGCGGGCGGGCCGCCAGCCGCATCGCGACCAGGGCCAGCACGATCGCGCCGGCGTCGGTGAGCATGTGCGCGGCGTCCGAGAGCAGGGCCAGCGACCGCGCGATGAGCCCGATCACGACCTCGCCGGCCATGAACACCCCGATGAGCCCGAGCGCCAGGCTCAGCCAGCGGCGGTCGGCGTCGGCCGAGACCCCGTGGCTGTGTCCGGCGTGACCGTGCCCGGCGTGGTCGTGCCCGGCGTGGTCATGGCCGTGATCGTGGTCGTCCTCATGGTCGTGGTCGTGGTCGTGACTCATCGTCGGCTCCTCGTCGGCCCGATTCATGCGCAACCCCGCATATGTTGGCAGCGTACCTCCTGGCACGGTAGGGCGGGCCGGCAAGGCGGCCGGCGTGGGCGGCCGTACCCGACCGTCTGGGTGACGGCGAGCGCGGCGACCACGGAGCGGGCCTGCTCGTAGCCGGTGGCCAGCAGGAAGGTCGGTGCCCGGCCGTAGGACTTCGCGCCCACCGCGTAGTACCCGGGCTCGCCATCATCCTTCATCGCCGATCTACGATGAAGGCTGACCGAGCAGCATCACCGTCGCCACCACCAGTCGGGCGATCGCGGCCAGGGTCGCCGGCTCGACGCGGTCCGGGGTGTCGGCCGGGCTGTGGTACCCGGCCATCCCGGCGCCGATGCCGACCGCGGCGAGCCCCGCGGCGGCGTACCGGCGGTTGTCCGAGGCGACCGGCCCGGCCACCAGGGGCAGCCCGGTGTGCCGCCCGGCCTGGTCGAGCGCGGCGAGCAGCGCGTGCGCCGGGCCGCCGGCCTCGACCGCGGCCGCCTCGTGCAGATGGCCGGCGCCGTCGACGTTGATGACGAGCGGGCGCTCCCCGGCGGCGCGCAGCGCGGCGGCGTGGTGGGCCGAGCCGAGCGCCCCGGCCTCCTCCCCGTCGAGCAGCGCCACCGCCAGTCCGGCCGTCTCCGGCAGCGCCTCGGCGAGGGCGGCCGCGGCCTCGAGCACGACGGCGACGCCGCTGCCGTTGTCCGCCGCGCCCGGCTGGCGCATCCCGGGATGGTCGCCGACGCCGTCGAAGTGGGCCGTCAGCAGCACGTCGGGGCCGCCCGCCGCGGGGCGCCACCGGCCGTGGAGGTTCGCGGCGGGCACGTCGATCCGCCGGATCGGCGCGTTGCCGGCGAAGACGCCGGTGCCGGCACTCGCGGCGCGCAGGACGGCGGCGTGCGTGGCGGGGTCGAGGGTGAGCACGGGCAGCGGACCGGGGCCCGGCCCGGCGAGCATCGTGTACTGCCAGCCGTCCGCGTCGACGCCCCGCCCCGGCAGCAGGCCGAGCGCGCCCCGGGCGTGACCGTGGGCCTCGGCCAGGGTCATCCCGCCCGGCACGACGAGCCAGCGCCCGGACGGATCGCCGGCCCCGGCGACCGCGACCGGACCGCGCCGGGTCGACGGTTCGTCGGCCGATGCCAGGTGTACCCCCACCTGCCGGCCGAACGCCAGACGCTCCCCGGACCACTGCGCGGCCGGTGTCGCGTAGACGTCGGGCAGGTGCGGTACCACGAACGGCTCCACCGTCACGTCGGCGCCGGCCTCGGCGAGCCGCTCGGCCAGCCAGGCGCGCGCCGCGGCGCCACCCGCGCTGCCGACGCGCCGGCCCGTGAACGCCGCACCGGCCAGGGCCGCGACCGTCGCGGCCATCCGCTCGCCCGACACCCGTTCCCGGGTCTTCATGCGCAGCAGCCCTGGCCGGCGGCGACTGTGCCGGCCTTCGCCGTGCTGCCGCAGCAGGAGTTCTCGGCGGCGGCTTCGGCGGTGGTACCGCAGCAGGGCGCACCGGCCGCCGGTGAGGGCGCGGGGGCCGCGGGCGGGTTGCCGCAGCAGCCGCCGGCCGGGGCGTGGGTCTCACTCATGGTCTCGTCGCTTTCGTGAGGTTGTCTCGACATCGGTCTAATCAACAGTTGCACCCTGTTTCGACATCTGTCAACCTAGAGGAATGTCGAAACAGCTCACGCCCTTGGCGGAGCGGCGGCTGCCGGCGGACACGGCGGCGGCGCTCGCGCCCGCCTTCAAGGCGCTCGGCGACCCGGTCCGGCTGCGACTCCTGTCGATGATCGCGTCGGCCGGGAGCGGCGAGATCTGCGTGTGCCACCTGACGCCGGCGTTCGACGTGTCCGGCCCGACCGTCTCGCACCACTTGCGTACCCTGCGCGAGGCGGGCCTCGTCACCGCCGCCCGGCGCGGAACCTGGGTGTACTACCGCGCCGACGCCGGCCTGCTGCACCGGCTCGGTGCACTGTTGAGCGTGGAGACGCCCGGCGCGGGGTCGTAACATCGACAGACATGGGCCAGTCCGCGCCGGACCGGATCGCCGCCTACCTCGACGAGGTGACGGGCGCGCTGCCGGCCGGGCGACGGACGCGAGCGGCGATCCGCGCCGAGCTGGCCGACGGCCTGGCCTGCGCGGTCGAGGCGCGCCTCACCCGCAGCACCGCACCGGCCGCACCGACCGCGGTGGCCGAGGCGACCGCGGCGGCGCTGGCTGAGTTCGGCGCGCCGGCCGTCGTTGCCCGTGCCTTCGCCGGTGAGCTGCTCATCGAGTCGGCCCAGCGGACCGGGCTCGGCCTGCTCTGCGGCGGGCCGCTCGCCGGGCTGCTGTGGGTTCTCGCCGCGCCCGTCACCGGGTCGTCGTGGCCGGACCGCGTCTACGCCGCCCTCACCGCCGTCCCCGCCTACCCGGTGGTGCTGGCCCTGGTCGTACCGGCGGCGGCGGTGTCGGTGGCCGCCGGCCGGCGGTTCGGGCACCGCCTGCACCGCCTCGGCGCGGTCACCGCTCAGTTCGCCGTCGCCGGCTGCGTCGCCGGGGATGTGTTGCTGCTGGCCGCGGTGGCGGGCACCGGTCCGGCCGGCTGGGCAACCTCCGCGGCGGCCACGGCGAGCGGGCTGCGGCTCATCGCGGCGGCAGTGGCCTGGCGGCGGTTGGCCCGGCTGCGGGCGGCCGCGGCCTGAGCGGTGGCGGTCGGGAGCGGCCATGGCTCATCGCGGCGGGGTCGGCGCGGCGGTGGGCAGGGTCGGGAGCGGCGGCACGGCCGGCACGACGCCGTCGAGGTCCGCTCGGCCGGCGGCGAACCGGCGGACCGGATCAACCCGGTCGCGGTCGCGGCGATGCGCGAGGCGGGCTGACAAGCCTGCTCCGAGGCGCTGCGAAGATCCGTACATGTGTGCGAAACTGCTGCTCATGCTCTCGGACGAACTGCGTGTCGAACGCCTGCACCGCGACGAGCGGCTCGCCGTCGCCCTGATCACCGGGGTCGCCGAGAACTGCACGCTGCGTGGTGGGCACAGCCTCGCCGAGGGTCGCGACGCCATCGCCGCCGAGCTGGAGCCGCACCACCCCGGGCGGCGGCGGCTCATCCTCGCGCACAGCGCGGCCGCGTTCGTCGGCGGGGAGTACCACTACCAGCAGGCCTGCGCCGAGCTCCTCCTCGGGCTCGGCGCCGACCTCGACCTGGCCGTGCGCATCGCCATCCGGCGCACCGGGCTGCCGGTCACCAACCTCGGCAACGCGGAACGCCGCCGGCGCCTCATGGCGATCGAGCCGCTACCCGCCCCAGACCCGGGTGATGCCACCGGAGATGCGCGCGGGGCCGGCTGAAGGGCGGGCGGCGTCGACCACGACCGGGCGCGGCGGCCCGGCCACCACCCCGTTCACGGTGCCGTACCCGATCTCCGTGCTCACCAGCGACGGCAGCCCTCGCGTGGTGTGCCGGGGGAGCGTGACCGGTACCACCGGCATGACCCGCTGCGCCTCCCGCACCGCCGCGTCCAGCCGGCCCGTCACACGGACCACTGTGGCCCAGCGTGATGCTCCGGCGCCATCGGGTAACCGGCCGGAGCGCGCGCAACCGCCCTGCACCGTCGCCCGAACTGCGCCGCGCCGCGCCTCGCCACGGCCGCGCAGGCCGGCGTCCCGCTGTTCTCGTGCCGCTCGCACGGCCCCGACTGCCGCCAGGCGGGCGCGCCGCCCGTGGTCCTGCCCGAGCCGAACGGCACCATGGGCCAGGACGAGTTCATCGCGGCCGCGGTGCCGGGCGCCCAGCAGAGCCGCCGCGAGCACGGCGTGCCGGTGTCGGTGACCCTGGCCCAGGCGATCCTCGAGTCCGGCTGGGGCACGAGCGCCCTGTCCACTGTGGACAAGAACTTCTTCGGCATAAAGTGCAACGGGCAGGGTAAGCACGCACTCGGCTGTCGCGCCACGCCACGAGCGAGTGCACCGCGGCCGGGGCGTGCTTCTCCACCACGGCGTCGTTCCGGATGTACGGCAGCGCCGCGGCCTTCCGGTACAAGAACGACCCGAACCGCTTCGTGGCCAAGATGCACAAGGCGGGCTACGCCACCGACCCGCAGTACACCGTCAAGCTGACCGGCGTGATGGTCAAGGTACAACCTGTACCAGTACGACCTGCCGACCTGGGTCCTACGGGTGACGTACCGGGAGGTCGCCGTCGTCGGACCAGTCGGCGGTGTCTTCCACCGGCCGCGCGACCGAATGCGGCTCGCCGCGCAGCTCGTGCTGCAGCGCCGCGAAGTCGGTCGGCGGGCTGAGGTATTTCAGATCCCGCGCGATCTTCGCCTGCTTGGCCTTGGCCCGTCCGCGTCCCATGAGTCGCCCCCCATGCGCACAAGTGTTGGAAGTCCATTCGTGCCCGATACGATAGCGCGCCGCCGCGACGCGGGCGAGCCGGTTCGCTGTGATCTCGGCACACGTATACCCCGCCGCGAAATGTACGGCCGGTCATGCACCGAACGTGGCCGGATGATCACCGCCGCCCGGCTCGTTTCACGACCCGGATCACGGGTGCCGCCTGCACCTCGCCGATCGCCGGCAGCGCGCCGAGCCGCTCGGCCGACTGCGCGTCGGCGTCGACGTGGACACCGCGGGTGCCCGGCCGGCACGCCGCGGCACGGCTGTCGGCGAGTGTGTCACCGGTCCACCTGGCCGCGACCGGTGCGGCCGTCGCCGCCCATCCCGACCGTGGCCCTCACGCCAGTAGCCAGTGCCGCCCGGTGGTCCAGCCCTGCAGGCGGCGCCCGCTCGTGAGCGAGGCCCCGGCCGCGACCTCGGCCAGCCCGGTCAGGACCGGGGTGAGCCGGGCCCGGACCGGCCGCGGCGCGGCGGCCAGCTCGGCGGCGAGCGCCTCGATCACCGGGGCCGGGTCGCCCGCGCCGGGCAGGGAGAGGTAGCAGACAAGGTGGCGCCAGGCGTACGCGATGTCCTTGACCGTCGACTGTGGACGCCGGCTGGTGCCGAGCCGGCCGGTGAGCCGGACGACGGTGGTGAACGTGCGCCGGGTCAGCGCCGGCCAGCCGTCCGGCGGGGTGACGCCGAGCGCGCCGGCCAGCGTCGCGAGGTTGTGGGTGGTGAGGATCTGCGCCTGCTCGATCACCATGCCGTTGGCCGCGACCCGCGACCCGCCGTTCGCGGCCCCGGCGGTGCGGTGGGCGCGGCGCCGGCAGAGCGCGCCGAACGCCTCGGCGTCGCCGGGCAGGTCGTCGTAGTCGATGTCGTAGTACCGCGCGTAGAGGCCGCCGGCCAGCACCCGCCCGGCGAGCTGGGCGGCGCGCAGGAACTTGGGCGAGAACCGGCCCATGAAGATGTCGGCGGCCAGCTCCTCCACCCACGGCAGATCCTCGCCCGCCTCGCCGCCCAGCGCGGCCAGCTCGGCCACGAGCGGGTTGGGCAGCAGCGTCGCCGGGAAGCCGTCCAGCGCCAGCTCCGCCAGCCGGCCCAGCGTCGCGCGGGCCTCGCCGCGGGAGCCGGCGGTGGCCTGCCGGTACGGGGCCAGGGCGCGGACCCACGGCAGTTCCTCCAGCCGTACCTGATGCCGCAGATCCAGCAGCAGCAGCGAACGGCGCCGCCGGAAGGCGCGGTAGGTCGCGGCCATCAGGGTGCGCAGCGCCGGGTCGGGATACGCGGCGGCACTCGTCATCGCCGACAGCTGCGGCACCAGGTCGGCGAGCACCTCGGCCGACGGCACGACGCCCGCGCCGATGAGTTCCGCGACGGTACCGGCGCAGGCCCGGCGCACCACCCGCCGGACCGCGTCCGGGACGACCGCCCCGACCGGCACGCCGTGCGCGACGGCCTCGGCCGCGGACACCGGCGCGCAGACCGCGTCCACGTCGGTGATGCCCGCGTCCGGGTCCAGGGCCGCGACCCGGGCGACGACGACCCGGGCCAGCCGGTGGTGCGTCGGCCGCGCGGCGTTGCGGGCCTGGTCCGCGCGCAGCGCCGCATGCCGCGGCGAGCCGGGAAGGCCGCGCCGGGCCACCATCGAGTCGACCGTGTGCCGCAGGAGGCCCACCGTCCGCGGCCCCGGGCCGAGCGCCTCCTCGGTGGCCGCGCGCAGGACGGCCAGGTTCTCGCCGGGCCGGCGGTGCTTGCCGCACCGGGTGTGTCCGGCGGCCAGCCGCTCGTACCGCGCGAGGAGCTCGGCGGCGCGCTCCCGCCACCCGGCCGCGCCGGGGTCGAGCCACAGCTGGAGGAACTCGTCGGCGAGCGGGTTCCACACCGTCAGCGCCTCGCGCATCGCGGCCACGCGCTCGTTCTCGCGCCGCCGGCCCAGCGCCGCGCCCGCCGCCCCGGCGGTCTCGCGCCACACCACCGACCAGTCCCGCGCCGTCGCCGCATCCGGCACCGGGGCGAAGCTCAGCCGATCCGCGAACGGCGCGATCTCGTCGAGCAGATCCAGCGCGGCGCCCGGGTTCCCGGCCCGCAGCAGCCACGCGACCACGAGCAGTGCGGCCTGCTCGGCCAGCTCGACCCGGTACGCGCCCCCGTCCAGCAACGCGCCCAGCGCGGCCGACCCGTCCTCGCCGAGGAGCCACGCGAACAGCGCGCCGCGCCCGGCGGGCACCCCGGCCTCGTGCGCCAGCTCCGACTCGTACGCGCGCAACGGCCCGCCGGCGGCCGGGGTGCCGGTGGCGAACCCGCCGCGCACCACCTCGGGCGTGACCCAGGCGGGCAGCCCGCGCACCGGCGTGCGGGAGCCGATGCTCAGCCGGCCGGAGGCCATGCCGTCCAGCACCGCGGCCCACTGCTCGGCCCGCCGCTCCGCCCGCGCCCGCACGTCCGGGTCCGCGTCGGTCACCGCGGTGACGAACGCCCGCGCCAACCGGCCGGCCGGGTAACCGGAGCCGGCCTGAACCTCCGTGCCGTCAGTGTCCATGCCGACGTGGCGGGCCCTGCCCCCGCGCCCTCCGGGTCCCGAGCCCGGTGCTCTCCTGCCTGAGCTACACGCCGTTCGCCGCCGACCATAAACCAGTCCGGCCCGCTGCCCGATCGGGTTTACGGTGTGTGCGATTGACGGTATATACCGTGCGGAGTATGTTCGAGGGGTGCTGTCGGTCTTCGAGGTGCTCGCGCTGCCCGCGCGGCGGGACGTCATTCACGCGCTGCGTGGCGGGCCCAGGTCCGTCGGGGAGCTCGCCGAGGGGCTCGGGGTCAGCCAGCCGATCATGTCGAAGCACCTGCGCGTGCTGCGTGACGCCGGGTTCGTGAGCGTGCGCGCCGATGCGCAGCGCCGGTGGTACGAGCTGCGCGCGGAACCGCTCGCCGAGGTGGCGCAGTGGCTGGAGCCGTACCGCTGGATGTGGGAGAGCCGCCTCGACCGGCTCGGGGCGCGGCTGGACTCGATGCGCGACGACGAAGAGGAGACCCAAGGCCATGACCGATCCGGAGCTCGTCGAAACCGGGCCGCGGCCCGCGGTACACCTGGAGCGCACCTATGACCATCCGATCGAGCGCGTCTGGCGGGCGGTGACCACGCCGGAGCACCTGGCGCAGTGGTTCCCCACCGAGGCGACAATGGACCTCCGGCCGGGCGGCCGCATCCGCTTCGGCGACCTCGGCGACGGCGGCTCCGAGGGCGAGGTCGTCGCGGTCGAGCCGCCGCACCGCCTCGACTTCCTCTGGGGCGACCAGCGCTTCGAGTTCCGCCTGGAGCCCGCGGGCGCCGGCACCCGCTTCACGCTCGTGCACCACTTCGACGACCGGGCCGGCGCCGCCAGCTTCGCGTCCGGTTGGGAGACCTGCATGCGGGCGCTTTCGGCGGTACTCGCCGGAGCCCAGCCGCCCCCGCCCGGCCGCGCGGTCGCCCGGCACGAGGAGCTCGTGAGCCGCTTCGGGCTCGACCGGCCCGAGGTGACCCGCGACGCGGGCGGCTGGCACGTGCGCTTCGAGCGGCAGCTCACCTGCCCGGCCGAGCGCGCCTGGAGCATCTTCTTCGGCGGCGGTGACGCGCCCGGCGCCGGCGAGGCGTTCCACCCGTTCGCCGCGCCCGGCGAGGTCCTCGGTACCGTGGTCGCCGCCGACACCGCGAAGACCTTCGTGTTCGACACCGCCGCGGGGGAGCCCGGCACCCAGGTGCGCCTGCACCTCGGCCCCGGCACCGGCCACGGCGCCCGGCTCGTGCTCGAGGTCGACGGCACCGACGAGTCCGAGATCGGCCCGGCGATCGACCAGTGGGGCGGCGGCGCGATCGCCCACGTCGCCCGCGAGGCGGCCGCGAGCAACGGTTAGCGGCCGCCCGTCACGTCGATCGTCGTGCCCGTGACGAAGGCGGCGTCGGGGGAGAGCAGCCACGCCACGGCGCCGGCGACGTCCTCGACGGTGCCCGCCCGGCCCATCGGCTGCTGCGGCCCGACCCGGCGGGCCCGGTCCGGGTCGCCGCCGTCGGCGTGGATCTCGGTGTCGATGATGCCCGGGCGCACGCTGGTGACGCGGATGCCGTGCCGGGCCACCTCCAGCGCCAGCCCCCGGGTCAGCGTGTCGACGGCGGCCTTGCTCGCGGCGTAGTCGACGTACTCGCCCGCCGCGCCGAGGTCCGCCTGCTTCGACGAGAGGTTGACGATCGCCCGGTCCGGCCGGTCGCTGCCCCGCATCCGCAGCACCGCCTCGCGGCAGCACATGGCCAGCCCGACGACGTTCACCGCGAGGACGCGCGCCCAGCGCTCGGCCGTGATCTCCTCGAACGGGCCCTGCCGCTCCAGGATGCCGGCGCTGTTGACCAGGCCGTTGAGCGGGCCCATCGCGTCCGCGGCGGCGAACAGCTCACCGACCTGGGCCGGGTCGGCGACGTCGCAGGACCGGGCGCGGACCGGGGCGTCGGGCCGGTCCAGCTCGGCCACCAGCTTTTCGGCGCGTTCGTGGTTTCCGCGGTACCCCAGCAGCAGTCCCCGGCCGGGCACCCCCGCAAGCCGGCGGGCCACCCCCGCGCCGATCCCGCGCGTGCCCCCGGTGATGACGTAGACGGCTTCGAGTCGCATGGGGCTGGACCGTACGGGCCGAGGCCCCCGCCGGGGGAGTGGCAGAATCACTGAGTGAGTCAGACGATGATCGGCCGGGTCCTGGCGCTGCTCGACGCCGTCGCCGACGCGGGCGCCATCAGCCGCCGCGACCTGGCCCGCGCGACCGGGCTGCCCCCGGCGACGGCCAACCGGATCGTCGCGAGCCTGCTCGGGCAGCGCCTGCTCGCCGAGTCGCCCGCCGGGCTGCGCCTGGGCCTTCGGCTGTTCGAGCTCGGCACCCTGGCCGGCGACTCCGGGGTCAGCCTGCTCGACGTCGCCCGCCCGTACCTCGTCGACCTGCACGGCGCCTTCGGCTGGACGTCCCAGCTCGCGGTCCTCGACGGCGACGCGGTGATCTACCTCCTCAAGGTCGACTCCCACCGCCGGCCCCGCCTCGACACCCGCGTCGCGGGCCGGTTCCCGCCGCACTGCACCGGCGCGGGCAAGGCCCTGCTCGCGTTCGGCCCGCCCGAGGACGCCGACGACATCCTCGGCCGCGCGCCGCTGGCCGCCCGCACCCCTGCCACGATCACCGACCGCTCCCGGCTGGCGGCGGACCTGCGCGCGACCCGGCGCCGCGGGTACGCCGTCGACCGCGGCGAGTTCCAGCCCGGCATGATCGGCGTCGCCGCACCCGTCCGCGCGGCCGTCGGCCCTGTCGCAACGCCCGCTCGCGCGGCCGGCCACCCGGTTGCCGCGGTTACGCTGGCCGGCCCCGCGGAGTCGTTCGACGTCCCGCGCGCCGCGCACGCCCTGCGCATCGTCGCCCAGATCATCGAGTCCCGCCTGCGGTGACGTTCGACGGAAGCCAGTCAGGACCGGACGCACCGCCGCGGCCGCCGATCGGGCGCCGGCCGGTCATCCGCGCGGCCGTTCCCGCATTCCGCCGATTGGGTCTGGCCGAAGTGCCTCACGTGCGGCTAATCTGGCTCGTGAGACCGGCATCTTCCCCCGTGGATGCCGGTCTCCATTATTTCCGGTGTACCGGCTGAGGCTCGGCAAGCTCGATCAGCGCCGCGATGCGCGCTTCGAGCCGCGGCGGGCACGAATGCGCACCGGCCGGGTCGGTGGCGATGGCGTTGCCCGGTTCGAGCAGTTCGATGCGCTGGTGGGCCACGCGCAGGCGGCCGTAGTCCCGGTCCCGGAACGCCGCCTCGACCTGCTCGCTGAGGCCGTCGAGCAGCAGCCACCCGTCGGCCGGCAGCCGCCAGGTCAGCGCCGCGCGCAGCGCCTCGGCGATGTCGTGCGCCGGGGCCTCGGTGCTGCGCGGGTACGGCAGGTACTGATAACCGACCCCGCGCACGGTGACCAGATGGTGCGGCCGCGCCGGCTCGGGCTCGATCTTGGCGCGCAGCCGCTGGATGTGCACGGTAAGCGTGTTGCTGTCACCCGGTACGCCGTCCCAGATGGCGCCGAGGAGATGCTCCCGCGCGAGCGTGCGGCCGGGGTTGCGCACGAACGCCTCCAGGAGCTGAAATTCCTTCAGGGGCAGCTCCAGCGGCCGGCCGGTGACGGTGGCGGTGCGCGCGGCCGGGTCGAGCTCGACCGGGCCGGCGGCGATGACGCGCGCCGGGGCCCGGCCCGCGACCTCGGGCCGCCGGCGCAGGACGGCCCGGATGCGCGCGACAAGCTCGCGGGTGCCGAACGGCCGGCCGAGATAGTCGTCGGCGCCGTGGTCCAGGGCCCGGACGATGTCCTCCTCGCCGCCGCGGGCCCCGACGACGATGATCCCGATGTCGGGCCGGGCGCGCAGCTCCCGGCACAGCGCCAGGCCCGGCTCCTCCACCCGGGCGAGCTCGAGCAGGACGACGTCGGCACCGTGCGCATCGACCTCGAGCACGGCATCGGCGAGGCCGGCGACCCGCGTCTCGTAGCCCTCGCCACGCAGCAGCGCGGTCAACGCGGCGTTCGGCGACGGGTCGTCCTGGACGAGCAGCAGGCGGGTCACAGCCACAAAGATATGTCAAAGTGCCCGGGCGGCGCGGCCCGGAGCCACCTTGCAGAATGCTCACCGGCCGCTCACCAGCCGAACAGCGCCAGGGTCTCGCCCCGCTCGATGGCCGCCAGCGCCCCGCCGACATAGTCCACGATGTCGGGCGGGGGGCTCCGGACGTCGGCCCAGCACAGCTCGCCGCACTTGTCCGGCTCGGCGATGCGCGGCTCGCCGGTCCAGGCCTCCACCGCGAAGAACAGATGCAGATACTCGTGGTCCTGCGGGTCCTCGGCCGCGGTGTGCAGCACCAGCGTGAGGCGGCAGCGGGCCGGGTCCGCCTCGACGCCGACCTCCTCGCGCAGTTCGCGGACCAGCCCGCTGACCGCGTCCTCGCCGCCGTCGAGGTGCCCGGCCGGCAGCCCCAGGCACCCGTCGCGGTGCCCGGTCCCGGCGCGGCGCATCAGCAGCAACCGGTCACCGTCGCGGAGCATGCCGTGCACGGCGACGGCGGCGCGGAAGGGGTCGTACGCCACCGACCGACCCTACCGCGCCGAGCACGGCGGCCCCGGAAGGCACTACTGCGTGGGGCAGCCCGAAGGCGCGTCGTTGTACTCGTTGGTGTAGATACGCACGAGCATCCGGCGATTGGCGTACTCGGTGAAGGTCCACAGGTGCCCGTTGCCGTCCGAGTCGACCCAATAGCTGATCTGCTCGGCGTTGTTCACGTAGACGCCCTTGGCCGCGCACACGCCGTCGCCGTCGTGTTCGTACCACAGCTCGCTGCTGTCGTTGCCCGGCACGGTGCGGGAGACGAAGAACTCGGCGCGGCCGGAGGTCGCGTTCGGGCGCTCCATCACGCCCTGGACGCCCTCGAAGTTGGTCGTGGCCAGCTTCGTGGCGGTGACCGGCGTGGCCGATCCGGTGGCGATCCGGTCGAGCAGGTCGCCCGTGGGCCAGTTCACGATCCGCACGGGCACGCCGGAGGCGGTCATGTCGGCCGGGTTGCGGTACTCCGACGAGACGATCGAGTTGTCCGACCACTGCAGCGAGATGCCCGAGAAGCACAGGCCCGCGTTCAGGCTCGCCGGTGTCGTCGAGCACCCCGACGGCGTGGTCGCGAACTGGCCGACCTGGACCATCACGTACCGGTACCCGGCGGCGCACACCCGGCCGCCGACCACGCCGATGTCGTTCACCCCCGGGGCCGCGCCGCCGCTGCCGCACGTGGTGTCGTACGGGATCTTGTACGTGCGGCGCGTGTCGAACACCTTGAACCCGGCGCCGTGCCAGGACACGAACAGGTACGGCCCGTACCAGACCGCGCCGCCGCCGTGCACGTCGCAGATCGGGGCGATGACGTTGCCGTTGCCGGTCGGCGCCACCAGGAGCACGTGGCGGTACGCGCTGTGGGTGCCGTCGGTGTACGGGCGCTGGATGAACGTCGCCCGCAGGTTCACCGACCGGTCCGGGTCGTCGGGCACGCTCGTGCACCGGGCCCGGTTGCCCGTGTTCGCCGCCTGCCGCCACAGGCCGACGATCTCGTCGCCGCCGGCGGAGTACCCAGCGTACCGCTGCGCGTCCTGCGAGCTCGTCACCGCCTGCGGCACCCAGGCGTCGGAGGTCTCGTCGGCGCCGGAGAAGCACCACGCGGCCAGCGTGTACTGGGCGTCGGCGGCCGAGATCGCCGCCTTCGCGGCCGAGCACTGGCCCGCCGACTTGTAGTACATCTGCTGGTCCGTGTGGCTGTAGACCTGGGCCAGGCCGGGGCCGCCGTCGGAGGACAGCGACCCGCCGGCGACGGCGGCGTCGACGGGCGCCAGGTTCGAGGCACTCCACGCCAGCTTCTGCAGCCCCGACGTGCTCTTGCCGGAGTCCACCACGGGCTTGACGTTGTCCCAGG
The DNA here is from genome assembly GCF_040648435.1 of Dactylosporangium sp. NPDC049140. Taxonomy (NCBI): domain Bacteria; kingdom Bacillati; phylum Actinomycetota; class Actinomycetes; order Micromonosporales; family Micromonosporaceae; genus Dactylosporangium; species Dactylosporangium sp. NPDC049140. The sequence goes on along the minus strand of NZ_JBEZDS010000015.1, from coordinate 49,549 downwards.
CGACCGCCCAGGCCGTCGCCGAGCCGGCCAGCACCACGGCGACCGCCGCGGTCAGGACGAGGCCGGGTCGTCCGATACTTATGCGCATCGATGCAACCTAGTGCAAGCCGGCGATCGCCACCGCCCCGTCAGGTGCAGGACTCGAGGTCGACGAGGATCTCCGAGGCGGAGGCGGCGTCGAGGGCCGAGAACGGTACCGTCCGCTCGGGCGACCACTGCGAGGCCGCGTCCGGGGCGATCCAGACGTCGCTGAGCCGCTGCTCCGGTTGCTCGTTGGGCAGCCCGAGCATGATGCCGGGGTCGAGCCCGGCGATGAGCAGCCGCCCGCCGGGCAGGTCGCGCTCCATCCGGCCCTGGTACCCGCCGTCGATCCCCGCCCGCCGCCAGCCCCGCCGCTCCAGGCCGAGCAGCTTCACGGTCATCGCCTTGCGCTCGTCGAAGCGGGCCAGGCGTACCGCGGCGGCCTCGTCGGGCCGCAGGTGCCGGACCTTGCGGCCGAGCTGCTTGAACGGCTGCAGCAGGCCGTAGTCGCCGAATACCGCGGACCACGCCGCCACGTCGAGGTCGACGGGGTGGGCGACGCCGAGCAGGGTGTCGCCGGGCAGCTCGACCCCTTCGTCGGCGACGTCGGCGAAGGTGCGGTCCTCCGCGATCCGCAGCGCCGGTCCGGGCCGCCCGGGCGCGCCGGTGATCCAGACCAGCCGCCGGGCCAGTGGCCACAGCAGCGGATGGTCGAGGAGCACGGCCCGCAGCTCGTCGGCGCGCCACCGCCGCCCGAAGCCCATCGCGCGCTCCAGCCGCCGCACCTGCTCGGTGGCGACCTTCCGGGCGCCCTTCTTCGCCGCCGTCCACCGCTCCTGCGCCGCGCCCGCCCGGGCCGCGTCGTCGCGGGCCGCGGGCGCCGGCAGGTCGGCCCGCCGGGTGCCGTCCTCGTTGTCCACGAAGGGCTTGAGGTGCTCGTCGAAGCCGCCGACGAACCGCCGCGGGCCGTAGTCGAGCACCATCGTCGCGTCGGGGTCGAGGCCGAGGCGCGGCACCAGGCGGTCGGCGAGCTGCTCGGTGGTGAGCCCGAGCGCGAGCGCGACCTCGGCCAGGTTGGCGTCGGCGCGGGCCCGCACCGCCTTCGCCTTCGCCTTGGTCGAAATGTCACACAGCTCGCGCAGCGCCGCCTCGGTGCCGAGCCGCGCGAGGGTGTCGAGGCCGGCGGCGGCCCGCTTGTGGGCCCCCTCGTAGGGCCACCGCTGCACCGCCCCGGCGAGGGCCGCCGCGGTGTCGTCGTCGCCGAGCAGCGCCTGCGCCTCCAGCGCCCAGCCGTCGGCGGGCGGGGCGTCGACCGCCTCCCAGCGGCGCAGCAGGTCGAGCCCGAGGCGGGCCAGGTCGCCCTCGTCGCACGCCGCGCGCACGACGGCGATCCCGGCGTACGGCGAGCCCGGCTTGGAGATCATGAGCATGGTCAGCAGGTGCCCGACCGCGGCCGGCGGCAGCGTTCCGGCGCCGTCGCGCAGCCGGACCGGGGGCAGCGCGGCCGCGTCGGTCCACTCCGGCGGCACCGGGATCCGGGCCGGCAGCTCCAGCAGCGGGTCGGCGTCGACCAGGGCGGTGACCGCCGCCGTGGCCGGGGGGCCGTAGCCGGCCGCGGCCGCGAGGATCTCGTCGCGGTGCCCGGCCGCCGCCAGGGCGGTCAGCGCCCGGCCGGCCGCCCGCCGCGGCTGCGCCTCCCGGCCGAGCGCGGCGGGGATCAGGGCCCGGGCCGCCGCCGCGGGGTGCGCCCGCAGCCAGGCCAGCGCGCTCTTGCGGGCGGACTTGAGCCGGTCGAGCCAGTCGGCCACGAGCAGCGCGATCTCCGGGCCGCTGTAGGGCATCAGCACCCCGGCGTCGCCCGGGTTGAGCAGCGCCATCCGTAGCACCAGCGGGTAGGCGTCGGCCCCGAACCGCGCCGCGACCGCCGTCACCCACCAGATCTCGGACCGCTTACGTGGCTGGTAGATGCCCAGCAGCGGCCGCACCATCTCGTCGGGGCCCTCGCGGAACAGCGTGTCGGCGTTGTACACGTACGCGTTGCCGGCCCGGACGTCCTGCGCGAACTCGGCGTAGTTCAGGCCCGGGCGGCTCTTCGGCAGCCCGGCCACCAGCCGCTCCCGCTCGCCCGGCGGCCACGCCGCGGCCGGCCCGTCGGTGCAGGTCAGGTCGAGCACGACGCGCTTGGCCGCCGGGCGCTTGGTCGTCCACGGCGGCACGACGAGCACGGCGGGCAGCGCGTCGGCGGGGGCCGCGCCGGCCGGTGGTCCGCCGGGCCGCAGGTCGCCGGGCGCGAGGCCGGGGTGGCGGGCGGCGTGCCGGCGCAGCAGCTCCGGGATGCGCGGCTTGTCGCGGGCCGCGTCCAGCAGCCGCATCGCGCGGTCCGGATACCGCTCGGCCGCCTGCTCGATCGCGGCCTGGACGCCCCGGCGGTCGGCCTTGTCGACGAGCGCCTGGAACGCCCGGTCGGTCGGGACGGCCGCCAGCGCCTCGGCCATGTCGCGCAGGAACTGGGTGACGCGGAAGGTGCTCGACCGCATCAGCGGCCCGTCCCAGTCGGCGGCGTACACGTCGAGGATCCCGTCGCCGAGCGCCACGGTGAGCGTGCGCAGCAGGGCCGGCGTGCGCAGCTGCTCGTCGGCCCGCGACTCCTGGCGGCGCTTGACCGACCGGGCCTGCGCGGCGTCGGCGATCGAGGCCATGAGCAGCGGCGCGAGCGAGTGCCGCTCGGTCAGGGCGGCGACGTCCTGCTCCACCCAGTCGCGCTCGGTCGGGACGAGGAAGCACGCGGCGATCCGGTGGAACGTCGAGGCGGGCCGGGCCGCCCGCAGGGCCTCGACCGCCGCGGCGTAGACGTCGTCGGGCGCGCCGGCGAGGGCGGCCCGCACGGGGCCGAGCGCGGCCAGGGTCAGCCGCGCGGTGCTGCCCGCGCCGGCGCCCCACAGCCGCATGAGGTACTGCGGCCCGTGCTCGGGCGAGTACGCCTGCTCGACGGCGACCCCGAGGGCGGCGAACTCGGCCCCGATCCGGGCGGCGAGGACCGGGCCGTGCCGGGCGACCCAGTGCTCGCCCACCGCCGGCGCCAGCTCCGGGCCGCGCGCGGACGAGCCGAGGTGCGCCATCCACACGGCGGCCACACCGAGCGGCTCCGGGTCGGCGGCGGCCCCGCCGAGCGCAGCAAGCCCGGCCGCGCGCACGTCGTCGGGCGTGCCCGGGTGTTCGAGCACCCGGGCGGCGCCGGAGGGCTCGGGCGGCGGCTCACCGCTCGGCTCACCGGCGACGATCGGGCCGCCACGGTACGGATAAATGGTGCGCCGCCACGACGCCGGGATGACGAAGCTCACGGGGGCACACTAACGACGGCCTATGACATTTTTCGGAGGCCGTGGAGGAACACGTCGACGAGGCGGCGTCCGTAGTCCGCCGTCTCGCCCGGCACCGGCCGGCTCAGCAGCGCCACCGCGTGCAGGATGTCCACGGCGCCCACGTCGGAGCGCACCTCGCCGGCCGCGGCCTGCAGCAGCGCGTCGAGCACCGGGGTCATGCGCCGGTAGAAGTACGCGCTCAGCTCCTGGTGCGCGGCGTCGCCCGCGTGCAGCGCCGAGGCGAGCCCGACCTTGGTCGCGACGAGCTCCGTGTACCGCTGCACCCATTTCGCCAGCGCCACGCCGGGCGGATGGGCCGCGGCGAGCGCCGGGCCGGCCTCGGCGCAGGCGTCGATCTCGTGCTCCAGCACGGCGATGACCAGGTCCGAGCGCTGCGGGAAGTGCCGGTACAGCGTGCCCACGCCGACGCCGGCCCGGTCGGTGATCTCCTTGGCGGGGGCGTCGACGCCGGCGGTGGCGAGCACGTGCTTCGCCGCCTCGAGCAGGGCCTCGAGGTTGCGCCGCGCATCGGCTCGACGGGGTGGCGGGGCCGGGGTTGGCAAAACGGAAATCCTTTCCGTATCGTAGCGGAAGAGCTTTCCGTTTCCACGATACGGCAGGAGACCGGCATGCAGTACCGCACCCTCGGCCGAACGGGCATCAAGGTCAGCCCGTACGCGCTCGGCGCACTGATGTACGCGACCTCCGTCGGCAACGCCGACCCGGGCGACTCGATCCGCATCCTGCACAAGGGCCTCGACGCGGGGATCAACTTCGTCGACACCGCCGACGCCTACGGCGACTCGGAGGAGGTTGTCGGCAAGGCGCTGCAGGGCCGGCGCGACCGCGTCGTGCTCGCGACCAAGTTCGCCCGCCCGGCGGGCGAGGACCCGAACCAGCAGGGCGCGTCGCGGCGCTGGATCATGCGGGCGGTCGAGGACTCGCTGCGCCGGCTGCAGACCGACTACATCGACCTGTACCAGGTGCACCGGCCCGACCCGTCGACCGACGTCGAGGAGACGCTCAGCGCCCTCTCCGACCTCATCCACAGCGGCAAGGTCCGGGCGATCGGCACGTCCGGGCTGCCGCCGTCGGACATCGTCGAGGCCCAGTGGGTCGCCGAGCGCCGGGGACTGGAGCGGTTCCGGACCGAGCAGCCGGTGTACTCCCTGCTCAACCGCGGCATCGAGCGCGAGGTGCTGCCGGTGGCGCAGCGGTACGGCCTCGGCACCCTCGTCTGGGGCCCGCTCGGCCAGGGCCTGCTCACCGGCCGCGTGCGCAAGGGTGGGGCGAACGACCTGAGCCGCGCCCGCTACTTCAAGCACCTCAACGACGAACGCCGCCTCGACGTCGTCGAGCGGCTCGTCCCGCTCGCCCGGGAGGCGGGCCTGCCGATGACCCACCTCGCGATGGCCTTCACCATCGCGCACCCCGGCGTGACCAGCGCCCTGCTCGGCGCCCGCACCGAGGAGCAGCTCGACGACCTGCTCGCCGGGCTCGACGTCGCCCTCACCGACGACGTCCTCGACCGCATCGACGAGATCGTCCCGCCCGGCACCGACGTCGGGGCGGTCGACCAGGCCTACCTCCCGCCGGCCCTGCTGGTGCCGGCCCTGCGGCGGCGGCCGGTCGCGGAGCGCTCCGCGACCTGAGCCGCGATGGCCGCCCGCCTCAGGACGCCAGCCGGGGGCGGGCGCCGCGCTCGGGCTCGAGCTCGTTGATCTCGGCCCACACCGTGTCGAGGGAGAGGCCGAGCACCTCGGCGATCGCCGCGATGGTCGAGAAGGCCGGGGTGGCGACGCGCCCGGACTCGATCTTCCGGAGGGTCTCCGGGGAGACGCCGGCGTCCAGCGCGGTGCCGAGCATCGAGCGCTGCCCCCGGGCGCGGCGCAGCAGGGCGCCGAGGCGCTGCCCGCGCTCGACCTCTTCGGGAGTGAGCGGCAACCTGACCATGGCCCAATTCTAATACCGGGATACTATGGCCGGGATAGTTATTGGTCGTGCGAGGAAGGCGCCACATGATCGAACTCCTGGACCCCGCCGACCTGCCGCGCGCGCGGGAGACGGGCGCGGTGGTCGCCGGCATCCTGCAGACGCTGAAGGGCCGCAGCGTGGCCGGCACCAACCTGCTGGACATCGACCGGTGGACCCAGGCCATGATCGCCGAGGCGGGCGCGCAGTCCTGCTACGTCGACTACGCGCCGTCCTTCGGGCGCGGGCCGTTCGGCCACTACATCTGCACGTCGGTCAACGACGCCGTGCTGCACGGCCTGCCGTACGACTACGAGCTGGCCGACGGCGACCTGCTGTCGCTCGACCTCGCCGTCTCCAAGGGCGGCGTCGTCGCCGACTCGGCCGTCAGCTTCGTCGTGGGCGGCGCGCCGGCCCCCGAGGACGTCGCGATGATCGGCGCGACCGAGCGCGCGCTGCGGGCGGGGATCGCCGCGGCCGGCCCGGGCGCCCGCATCGGCGACATCTCCCACGCCATCGGCTCGGTCCTGGGCGCGGCGGGGTACCGGATCAACACCGAGTTCGGCGGCCACGGCGTGGGTTCGACGATGCACCAGGACCCGCACGTGTCGAACACGGGCCGGCCCGGCCGCGGGTACAAGCTGCGCCCCGGGCTGCTGCTGGCCCTCGAGCCGTGGGTCATGGCCGACACCGCCGAGCTCGTCACCGACGCCGACGGCTGGACCCTGCGCAGCGCGACCGGATGCCGGACGGCCCACAGCGAGCACACGATCGCCATCACCGACGGCGGGGCCGAGATCCTGACCCTGCCGAGGTAGCCGCGCTCACTGCGCTTCCAGCCGCTGCGCCGCGGCCCGGGTCTCCCACTGGTCCCACGTGATGGAGCCGTCGCCGAGCCCGGCCAGGACGGCGTCGATCCAGCGGATCTCCGCCTCGGTGACCGCGTGCAGGTACTCGGTCTCCAGCATGGTGACCCGGGGCATCTCGAAGCCGGCCTTGCCGATCAGCGCGTCCCGGTCGGCGAGCCGCTGGACCAGCAGATCCCGGCGCGTGGCCAGGAGCTCGCGAGTGGTCCGCGGGGAGATCATCGGCAGGAACGACAGGGCCGCGGGGAACTCGGGGAACTCGTTGCGCGGCGTCGACAGGATCTCGGCGATCCACTGCCGGGACGCGGCCCGCCCGGCGTCGGTCAGCTGATAGGTCGTGCGCTCCGGGTACAGGTGATCACGGGTGGTCTCGTGGACCTCGATCAGCCCGGCGTCGGTGAGCCTGGCGATGGTCTTGTAGAGCGTGGCCCGCTGCCCCACGTTGACGACCTGGTCCTTGCCCCACTGCTTGATCAGCTGCTGCATGCGGTACGGGTGGAGCGGGCGATCCTCGAGCAGCCCGAGGATCGTCAACGCCAAGGGGGAACGCCGGAAGTCGGTAGCCACGATTGGAATCTACGCTAGTGCGCGGCTGTCTAGTTGCAAAGCAACTAGTCGCCGTGACACTATCGCGGCATGACGATCCACCGCACCCCGATCGACGTGCCGGCACCTCCCGTCGCGGCCCGCCCGGACGTGCCCCGGGTGCTTGCGCTCGGTACCATCGCCGGCCCTGGTTTGTTCACTCTCGCCTGGCTGGTCCTGGGCTTCATCAGCACCGGCTACACGGTCGGCGGCACCCGCATCGAGCCCTACTCGCACATCAGCCAGCCCATCAGCGGACTGGGCATGGGCGCCACGGCCCCCTTCATGAACGCCGCCTTCATCCTCAGCGGGCTCCTGCTCCTCGCCGGGGTGATCGGCGTGTTCCTGAGCATCGGCGCGGCCGGCCGTCCCGTGGCTCGATGGACGAGCGCCGTCCTGCTCGCGCTGACGCCCGCCGGCCTCGTGGTGGTCGGCCTGTTCGATCTCGACGCCCCGGTGCTGCACCTGACCGGCGCCGCCCTCGTGTACATGCTCCCGGTGCTCAGCTTTCCCCTGACCGGGCTGTTCCTGCGCGGCGTACCCGGCGGGCGGCGCTTCGGCCACCTGCTCCTGCTCGCCGGCGCGCTGACGCTCGTCCTCACGATCGTCTTCTCGATGACGTTCGACCAGGACACGACCGCCGCCGGGCAGGGCGTGGCCGGCCTCACCCAGCGGGTGCTGTTCACCGAGGTGCTCGCCTGGTTCGCCGCCCTGGGCCGGTGGGCCCGCCGCGCGCCGGCCCGCCGGCTGGCGGGGTGACGACCGTGGCGCAGGCTCGTACCGCACTGGTGATCGGCGGCGGCATCGGCGGCCCGATCGCCGCGATGGCGCTGCAGAAGGCCGGCATCGGGTCCACTGTGTACGAGGCGTACGACGGCGCCGCCGACGGTGTCGGCGGCGGCCTGACCGTCGCGTCGAACGGGCAGTTCGCCCTCGACGCGATCGACGCCGCGGACGTCGTCCGGGACATCGGTACTCCGCTCGCGGGGATCGAGCTGCGCACGTGGAACGGGCGGACGCTTGGCGAGTTCGGTACCCTGCCCGGCCTGCCGGCGAGCCAGTTCGTCTGGCGGTCCGACCTCTACCGCGCGCTGTACGACGAGGCCGCCCGCCGCGGCATCCGCATCCGGCACGGCAAGCGGCTGGTCGACGCCACGGAGACCGGCGACGCCGTGACCGCCGTCTTCGCCGACGGCACGAGCGCAAGTGCCGACGTGCTGATCGGCGCCGACGGCATCCGCTCGACGGTGCGCTCGCTCATCGACCCGCAGGCCCCGGGGCCGAGCTACACCGGACTGATCAGTTTCGGCGCGCGGGTGACCGGCGCCGGGCTGCCGCCCACCGGCGGGCGGATGCTCATGACGTTCGGCAAACGCGCCTTCTTCGGCCACGTGGTCTTCGACGACGGGACCACGGCGTGGTTCGCCAACCTGCCCCGGCGGGAGCCCATGACCCTGGCCGAGGCGCGAGCTGTACCGGCCGAGGCCTGGCGTACGACCCTGCGGGACGCGTTCGCCGGCGACCGGTGCCCCGCCGTGGAACTGCTCGACCGCACCGACCCGGCCGACCTGATCATCACCGGACCGTCGGAGAACATGCCGGTCGTGCCGGTGTGGAGCCGCGGCCGCATGGTCCTGACGGGCGACAGCGCCCATGCCGCGTCGTCCAGTTCGGGCCAGGGCGCGTCGCTGGCCGCGGAGAGTGCCGTGGAGCTTGCCCGGTGCCTGCGGGACCGGCCGTACGCGGAGGCGTTCGCGGCGTACGAACGGCTGCGCCGCGACCGGGTCGAGAAGATCATCGTGGAGGCCGGCAAGACCAACGCCAACAAGGCCCCCGGCCCCGTCGGCCGCGTCGTGCGCGACCTGCTGCTGCCGGTGGTGTTCAAGCTGTCCAAGCCCGAGAAGACGGCCTGGCAGTACGACCACCGCATCGACTGGGCGAGCCCGGTCTGACCCGGCCGGGGTGGCCGGAATCGTACCGCCGGCGCGGCATGATGCGGCGCCGGCGGGGCAGGGCCGTCCCATGTCGCAGCTCCTGGTCACGTCGTACGGCGATCCGCGCGAGTCCGTAGCGCTGGAACCGGCGCCCCAGCCGGTGCTGGGGACCGACGACATCCTGGTCGAGATGGAGGCCGCGCCGGTCAACCCGTCCGACCTCCTGCTCGTCCGGGGTGACTACGGCGTGCGGCCGCCGCTGCCGAGCCCGCTCGGCGGCGAGGGAGTCGGGCGGGTGGTCGACGCCGGCGCGGGCGCGGGGAGGCCGCTGGTCGGGCGGCGGGTGGTCATCCTGCCCAACTACGAGCAGGGCACCTGGGCGGAGCGGGTGGCGACCTCGTACCGCAACGTCGTACCGGTCCCCGCGGACGGCGACCCGCTGCAGCTCGCCATGCTGCCGATCAATCCGGCGACCGCGTACCTGTTGCTGCACAAGTTCACGACCCTGGCCCCCGGCGACTGGGTCGGCCTGAACGCCGCGAACTCCGCCGTCGGCCTGTGCGTCATCGCCCTCGCCCGGCGGCTGGGCCTCAAGACCCTCGGCGTCGTGCGGCGCGACGCCGCGGCCCGGGCGGTGCGTGACGCCGGTGGCGACCGTGTGATCGTCGCCGGGGACGACCTGCCCGCGCAGATCGCCGCGGCGCTGGACGGCGCCGAGCTCGGCCTGGCGCTGGATGCCACCGCCGGTCCGGTCGTCGCCGACCTCGCCGCGGCGCTGCGGTTCCGGGGCGCGGTCGTCAGCTACGCCTACGTGACGGACGAGCCGCCGGCCGTACGCGCTCACGACGTCATCTTCAAGGAGGTGACGCACACCGGGTTCTGGCTGCTCAACTGGCTGCGAAACGCCCCCCGCGCCGAGATCGAGCAGACGTACCGCGCGCTCGGCGACCTCGTCGCCGGCGGTGAGCTGGCGGTGCCGGTCGACGCGACCTACCGCCTGGACGACTACCGCACGGCGATCGAGCACGCGATGACCCCGGGACGCAGCGGCAAGGTCCTGTTCACCTTCGGGTCTTCCGGGTAATGGCAGTACCTCTCAGCGGCCTCGCGGCGGACGTAGCGTCGAGGGCATGGACAGCCGAGCCGAGATCCGCGACTTCCTCACCACCCGCCGCGCGCGCATCACGCCGGAGGGGACCGGGCTGCCGACGTACGGCGGCCACCGGCGGGTCGCGGGGCTGCGCCGGGAGGAGGTGGCGCTGCTGGCCGGCGTGAGCGTCGACTACTACATCCGCCTCGAGCGCGGGAACCTCACCGGGGTGTCCGACGGCGTCCTGGAGGCCGTGGCCCGGGCCCTGCGGCTGGACGAGGCGGAGCGGGCGCACCTGTTCGACCTGGCCCGGGCCGCGAACCTCGGCCCGGGGGCCCGGGCGCGCCGCCCGCGGGCCCCGCGGCTGCGGCCGCAGACCCAGCGGCTGCTGGACGTGATGGTCCTGGCCCCGGCGTACGTGCGCAACAGCCGGCTCGACATCCTCGGCGCCAACGCGCTGGGCCGGGCCGTGTTCGCGCCGCTGTTCGACACCATCGCGGCGACGCCGAACATCGCCCGCTTCATCTTCCTCGACGCGGCCGCGCAGGCCTTCTACCGCGACTGGGACGAGCTGGCCGGCGACGTGGTCGCGATGCTGCGCGCCGAGGCCGGCCGCGACCCGCACGACCGGGCCCTCAGCGACCTCGTCGGCGAGCTGTCCACCCGCAGCGAGGTGTTCCGCACCTGGTGGGCCCGGCACAACGTGCGGCTGCACCGCAGCGGCGTCAAGCACCTGCACCACCCGGGCGTCGGCGACCTCACCCTCGCCTGCGAGTCGATGGAGCTGGTCACCGACCCGGGGCTGCGCCTCAACGCCTACACCGCCGAGGCCGGCAGTCGCGACCAGGAGGCGCTCGAGCTCCTCGCCAGCTGGACCGCCGCCCCGCCGGCGCGGCGACCGCAGTAACCGACTTCTGGAGGACGAACCCATGCGGGCAACACTGATCGGTCGCCGCCGGTGATGTGCGGGCGGAGGGTCAGGCGACCGACCGCAGCAGCCGGTCGATGACCGACGCGTCGCCCACCACGGCGACGCGGCCGTCGGTGCAGGCCCCGGTGAGCCCGTCCGGGTCGGCGAGCAGCGCGCCCAGCGTGCGGGCGTCCGCGCGCAGCGAGGCGTCGGCCGTCGCCGGCTCGCCGGGCTCCACCTCGATGCGGCCCGGCGCCAGGCGGACCGTCCACACGCGACCGTCGAGCTCGAGGCGGCAGCTCGCCGGCGGGGCCGTGGGGTCGGGGCGGGCGGCGCCCTGCAGGTAGATCAGGACCGAGGTCGCGCTGAGGGCGGCCGGCGGCGGGGGTTGGGGCGCGTCGATGCCCCAGTCGCCCAGGGCGCGCACGATCGGCTCCAGGCCCCGGCCCCACTCGGTCAGCTCGTAGACCGGGCCCTCGCCGCGGCGGAGCACGCCGTGGCCCTCGAGCTCCCGGAGCCGGTCGGCCAGCAGGTTCGAGCTGACGTGGGGCAGGGCCAGCCGCAGCTCCGAGAACCGCTGGGGCGTCAGGAGCAGCTCACGCACGACCAGCAGCGCCCAGCGCTCCCCGACGACGTCGAGGGCCCGGGCGATCCCGCATGAGTCCCGGTAACTCCGGCTGGTCGGCACGCCTCATAAAGTACCACGGCAGCAGGTTGTTTTTAACAACTGACTATGGTTAGTGTTTGCGACCATGAGCGAATTGCTGCTGCAGGACAAGACCGCCGTGATCTATGGGGGTGGGGGCGCCATCGGTGGTGCCGTCGCCCGGGTGTTCGCCCGGGAGGGCGCTCGGGTGTTCATCGCGGGGCGGACGCGGGCGCGGCTCGACGCCGTCGCGCGGGACATCGACGCCGCGGGCGGGGTGGTCGAGACGGCGACGGTCGACGTGCTCGACCAGGCGGCGGTCGAGGAGCACGCCGGGGCGGTCGCGGGCCGGGCCGGCGGTATCGACATCGCCCTCAACGCCGTGAGTGTCATGCACGACCAGGGGACGCCGCTCGCCGAGCTCTCGCTGGAGGAGTTCATGCGGCCGATCGACGGCTTCCTGCGGGCGCTGTTCATCACCAGCAAGGCCGTGGCCCGGCACATGGGCCACCGGCGCCCCGGCGTGATCCTGACGCTGTCCGAGCCCGGCGCCAAGCTCGCCGTCGGCGGCATCCTGGGCCACGCCGCGAGCGCGGCCGGCAAGGAGGCCTTCGCGCGGGTGCTGGCCGCGGAGCTGGCCCCGCGCAACATCCGGGTCGTCGGCATCCGCCCGCACGCCGTCGCCGACGCGCCGGCCGCGGGCTCCTACACCGCGGAGCTCTTCCGGCCGGGCGCGGCCGCGGCGGGGCAGTCGGTGCCGGATTTCCTGGAGGGCGGCCTGGCCCAGGGAACGCTGCTGAAGCGGCTGCCGACGCTCGCCGAGACGGCGGAGACGGCCGCGTTCCTGGCCTCGGACCGCGCCGGCGCCATGACCGGCGCGATCGTCAACCTGTCGGGCGGCGCCCTGGTCGACTGAGCTGCCCATCAGCAGACTGTCAGCGAATACACCGCCGTGGTCCATCCATCGCCACGACCGGTCGCGCGTATGACGTACTGTGCGCCCGTGTCCAAGCCCCGGATCATCGCGACCACAATCGGCATCGGCGCATCAGCCGTGGCCGGCTACGGCATGTACCGTCTGATGCTCATCGGCTCGTGCACCGGCGACGGCTGCGGCTCGGGCGTCTGGGTCTTCGTCGTCGCGCTGCTCCTCGCGGTCCTCGCCGCGATGGTCGGCGACACCCTGCTCCTCGTCGCGACGCTGCTCGCCGGCCTCGGCATCGGCGCGGGGCTCGGCGCGGTCGCCGACCCGACCGGCCAATGGGCCGGCTACGTCATCGGCGTGGCGTTGGTGCTCAGCAGCGTCACTACGGTGCTGGTCGGCCGCGCAACCCGTAAGGCCATGGCCGGCATGCGGGCCGCGATCCGCGACAGCCTGCCGACCGTCACGCCCGACACCCTGCAGACGAGCGGGCGGGCCGCCGTCGCCGAGGTGCTGGCGGTGCGGGAGACCGGCACGACCGTCAACGACAACCCGATCGTCGGCCTGCGGGTCCGGCTGACCCCCACCGACGGTGGCGACCCGGTGGAGGGCGAGAAGAACGCACTCGTGTCCCGGCTGAACATCCCGCGCGTCGGCGAGCGGTACGCGGCCGGCTACGACCCCGGGTCGCCCGACTCGTTCGTCCTGATCCTCACCGTCACCGACCACACCCCCGCACATCTGCGCGAGCTGTACGAGCGGATGCGCACCGAGGCCGCGCCCGGGTTCGACCCCCTCGAACGGCTCGGCAAGCTCAACGAACTGCGGCTGGCCGGCGCGCTGACCGAGGCGGAGTTCGAGCGGCAGAAGGCGAATCTGCTCGGCCCCTCCGGCTGACGTCCGGCGAAGGCCTGCCTCCCGCGGCCCGGCCCGGCGTCGCCTCCGCCGGGCCGACACGGTGGTCAGTCGCAGGCGCTTGTGCACGGTACGAACGGGGCCGTCGTGCCCGTGACGGAGGCGGTGGCGCGGGGCAGCCCGGACGCCGTCGCGGTGACCGTGATCGGGCCGGCGCCGGTGGCCCGGACGAGCACGTAGGCGACGCCCTGGTAGGCCCGGCGGACGGGGCCGCGGAACGTCTCGTGCACGGGGCTGCCGCTGTCGACGGCCACGACGGTGCCCGGCCCGCTGACCGCGAACGTGATCGCCGCCGAGGAGCCGGTGACGACCCGGCCCGCGGAGTCGGCCACGGTCGCCTTCACGTAGACGACGTCGTCCTGGTCGGTCGACACCGTGGCGTGGTCGGGCGCGAGCAGCACCTGGCTCGCCGTGGTGCCGGTGGGCGGGGGCGTGGTGGCCGGCGCGCCCCAGGTGCGCTGCCAGGAGTAGCCGATCGGGCGTACCGTGCCGACGCCGTCGATGAGCCCGAAGGCGCTCTCGGCGTTGGGCCACAGGCCGTCGGCCTCGCCGAGGTACGCGGCGCCGGTCCAGACGAACAGCCCGGTGAGGCCGGGGTTGCCGCGCACCGTGGCCCAGGCCGAGGTGTCGGTGCCCATCTCGGTGAGCAGGCCGGGCCGGGCCGGCGCCAGGGCCATGGCCTGGATGACCTCGGCGGGCCGGTAGTTGCCGCCGAAGACGTCGACGGTGGTGCGGGTGGCCCCGGTCACGTCGCCGCTGTCGGCCGGGCGGAACAGGGCCTGCGTGACCGGGCGGCCCGGGTCCAGGCTGTGGGCGATCGAGACCATCCGGGTCAGCAGCGGCGTCCGGGTCGCGAGCGGGTCGCGGATCTCGTTGCCGGTGCTCCACATCGCGACGCTGGGGTGGTTGCGGTCGCGCATGACGATGCCTGTCGCGTCGACCTGGTACCACGGCACCGAACCGGTCGCCCCGGGCACCGCCGGCGAGCCGGTGGGGGCGGGCGCGGCACGGTTGAAGTACGTGGCGTAGTCACCGGCGTCGCTGTACTTGTGCTGGGTCCAGACGTCGAAGAACTCGTCGAGGACCAGCAGGCCCATCCGGTCGGTCAGCTCGAGGAAGGCCGGGCTCGGCGGGTCGTGGGCGGTGCGGATGGCGTTCACGCCGAGCGCCTTGAGCTCGGCCAGGCGGCGCTGCATCGCGCGCTGCGGGGCGGCCAGCCCGAGGCCGTGGTAGTCCTGGTGCAGCGCGACGCCCTGGAGCTTCAGTGCCTTGCCGTTGAGGCTCATGCCGGTTGCGGCGTTGAACGTGAGCGTGCGGATGCCGACCGGGGTGACGTCGTCGTCGACCGCGGTGCCGCCGGCGATGACGGTGGTGCTCAGCGAGTACAGGTTCGGGCTCTCCAGGCTCCACAGCCTCGGGCCGCTCACCGCGATGTCGTAGGCGAACGTGGCCGAGGCGCCGGCCGCGACGGTCCGGGCCGCCGTGGTGACCGGGGCCAGCACGGCGCCGCCGGGATCGGTCAGCGTGCCCCGCACGGCGATGCTCGCGGCCGCGGTGCCGCCGTTGACGACCGTGGTCTGGGCGTGGACGGTGGCGGCGGTACCGGTGGCGCCCGGCGTGGTCACGGCGGTGGCCCACTGGTCGACGTGCACGGGGTCGGCGGCGATGAGCCGTACGTCGCGGTAGATCCCGGCGCCGGTGTAGAAGCGCTCGGCCGGCTGCTGGGTGGTGTCGGTCTTCACGGCGACGACGTTGTCGGCGCCGCCGAAGCGGGCCACGGCGGTGATGTCGTACCGGAAGCCGGTGTAGCCGTACGGGTGGGTCCCGATCAGGGTGCCGTTGACGTAGACGCTCGCGTTGGCCATCACGCCGTCGAACTCGATGAACACCTTGCGGGTGCTGGGCACCGCGGCGAGGGAGAAGTGCTTGCGGTACCAGCCGATGCCCGAGGGCAGGTAGCCGCCGCGGCCGGTGCTCGGGGCGGCCTGGGCGAACGGGTCGGCCGGCGGGTTGGGGCCCTCGATGCTCCAGTCGTGGGGCACGCTGAGGCCACGCCAGCCGCCGTCGGCGTAGGAGGCCGCCCCGGCGCCGGTGGCGTCGCCGTAGTGGAACAGCCAGCCGGGGTCGAAGTCGACGACGGTCCGGAGCCGATCGGGCGCGGCGGCGGCCGCGGGGACGGTGACCAGTAGTGGCGCGACGAGCAGCAGCAGTGCGAGTGCGGTCCGCGATCGGAACATCGTCGCTCCTCAGGACTCGAAGGCGCCGAGGTCCGGGGCCGGGCCGGTGTAGGGCAGGCCGACGTTGACGCCCTTGTCGATCAGGGTGCTGTTCGCGGCGAGGTGCAGGCTCGACAGGGCCGGCAGGCCGCCGCCGGACTGACGGGCCGCGTCCCAGCCGGTGGTGGCGACGCTGCGGAACTGGGCGTCGGACATCGACACCGACAGGTTCCACGAGTTGTTCGCGGCGCTCGTGCCCGTCATGTTCGAGGTCAGGCTGCCGGCGTAGGCGATGTTGTTGCGCAGGTTGCCCAGCCCGACGGCCGCGCCGCTGGAGTTGACGCCCAGCATGTTGTAGTCGGGGTGGTTGTTGTAGCTCGTGTTGTTGAAGTAGTCGTTCGCGAGGGTGTGGTGGTTGGCGTAGAAGCCCGCCGACTTGTTGTTGAACGCGACCGAGGTACGAACGGTGTGCTTGACGCCGTTGCTGACGTAGCCGCCGCCGTAGCCGCCGGCCTTGAAGCCGTTGCCGTTGCCGGCCGACGTGTTCGTGCCGGGCACGTAGCCGTTGTGCCACGCCCACGAGCTCTCGATGGTCACCGACGAGAAGGCGTTGATGAGGTCGAAGCCGTCGTCGGAGTTGTTCCAGGCGCGGCAGCCGCGGAACACGTTGCCCGGGTGGCCGGCCGAGATGTGCGCGCCGAAGCCGTCGGCGCTCTCGCCGGCGCCGTTGGAGGTCATCGAGTCGTAGTTGTCGTGCGCGTCGGAGTTGAGCACGAGGTTGCCCCCGCCGTCCTGGATGAACAGGCCGGGGCCCATGTTGTGGTGGGCGTTGATCAGCTCGAAGGTGTTGTTGCTGCCCGAGACCCAGACGCCCCACGACTCGTGGTTGAGGTTGTTGTTCTGCCGAACGCCGGTGACCTCGAGGCCCTTGAGGTGGATCCAGGTGCCGGTGACGTCGAAGCCCTTGATCCGGCAGTTGTCGGTCATCCGGGAGAAGTCGAAGACCGGGCGCTCGCCGGCGTACGCCCAGTAGCGGATCGGGCTGCCGGAGGCGCCGCTCTTGTTCAGCGTGATGGCGTCGACGCGGGCGGTCTGGCTGGAGCACGTGCTGTTCGCCCGGGTGTAGGCGTAGGTGCCGCCGCGCAAGTACACCGTGTCACCGGCCGCGGCGACCGACTGGGCGTGCGCGATCGAGGCCCACGGGGCGGCCAGGGTCCCGGCGGCGCCGTCGTTGCCCGACGGCGCGACGTAGAAGGTCCGCGCGGCGGCGGCGTGGCTCGAGGGCGCCGCGGCGACCCAGGGGACCAGTACGGCCGCGGTGGCCAGCAGAACGACGGTCGAGCGTTGCATCGGGCGCCTCGCATGTTGAAGGACATCGATGTGAGCGCTCACAGGTCTATGCCCGGTCGCGCCGTGCTGTCAAGGTTCGCCCGCGTAACTTTCACGGCGGTGCCGCTGGGGCCGGCCGAGGCGACGCCCTCACCGGCCGGACGCTGACGTGGTCCTACCGGGCAGCGAGGCGGACCGCGGTCCAGGAGACCGGGGGCAGCGTGACCGTCGCGGTGTTGCCGTCGGCGGTCACCTCCCCGGCCGGGCGCAGCGTGACGCGGTCCGGCCGGTCGCGGGTGTTCGTGGCGCGCACGTCGTCGTCGCACAGCGTCCACGAGCCCGCCGGCCGCCGCGGCGGGCCGAAGGCGCGCAGGTCGACGGTCAGCTCCACGGGCCGGGTCAGGTCGCGGTTGACCGCGAACAGCGCCACGTCCCCGGACGCGGCGTCGTGCGTGGCGACGGCGTCGACGAGCGCGGCCTCGCCGTAGCGCGCGGTCTCGTACACCGGCGCGTCGACCGCCGTCCGCAGCACGTCGCCGCGGGCCAGGGCGGCGGTGCGGGCGAAAGGGTGGAAGATGGTCTGCCGCCAGGCCGGGCCGCCGGGCTCGGTGCGGATCGGGGCGATCACGTTGACGAGCTGGGCCTGGCAGGCGGCGGTGACGCGGTCGCTGTGACGCAGCAGGGAGATGAGCAGGCTGCCCACGACGACGGCGTCGGCGACGTTGTACTCGTCCTCGATCACCGGCGGCGCGACGTCCCAGCGCGTCAGCGGCGGCTGGTTCTGGAAGCGGGACAGGTACCACACGTTCCACTCGTCGAACGAGAGCTGGATCTTCTTGCGGCTGCGCAGGCGGGCGCCCACGCTGTCGGCCGTGGCCACGACGCTGTCGACGAAGTGGTCCATGTCGGTGGCGCTGGCCAGGAACGAGCCCAGGTCGCCGTTGTGCTCCTCGTAGTAGGCGTGGCAGGAGACCGAGTCGACCAGGTCGTAGGTGTGCTCGAGGACGGTCGCCTCCCAGGCGCCGAACGTCGGCATCGACGAGCCGGAGCTGCCGCAGGCCACCAGGTGCAGGCCCGGCTCGGCCGCGCGCAGGGCCTGGGCGGTGGCCGCGGCGAGGCGGCCGTACTCCTGCGCGGTCTTGTGCCCGAGCTGCCAGGGGCCGTCGAGCTCGTTGCCGAGGCACCACATCCGGATGCCGTAGGGCTTCTCGGCGCCGTGCCGCGCGCGCAGGTCGGCCAGGTGCGTGCCGGTGGGCTGGTTGACGTACTCGTGGACGTCGAGGGCCTCCTGGACGCCGCGGGTGCCGAGGTTCACCGCGTACATGATCTCGACGTCCGCCTTCGCCGCCCAGCGGGCGAACTCGTCGATGCCGACCTCGTTCGTCTCGATGCTGTGCCAGGCCAGGTCGCGCCGGCGGGGGCGGCGCTCGCGCGGGCCGACGCCGTCCTCCCAGCGGTACCCGGACACGAAGTTCCCGCCCGGGTAGCGGACCGTGGTCACGCCGAGCTCCCGGGTCAGGGCCAGCACGTCGGTGCGGAAGCCGTCCTCGTCCGCGAGCGGGTGGCCGGGCTCGTAGATGCCGGTGTAGACGCAGCGCCCCATGTGCTCGACGAAGGAGCCGAACGTGCGGCGGCTGACGGGGGCGACGACGGCGGCGGGGTCGAGGGTGACGCGCGCTTTCAGCATCGAGTTCCTTTCATTTGAGCGCGCCGATGGTAAGGCCGCCGCGCCAGTACCGCTGCAGGAGCAGGAACGCCGCGATGAGCGGCAGGATGGCCACCAGGGCGCCGGTGACTATGATATTGAACAACGCGGGGCCGCCGTTGCCGATCGTCGCGGACTGGTACCAGGATCGCAGGCCGACGGTCAGCGGGTAGAGGTCCTGGTCGCTGAGCATCACCAGCGGCAGGAAGAAGTTGTTCCAGCTCGCCACCATCGTGAACAGCAGCACGGTGACGAGCGCGGGGCGCATCGCGGGCAGGGCGACGCTGCGGAACACGCGCAGCTCCCCGGCGCCGTCGATGCGCGCGGCCTCGAGCATCTCGTCGGGCACCGAGTCGTGGACGTACACCCGCAGCAGGTACACCCCGAACGGGTTGAGCAGCGAGGGCAGGATGACCGCCCAGACCGAGTCGATGAGCCCGGCCTGGGCCATCAGCAGGTAGGTCGGCAGCACCAGCGCGGTCGCCGGCACCATGATCAGGCCGAGCAGCAGGGCGAACAGCGCGTTGCGGCCCGGGAAGCGCAGCTTGGCGAACGCGTACCCGGCCAGGGCGGCGACCGCTGTCGCGCCGGCCCCGCAGACCACGGCGTACATCGCCGAGTTGGCCAGCCACCGCAGGTAGATGCCGTCCTCGTGGGTGAACAGCAGCCGCAGGTTGTCCACCACGTGCACGTCGGCGAACCACAGCGGGGCGGAGCCGAACAACCCGTCGTTGTCCTTGGTGGCGGCGACGAGCAACCACCAGAAGGGCAGGAGGAAGTACACGATGAGCAGAGCCATCACCGCCCGGGCCTTCATCGCAGCGCACTCCTTCGGCGGGTCACGAACAGGAAGACGTAGGAGCCGACGAAGACCACCGCGCCGCGCAGGAACGAGACGGCCGCCGAGTAGTTGTACTGCTGATAGGCGAAGGCCTGGTTGTACGCGTACACGTTGGGCGTGTAGCTGTTGGTGATCGTGCCCGGGTTCAGCGGCTGCAGGATCAGCGGCTCCGTGAAGAACTGCAGCGTTCCGACGATCGTGAAGACCGTGCACAGCACCAGGGCCGAGGCGATCATCGGGGTCTTGATCCGCAGCGCGATCTGCACCGCGCCGGCGCCGTCGATCCGCGCCGACTCGTAGACCTCCCGCGGTATGCCCTGCAGCGCGGCGTACAGGACGATCATGTTGTATCCGGCCCACTGCCAGGTGACGAGGTTGCCGAGCGAGGCCAGGACGGTGCCGGAGCTGAGGAAGTCGACGCCGGTGAACCGGAACGGCCCGGTGCTGGGGCTGTACAGGAAGCCCCACATCAGGGTGCCGATGACCACCGGGACGGCGTACGGCACGAACGCCGCCAGCCGCAGCGCGCGGGCCAGCCGCGAGCCGGCCCCGTCCACGAGCAGCGCCATGACCAGCGCGATGCCGATCATCACCGGCGTCTGCACGAGCCCGAAGACGAGCACGCGCAGGACGCCGGTGCGGAACTCGGGGTCGCCGAAGGCCTGGCGGTAGTTGCCGAGCCCGGCGAAGACCTCGCCCTCGACCAGGGTGGAGCGGTAGAGGCTGAGCTTGAGGGCGTACGCCATCGGCAGCAGCAGGAACACGACCAGCAGCACGACGAACGGCGCCACGAAGGCCCAGCCGGTGAGGGCCGGCCGGGACCATCTCATGGGGTGACCTTGAAACCCTGGCTCGACGCGTACTGCGTCACGTTCTGCTGCACCGTCGCCAGGGCTTCGGGCCAGGAGGTCTTCTTCTCGACGGCCTGCCCGACCGCGGTCGTGAGCTGGCTGAAGTTGTAGCTGTTGAACGGGCTCCAGTCGAACTCCTTGACGCCGTTGTACGCCGGGATGAAGACCTCGTTGACCTGCTGGCCGCCGAAGAAGTCGTACTGCTTCGTGCGGAAGTAGTCCCACTGCAGGATCGGGGTCGCGGTCGGGAACAGGAACGCCTCGTCGATGCCGATCTTCCAGGCGTCCTTGTTCGACCCGAAGATCTCCATGGCGACCTTCGTGGCCTGCTGCGGGTGCTTGGTCTGGTCGGTCACGGCGAACGACGAGCCGCCCCAGTCGCCCTGGGCGTCCTCGCCGGCGTTCCACTGCGGCAGCGGCGCGGCCTTCCACTTGCCCGCGGTCGTCTTGGCCACGCTCGCCAGGTAGCCCGGGCCCCATCCGGCCGCGATGTAGGTCGCGTACTTCGCGCTGCCGAGCCCGTTGTAGAAGTCCGTCGTGCCGTAGGCGGTCGTGTCGGCGAGGCCGGTGTCGACCATGTCCTCCCAGTACGACATCACCTTCCGTGCCGGGTCGCTGTTAACGCTCACATTGATGGCCTGCGGACTCGAGGTGTCGTACCTGTACGGCCGCGCGCCCGACTGCCACATCAGGCCGGTCATGAAGCCACCGTCGTTGGCGCCGAAGTCCGTCATGAACTTGTCCGGGGCCGCCGCCTTGAGCTTCTGGGCCTGGGCCTTGAAGTCGGCCCAGGTCTTGGGCACGGCCAGGCCGTACTGGTCGAAGACGTCCTGGCGGTACAGCATCGCCATCGGGCCGGCGTCGACCGGGATCGAGTAGACGGCGTCGCCCCGGCTCACCTGCTTCCAGGCCCAGTCGACGTAGTTGCCCTTGATGCCGTTCGCGCCGTACCTGCCCAGGTCGACCAGGTGCTTGGTGAGCTGGAACGTCGGCATCTCCTGGAACTCGAGCATGACGACGTCCGGCGCGCCCTTGCCGGCCTTCAGGGCGGTCTGGAGCTTGGTGTACTGGTCCTGGCCGGTCCCGGCGTTCGTCCACTCGATCCTGATGTCGGTGTGGGTGCGGTTGAACAGGTCCACCACGCCCTGGAAGGCCGGGTACCACGCCCAGACCTTGATCGTGACGGGCCCGCCGTCCTTGTCGCCGCCGCTGCCGGACGAGCAGGCCACCAGCAGTACGGCAGTCGCAATGGCGACCGCCGCGGCGAGTGGCCCCCGCCGTAGACTGAGCTTTCTGGCACTCACTGATTTCCTCCGTCGGAAGTCACTGGACGCGCAGTCGAGGTGTGTCAGAGCGGCCGGCCGGGGTGCTGGCACACCGCGGCCGGCCACCATCGCGTACTGATGCAGGTCAGGTGGTTTCTGCTATGTTTTGCAGCGCTGCAAAACAGCATGGACCAACTCATCGACGGACTTCAAGGGGTAACGCGCCGGAAACTTGGCGCGCCGGGGAGGGAGCCCGATGCGCGGCGACGTCACGCTCCGCGACGTGGCCCAGCTGGCCGGCGTGTCCAGCCGGACCGTCTCGAACGTCGTCAACGGCTACGCCAACGTCACCGAGCGGACCCGGGCCCGCGTGCTCCAGGCGGTCGAACAGCTCGGCTACCGGCCCAACCTGCTCGCCCGCAGTCTCGTGCAGGGCCGCTCGGGACAGATCGGCGTGGTCGTGCCGTACCTCGACACCCCGTACTTCTCCGAGCTGCTGCAGGGCATCATCCGGGCCGCGCGCGTCCAGGGGTACAACGTGCTCGTCGACCAGACCGACGGCGACCCCGGCCACGAGCGCATGCTCATCACCCAGGGCCGCAGCCGGCTGATGTTCGACGGCGTCATCTTCAGCCCGCTCGGCCTCGACCAGCAGGCCCTCGCCGAGCGCGACCCGGGCCTGCCGCTGGTGCTCCTCGGCGAGCGGGTCAGCCAGGGCACCTTCGACCACGTCGGCATCGACGACGTCGCCGCCTCCCGCGAGGCGACCGAGCACCTCATCGACCTCGGCCGCACCCGCATCGCCGCGATCGGCGACCAGCCGTACCCCACCGGCGAGGCGGCGCAGCTGCGCACCCGCGGGTTCCGCGAGGCCCACGAGCGCCGCGGCCTGGCCCTGCACGAGGACCTCGTCATCCCGACCCCGCGGTTCAACCGCGCCGACGGCGCCGGCGCGATGCGGCTCCTACTCGACCGGCCCGACCCGCCGGACGCGGTCTTCTGCTACAGCGACCTGGTCGCCCTCGGCGCCATCCACGAGCTGGTGTCGCGCGGGCTGCGGGTGCCGCAGGACGTCGCCGTGATCGGCTACGACGACATCGAGGACGTCGCCTACGCCAACCCGCCGGTCAGCACGATCTCGCCGGACAAGGAGATGATCGCGGCGACCGCGGTCGAGCGGCTGCTGCTGCGCATCGCCAGCCCCGGCCCGCTGCCCGGCGTCGAGCTACGGGCGCCGCACCGGCTGGTGGCGCGGGAGAGCACCATCGGGCGCTGATCGCGGACCCGGCGAAGCCGGCTCTGCCGGTGCCGCGGGAGACCACCGGCGGGCGCTGATCGCGGACACGGCGAAGCCGGCCGCGGCGAGCAGGCTTATCGCGCCGCCGGCGGCGACGTCGAAGGCGCGGGAGAGGTACAGGCCGCCGGTCGCGCTCGCCACGGCGATCGCGACGGCCAGCCCGGTCATCGGGGCGAGCCGGTCCGTCCACAGCCGCGCCGCGCCGGCCGGGGCCACGACCAGGGCGAGCGTCAGGATCGTGCCGGCCGCCGGGACCGCGGTGGCGACGACGGCCTCGATGAGCACCAGCACGAGCAGATCCAGAACGCCGGTCCGGTACCCGGCCGCGCGCGCCCCCGCCGGGTCGAACGCTGTGAACAGCAGCTCCTTGTGCAGCAGGGCCACGACCAGCGCGACGGCGGCCGTGACGGCCGCGGCGACGACCAGGTCCTGATCGCCGACGGTGAGGATGGAGCCGGTCAGGTACGCGGTGAGGTCCTTCGTGAAGCCGGCGCGCGCGGACATGAGGGCCACGCCCAGGGCGAAGCCGGCCGCGAGGGCGACGGCGGTCGCCGTGCTCGCGTCGTGGCCCCGGCGGCGGGCCAGCGCGGTGACCGCGAAGGCGGCGAGCACGCCCGCGGCCGCGCCGCCGAGGTACAGGTTCAGGCCGGTGACCGCGGCGACGACGACGCCCGGGAACGTCGCGTGGGTCATGGCCATGGTGAAGAACGCCCGGCGGCGCAGGACCACGTGCACGCCGATGAGGCCGCTGGCGGTACCGACGAGGACCGCCTCGACCAGGGCACGGTGGAACGCTTCGTCAAGCCACGCCACGGCGGGCCTCCCGGGTGCGGCATTTTCGGTGGCGCCAGGCGCGGTTCAGGGCGGCGGCCAGCATCGTCACCAAGTAGACCGCGACGAGCGTCAGCACGACCGTGGCGCCGCCGGCCAGGCGCAGGCCGTAGGTGACGGAGGCGCGGTAGCTCACGGCGAGGCCGGCGCCGCCCGACAGGACCGCCGCCGCGACGCCGACGGCGGTGATCGGCGCGATCCGGTCCGCGACCAGGCGCCCGGTCGCGGCCGGGACGACGAGCAGCGCGATGACGAGGATCGTGCCCACCGCCTGGGCGGCGGCGACCACGACGAGCGCGACCGCGAGGTTGAGCACCAGGTCGAGCCGCCCGATCGGGTAGCCCAGCGCGGCCGCGGCCGCGGGGTCGAACGCGCGCAGCACCAGCTCCTTGTGCAGCAGGGCGAGGGCGGCCAGGACGACGGCGGCGACGAGCGCGGTCCGGGCGATCTGGCCGGCGGTGACGGTGAGCAGGCGCCCGAAGAGGAACGCGGTGAGGTCGGCGGTGTACGACGTGCGCCGCGACACCAGCACCACCCCGACCGCGAACATCGCGGCGAGCAGGACGGCCAGCGCCGTGTCGTCGGTGACGCCGCGGACCCGGGTGAGGGCGGTGAGCAGCACCGCGGTGACGGCGGCGGCCAGCAGCGCGCCCGGGAACACGCCGCCGGGCCCGGCGGTGACGAAGCCGAGCACGACGCCGGGGAAGACGGTGTGGGTCACGGTGTCGGCGGCGAAGCCGAGCCGGCGGGTCAGCACGTGCACGCTCACCACGCCGGCGAGGACGGCGAGCAGCAGCAGTTCGAGCAGGGCCCGGGCCATGAACGCGGGCATCATCGGCGGCCGCACATCGTGGGCAGCGGCCAGACGGCGTCGCTGATCCGCCGGGCCAGGTCCAGGTCGTGGGTGGAGATGATCGCCGCGGTACCGTCGCGCCGGCGCTCGTCCAGCACCCGCAGCAGCGCCGCCTGGCTGGCCGCGTCCACGCCGTTGAAGGGCTCGTCGAGCAGCAGCAGGCGCGGCCGCTGGGCGAGCGCCCGGGCGAGCAGCACACGCTGGCGCTGCCCGCCCGAGAGGGTGCCGAACGTGGCCCCGGCCCGGCCTGCCAGGCCGACCCGGTCGAGCGCCTCGGCGGCGATGCGGCGGTCGGCACGGCCGGGGCGGCGCAGCCAGCCGATGCGGCGGTAGCGGCCCATGAGCACCACCTGCGCGGCCGAGACCGGGAACTGGGCGTCGAGGGTGTCGGCCTGGGGCACGTAGCCGACGTCACGGCGGGCGGCGGCGGGGGAGCGGCCCAGCACGGTGACGGTGCCGCCGACGACCGGGACGAGGCCGAGGACGGCCTTGATGAGCGTGGACTTGCCGGCGCCGTTGGGGCCGATGAGCGCGACCACCGCGCCGGGCGCCACGGTGCCGCTGACCCCGGCGAGCACCGGCTCGGCGCCGTAGGACAGCGTCGCGTCCTCGATGCGGACGGCCGGCTCAGGCACCGAGGGCCCGCACGATGACGTCGGTGTTGTGGGTCTCCATCTTGAGGTACGTGTCGCCGTCGGAACCTTCCGGGCCGAGGGTGTCGCCGTAGAGGGAGTCCTCGCCGGCCACGACCTTCACGCCGGCCTGCCGGGCGATCGCCTCGGCCGTCTTCGGGGGCAGGGAGCTCTCGGAGAAGACCGCCTTCGTGCCCGTCTGCCGGATCTTCGCGACGATGTCGTCGACGTCCTTGGCGGAGAGCTCGGCCGAGGTGTCGAAGCTCGGGATGATCGAGCCGACGAACTCCAGGCCGTAGCGGTCGATGTAGTAGCCGAACGCGTCGTGGTTGGTGACGAGCTTGCGGTCGCCCGGCGGCAACGTGGCGATCTTCGCCTGGATGTCGGCGTCGAGCCCGTCGAGCCGGGCCGAGTACGCGGCCAGGTTCCGCGCGTAGCCGGCCGCCCCGACCGGGTCGGCGGCGGCGAAGGCCCGCTCGATGTTCTGCGCCATGATCTTCGCGTTGCGGGGGTTGTGCCAGATGTGCGGGTCGTCGCTGCGCAGCGCCACGCCGGCGCTCGTGTCCACCGTCGTGCCCGCGAAGCCGGCCGAGGCGATCGTCTCGTCCAGCCACTTCTCCAGGCCGACGCCGCTCTTCACCACGACCCGGGCCGCGCCGATCGCGGTGAGGTCGGCCGGCGTGGGCTCGTAGTCGTGCGGGTCGACGTTGGGCTTGAGGATCTGCGTGACGGCCACCCGGTCGCCGCCGACGTTGCGGGCGAAGTCGGCGACCTGGGTCGTGGTGGCGACGACGGCGAGCCGGCCGCCGTCGCCGGGGGCCGGGGGCGTCGGGCCGCCGCACGCGGCGAGCGAGGCGGCGAGGGCGAGAACCATGAGAAGGCGCATGGGCTTGACGGTAATGGTTTCCATTGTCATTAACCAGCCGTCGCATGCGCATGTGCTAAATGGTTTTGCGGGGCATTTCGGGGGCGTCTACATTGGGCGGTGCGCTTCCCGGTGCGAAGGTGACGGTTCCTTCCTCTTCGAAACCAAGTGCCCGTCGCCACACTGGTCTCGGGGAGCGCGTGCAACGGATCCGGCGGATCCACGGGTGGAGGTTCGACCCCTCCGACATGTTCGTAGCCGAGATGCGTTGTGTCCCCGGGGGATTCCTGTGGCCAAGTTCAACCTCAAGCTGCGCGAGCACCAGCACGAGCGGCCCGACTACGGGTCCGAGTTCGACATCCGGGTCTCCGCCTTCGCCGTCGAGCGCCCCGTCGTCACCGAAGAGGGCGCGCCCGGGTTCGTGCGCGAGCCCCGGCTCGAGCTCTTCCTGCTCGCAGTGTCAAACATGGTCGGTGAGGACACGTTCTACGAGGCCGCCGCCGACCGCGACGCCCGCTTCCGGGACCTCGTCGCCGCCGTGGCGGTCGCCGACCCCGGGTGGTTCGCGCGGTTCGTGCCCTGGCTGCGCACCGGGGCCATGCTGCGCTCGGCCTCCGTCGTGGCCGCCCTCGAAGGCGCCCGCGCCCAGGTCGCCGCGGGCATCCCCGGCTCCCGGGCGGTGGTCGACTCGGCGCTGCAACGGGCCGACGAGCCGGGGGAGGCGCTCGCGTACTGGCTCGGCCGCTACGGCCGCTCCCTGCCGAAGCCGGTCAAGCGCGGCATCGCCGACGCCGCGGTCCGGCTGTACCACGAGCGCAGCCTCCTGAAGTACGACACCGACGGCCGCGCGGTGCGCTTCGGCGACGTCATCGAGCTCACGCACCCGGTCGCCCGCGACGAGCGGCAGGGCCGGCTGTTCCGGCACGCCCTCGACCGGCGCCACCGCGCCGACGCCGCCGTCCCGGCCGCACTGCCGACCGTCGCCGCCCGCGCCGAGCTGATGGCGGTGCCCGTCCACCGGCGGGCCGCGATCGACGACCCGGCGGTGCTGCGCGCGGCCGGCATGACGTGGGAGGCCCTGGCCGGCTGGCGCCAGTCCACAATGGACGCCACGGCCTGGGAGTCGGCGATCCCGTCCATGGGCTACTTCGCGCTGCTGCGCAACCTGCGCAACTTCGACGAGGCCGGCGTGAGCGACACGGCCGCCGCGGCGGTGGCGGCCCGGCTGTCCGACCCGGCCGAGGTCGCCGCGTCGCGTGTGCTGCCGATGCGCTTCCTGTCCGCGTACAACGCGGTGCCGGACTCGCGCTGGTCCGGCGTCCTCGAGCGCGCGCTGCAGCACGCCCTGCCCAACGTGCCCGCCCTCGGCGGCCGGCTCCTCGTGCTCATCGACACGTCGTCCTCGATGGACAGCCCGTTCAGCCGCGATGGCTCGCTGCGCTGCTGGGACGCGGCCGCGGTGTTCGGCATCGCCCTGGCCGCCCGCGCGCAGGAGGCGACAATCGTGTCGTTCTCCACCGACTCCCGGTGGTTCCCGGAGGTCGCGGGGGAGCCGGTGCTGGCCGCCGTGCGCCGCTTCAAGCGGGACGGCTACTTCTTTGCCGGCGGCACGTTCACGGCCCAGGCGGTGCGCGAGCACTACCGCGGCCACGACCGGGTCGTCATCCTCACCGACGAGCAGGCCCACCTGCACGGGTCGTGGAGCGTGGTGGCCACGGTGCCGCAGCGGGTGCCGGTGTACACGTGGAACCTGGCCGGGTACCGCGTGGGGCACGCCCCCGCCGGGCCGTTCCGGCACACCTTCGGCGGCCTGTCGGACGGCGCGTTCGCGATGATCCCGCTCGTCGAGGCGGGTGAGGGCGGCGGCTGGCCCTTCTGAGCCGAGATACCCATACTGACCGGCGTGGACATCCGACGCCTGGCGGACATCGCCGCCGAGGTTCGCCGTCTGGAGCTCGAAGCGCGGGCGCGGGGCCGCTCCACCGGGGCCGGCGTCGCATACGGCCCGGAGCCGACCCCGGTCACGGTCGAGGACCTCGATGCGGTGGAGGCCCGGTTGGGGGTGGCGCTTCCGGCGGAGTACCGCGTGTTCATGCTCGCCTTCGGTGCGGACCTCGAGTCGGGATGGCTCGGCCTGGTAGAACCAACGCGCCTGCCGGCCCTCAACCGACCGGATTCAGCCCCGGACACGTTCGCGCACGTGCGCCGGCCGTTCACCATTGCCGACGGTACGTGCGCCGGGACGTACGAGCATGAAGACGACTCCGACGCCCAGCTGATCGACGGCGCGTTGATCATCGCCGAGCACGGCTGCACGTTCTGCACGATCATGGTGGTCACCGGCGACAGTGCCGGGACCGTGTGGGACAACGACTGGTCCCACCGGCCGGGCCCGCACGAGTACACCTGGCGGCCGTCGTGCAACGGGTCGAGCTACCCGGCCTCCAGTGAGCTCGTCGGGGCTCCGGTCATGTTCCTGGACTGGATTGGACCACGGGTCGAGCTGGCGTTGGCCAGAAGGGTGTCCGCGGCGAGGCGGTCGACCCGGCCGGGACTGCTCGGGCGGCTACGAAGGCTGACGGGGTCTCGCTGAGCACCGCCCGGAGTCGGGCGGCCTTGGCCCGCCATCGACTCGAGCAGCCGCGCCGCCATGCGCAGCTCCTAGTGGCTCAAAGCCACCTTCCCGGGGTACTCCTTGCCCCGCAGATCGACC
The DNA here is from genome assembly GCF_040648435.1 of Dactylosporangium sp. NPDC049140. Lineage (NCBI taxonomy): Bacteria > Bacillati > Actinomycetota > Actinomycetes > Micromonosporales > Micromonosporaceae > Dactylosporangium > Dactylosporangium sp. NPDC049140. The sequence continues at coordinate 20,929 of NZ_JBEZDS010000015.1, read as the reverse complement.
GCGCCATCGCGCCACCTCCGTCTCCAGCCGGGTGAGACCCGCGGCCGGGGCGTCGATCGCGCCGGGGGGTGTAACGCCGGGGCGGGTCCGTCCGCCCTTTGCCCCGTGGAACCTGTGTTCATGGATCGCGGCGGGCGCCGCCGACGGCTCTTCACCGCCCTCGGCGCCGCGCTCGGCCTGCTACTCAGCGTCGGCGGGGCGCTGCTCGTCGCCGGTCTGCTCGGCTCCTCGCCGATACCGCTGCCGGGGCTTCCGGGCGGCCGGCAGGGCCTGATCGAGCGGGGCGGCGCCGGTGAGGTCGGCGTCGCGCCGCTGGCCTCGAACGGTCACCGGTCCGCACCGCCGACCGTGGCGACCCGCACCACACCGGGCCCGTCGGCGGCCACGACGACCGAACGACCCGGGAACCGGCCCACCACGAAGCCGGGCAATGCCAAGCCGAGCCGGACGAAGTAGCATGAGCCGGCACAAAGCCCGCCGCGAGCCGCGGGCGCACTGGCTGTTGTTCCTGCTCGGCGTGCTTCTGCTGCTGACCGAGCTGGCTTTGCAGGGGTACGCCGGCGGGGTCGGCGCCGAGGGGCCCCACGGGGCGGCCGTCCAGGCCGCGGCCACCGGCGACGGGCCGGTGCTGCGCTACACGGCCGGCGGGGTGGAGGCGGCCCGGCTGCCGGCCGGGGCCCTCGCGCTCACCTTCGACGACGGGCCCGACCCGCGCTGGACCCCGCAGGTGCTGGACCTGCTGCGGCAGTACCACGCCCACGCCACCTTCTTCGTCATCGGATCGCAGGTCAACCGCTATCCGGACCTGGTGCGCCGGATGGTCGACGAGGGCCACGAGGTGGGCGTGCACACGTTCACGCACCCGGACCTCGCCGCGCTGCCGCCGTGGCGGCAGCGGTTCGAGCTCGCCCTCACCGCGAACGCGATCGCGGCCGCGACCGGGCGGCGGCCGCTGCTCATGCGCCCCCCGTACCTGTCGATGCCGGACGCGGTCGACGGGTACCTGGCCGTGCTGGCCGACCGTGACCCGCGGGACTGGGAGCGGCCCGGCGCCGACGCCATCGTGCGCGAGGCGCTGCACGGGCCGGCCGGCGCCGGAGCGGTGATCATGCTGCACGACGGCGGCGGGGACCGGTCGCAGACGGTCGAGGCGACCCGGCGGATCCTGGCCCAGGCCGGCGGCCGGTTCGTCACGGTGTCCGAGGGGCTCGGCCTGCCGCCGGCGCCGGCCGCCTCGACGGGCATGGTCGTGCGGGGGACCGCGCTGCGGTGGAGCCAGACCGCCGGACGCCTCCTGGCCGCCGCCATCGAGTGGATCGTGGTCGCCGGCACGGTGCTGGCCCTGATACGGCTCGCGGTGCAGGTCGTGGCGGCCCGCCGGCACGCCCGCCGGTCGCGGGGCCGGTGGGGACCGCGCCGGTACCTGGGCCGCGTGTCGATCATCGTCCCGGCGTACAACGAGGCGGCGAACATCGCCGGCACCATCCGGTCCCTGGCCGGGAGCGACTACCCGGGCTGCGAGATCGTCGTGGTCGACGACGGCTCGACGGACGACACCGCCGCCATCGTGCGCCGGATGGCCCGGGAACTGCCCGCGGTACACCTGCTGCGGCAGGCCAATGCGGGCAAGCCGGCCGCCCTCAACGCCGGGATCGCCGTGGCCCGGGGCGACCTGCTCGTGCTCGTCGACGGTGACACCGTCTTCGAGCCGGACGCCGTCGGGCGCCTCGTGCAGCCCTTCGCCGACCCGGCCGTCGGCGCGGTGAGCGGCAACACGAAGGTGGCCAACCGCGGCGGGCTGCTCGGGCGGTGGCAGCACCTGGAGTACGTGGTGGGGTTCAACCTCGACCGGCGCCTGTTCGACCTCGGCGAGTGCATGCCGACCATCCCGGGGGCGATCGGGGCGTTCCGGCGCGAGGCCCTGCGCGACGTCGGCGGGGTCCCCGGCGACACGCTGGCCGAGGACACCGACCTGACCATGGCGGTCCTGCGGGCCGGGTGGCGGGCCGTCTACGCCGACGACGCGGTGGCGTGGACGGAGGCGCCGGGCACGGTGCGGCAGTTGTGGCGGCAGCGGTACCGCTGGTGCTACGGCACGATGCAGGCGGCCTGGAAGCACCGGGGAGCGGTCCGGGAGCGGGGCGGCGCCGGGCGCCTCGGCCGGCGGGGGCTGCTCTACCTGATGCTGTTCCAGGTGCTGCTGCCGCTGGCCGCCCCGCTGGTCGACGTCTACGCGATCTACGGCGCGCTGTTCCTGCCCTGGGCCCAGGTCGCCGCGGTGTGGTGCGGGTTCACCGCCCTGCAGCTGGCGACCACCGCCTACGCGCTGCGCCTGGACCGGGAGCCGCTCACCCCGCTGTGGACCGTCCCGCTGCAGCACGTGGTCTACCGGCAGCTGCTCTACCTGGTGGTCCTGCAGGGCACGGTGGCGGCCCTGCTGGGCGGCCGGCAGCGGTGGCAGGCGATGGCGCGGACGGGCCTGGCCGCGGCGGCCGCGCCGGCCGGGCGCGGCCGGTCGGAGTAACGCACAGCACGGCCGCGCCGCCCTTTGCTGCATGCATCGACATGTTGCCTTTGTGGCGGTCGTGGTCGTGGCCGCACTCCTCCCGGCCCCAGCGGCCCGGGCCGCCGTGACCACGGCCCCGGGCACGGTGTTCTACCCCAACCCGGTCCAGGCGCTCGGCCGGCAGGACCTGACCGACGCCAAGGACGCCGACCTGCCGGCCTTCGCGCCGGCCTACCGCCGGGTCACGCTCAGCGAGCTCGACGGCTCCGGCCGGCTGGCGGGCCGTTACGTCGTGGTCAAGAGCTCCACCGGCAAGGCCGCCGTCCTCGTCGACGGGGCCTTCCCGGCCTGGCACCGCGACAGCGACCAGTTCGAGCAGGTGATGGGGTACTACTGGGTGACCACGGCCCAGCAGTACCTGCAGCACCTGGGCTTCGGCTCGGCGCTGCGCCCGGTCAACCAGCGCCAGATCGAGCTGCGCATCGACCAGTACGGCGGCGACAACTCCTTCTTCCGCGACGACAAGGCGAACATCAGCCTCGGCAAGGGCGGCGTCGACGACGCCGAGGACGCCGAGGTGATCGTCCACGAGTACGGCCACTCGGTCCAGGACGGCCAGGTCCCCGGCTTCGGTACGACCCTGGAGTCCGGCGCCATCGGGGAGGCGTTCGGTGACTATCTCGCCGTCGCCGTCACCAGCTGGGCCACCGGCGTGCCCACGCTCACCCCCGAGGCCTGCGTCGCGGACTGGGACTCCGTGTCCTACACCAGCACCGCCCCGCACTGCCTGCGCCGCCTCGACGGCGACAAGCACTACCCGGCCGACGTGGTCGGCGAGGTCCACGCCGACGGCGAGATCTGGTCCCGCGCGCTGTGGGACGTCCGCTCCGCGCTCGGCGACACCCGGGCCACGACGCTGATCGTGGAGGCGCAGTTCGCCTTCACCCCGGACATCACGTTCCGCGCCGCGGCTCAGGCCACGGTGGACGCCGCCCAGCGGCTCTACGGCTCCGCGGCCGCTCAGGCCACGCGCTCCGCCTTCTCGGCGCGCGGCCTGCTGTAGGGCGCGGCAGATCTGTCCCCGGCCGGCCCCCTCTGCCCAGCGGGCCGCGCCGGGGACAGGTCGCAACCGTCCGGGCCCGGCCCCCCGCCCGCCGGGCCGGGCCCGGACGGGTCGCAACGATCGGGCCGAGGCCCGCCGTGTCACCGTTTCGTAACCGGGGCTTCCTACTCTGTTCCGATGGATCAAGTGCCGGAGCCGGCCTTCGCACCGCAGGCCCGCCTGCGCCTGGCCGAGCTCGCCGAGCGGCTCCAGGCCGCCGTCGCGGCCCAGGTCGCCGCGCCCACGTGGCTCGCCGCCGCCGTCGACCAGCACGCCGCCGAGGTCCGCGACGCGCTCACCGACCGGCACGGCCGGGTGCGGGTCGTGGCGCTGGCCGCGTACGCCGACGGGGTGCTGGACACCGCCGGGCGGCGCGGCTGGACCATCGAGTCCTCCACCAGGCCGTCGTGGCCCCTGCTGCGGCTGTTCGCCGTCTCCGCACTGACACCGTCGGCGGTCTGACCGGCACGGCACGATGCCGCCCCGGTCGCCCGGGACGGCATCGCGAGGGTGGTGCGGGGCGCGGTCAGGCCGGCGGGCGGCGGCCCTCGTCGCCCGGGACCTCGGGGTCCAGCTGCATCTCGTGCTCCGACTCGGTGACGTCCGCGCCGGACGTGGCCGAGCCGTACCGGCGCAGCCGCGCGGTGTCCGTGTGCTTCTCGACGCGGGGCATCGCGTCGCCGTCGGTGTCCAGGTAGCCGTCGCGCGTGTGCTCGGCGCCGGCGGTGTAGCCGTCCGTGTAGTCCGCCGTGCTGTCGGTGTCCCACTGCAGCTGGTAGTGCCGGTACAGCTCCTGCACCTGGTCGCTGGTCAGCGGCTCGTCGACCTCGTGGTCCACGTTCGGCGCGTCCTTGACGGTCGCCTTCTCGAACGGCACCTGCAGGCCGTCGCCGTGGCTCGTGGCCCCGGACAGCGGCACCAGCGACTGGCGCAGGCCGAAGAAGCCGGTGTTCACGCTCGCCCAGGTCGGCTGCCCGGCGTGGTCGGCGTAGACCTGGCCGACGCTACCGATCTTGTCACCGTCGCGGTCGTAGACGTCCCGGCCCAGCATCGTGGTGACATCAGTGTGGTTGGAAGTCACGGGGGAATTCCTTCCTTCCTTGCTCGCTTCCTTGCTTCCTGCTCTGAACTGGTACCCGTCGAACCGCGGTCCATGCATGCCGATTGTGATCCACAGTGGATGGATCGCATCGCCGTCGATCGTCTGACCACCGCCGCGGGCAGCGGGCCGGTACCGTCCGGCCCGCTCGCCTATGCTTGGTGATCGTGAGCTCCTGGCCCGATCACGTGATGTGGTGGCAGCTGTACCCGCTCGGCTTCACCGGCGCCCCGGTGCGCCCCGGCGGTACCGACGCCGCCGAAGGGGTCGTGCACCGGCTCGGGCGCATCGAGGGCTGGCTCGACCACGTGGTGAGCCTCGGGCTCAACGGCATCGCGCTCGGTCCGATCTTCGCGTCCCAGACCCACGGCTACGACACCGTCGACCACTTCCGGATCGACCCGCGCCTCGGCGACGACACCGACTTCGACCGGCTCGTCGCCGCGGCCCACGCGCGCGGGGTCCGGGTGCTGCTCGACGGCGTGTTCAACCACGTCGGGCGCGCGCACCCGCCGCTCGGGCCGGGCATGCTGCGCGACGCGGTGTTCGAGGGCCACGACTCGCTCGTCGTGCTCAACCACGACGAGCCCGCCGTGGCCGACCTCGTGGTCCGGGTCATGCGGCACTGGCTGGACCGGGGCGCGGACGGCTGGCGGCTCGACGCGGCATACGCGGTGCCGCCGCGGTTCTGGGCCGCCGTCCTGCCCCGCGTGCGCGAGCGCCACCCGGAGGCCTGGTTCGCCGGGGAGGTCATCCACGGCGACTACGCCGGGATCGTGCGCGAGTCCACAATGGACTCGGTAACGCAGTACGAGCTGTGGCAGGGCATCTGGCACGGCATCGCCGACCGGAACCTCTTCGAGCTCGCGCACGCGCTCAAGCGCCACAACGACCTGCTCGCCGGGTTCGTGCCGGCCACGTTCGTCGGCAACCACGACGTGACCCGCATCGCCTCGGCGGTCGGCGCCGGCTTCGTGCCGCACGCGCTCGCGGTCCTGTTCACCGTGGCGGGCGTGCCGAGCGTGTACGCCGGCGACGAGTACGGCTGGACGGGCGTGAAGGAGCAGCGGCTCGGCGGCGACGACGCGGTGCGACCGGAGTTTCCGGAGCATCCGCCGGCCGGGAACGAGACGCTGCGCCGGCACCGGGAGCTGATCGCCGTGCGCCGCCGGCACCCGTGGGTCGTTCGGGCCCACACCGACGTCGTGCACCTCGACAACCGCCAGGCGGTCCTGCGCACGGCGACGGGCGCGGGCGCTCTGATCGCCGCGCTCAACCTGGCCGATGATCCGGTGGCGGTCCCAGCGGCCGGCGCCGACGCCCTCGCCGCGGGCACGGGCACCCTGGACGGCGCGCAGGTCCGGCTGCCGGCGCGGGGCTGGGCCGTGCTGAGCTCCCGGCCGAGCGGTGGTGCCGATGCCGGCTGAGGGCGGGGCGACCAGGCTTGTCGCCTGGAGCAACGAGCTGCGCCGCGTGCACGCGCGGCTGCGCGAGGCCCTGGCCGTGACCCGCGAGGCGCTGGCCGCCGGCGCACCCGCACCGGCCGCGCTGCGCGACCAGCTGCTGTACTGCCACGGCTTCTGCACCGCGCTGGCGGCGCACCACGAGGGCGAGGACCGCGACCTGTTCCCGGCGATCGCGGAGCAGTACCCGCACCTGGCCCCGACGCTGCACGCGCTGCGGCAGGACCACTCGATGATCTCGCACCTGCTGGCCGGGCTGCAGGCCGCCGCCGGCGCGACCGCCCCGCCCGCGCAGCTGCTGCGGCACCTGGAGGGGGTGGCGGCCATCATGGAGTCGCACTTCCGCTACGAGGAGCGGCAGCTGCTCACCGTGCTCGAGACGCTCGCCCTGGACGCCGACCCCGACGCGGTGCTGGGGCCGCTGTAAGGCCGGTCAGAGCGAGGAGATCTCGTCGTCGGGCTCGCCGTCGGACAGGGCCAGCCCGAAGCCGGCCAGCGCCTCGACCGCGAGCAGCGCCCCGATGTCCCAGCCGAACCAGTAGGAGACGGCGACGCCGGCCCCGCCCACGGTCAGCGTCAGGAACGCGGGCCCGGGCGACTCCGGCGCGCGTGGTGCACGGTCATCGGCCGTCCGCATCGGCCAATCGTTGCATCAAAGCAAGTACACCGCCAGCTCTCAGGCCTCGGGCTCGTCGTCGGCGGACGGGAAGCCGAGCCACCACTCGCTCTCCGGCACCTCGCCGGCGGCGGCCGCGAAGGCGCGCAGGGCCGGCGCCACCGCCGGGTGCCAGACATCCGCGGTCGCGGCCACGACGGCGGTGAGCAGCGCTCGGCGGCTCTCCATCACCTCGTGCACGAGCCGCCGCCCGGCCGTGGTCAGGGTGAGCCGCACGACCCGCCGGTCGAAGGCGGTCCGGGACCGGCGGAGCAGGCCCTTGCGCACCAGCCGGTCGCACATGCGGGTGCCGGTCGACGGGGCCACCGCGAGCTCGGCCGAGATGTCGGCGACCCGCTGCGGGCCGCGGGCGGCGAGGACGACCAGGGCGCGGTACTGCGGCAGCGTCACATCCGGGTCGACGTCGGCCAGGGACCGGGCGGCGATGCCCACCAGCGCCCGGCTGGCGGCCAGCAACGCGTCGACCGCCTCAGGGGCCGCGATGCCGGTGGCCGGCGGCCGTGCGTCCTTGGGCATGCGCACACCTTAAGACGTACCCCGGACAAAACGTGCGCGGGTCGCCGTGTCCGCGGGTATGACGGTGGGCGTGCAGACGTTCCTGCCCTACGCCGACTTCGCGGCCAGCGCCCGGGTGCTGGACCGGCGCCGGCTCGGCAAGCAGCGGGTCGAGGCGCTGCAGGTGCTGCGCGGGCTCGTCGTGCCCGGGTACGGCTGGCGGCACCACCCGGCGGTCAAGATGTGGTCCGGGTGCGAGGAGGCGCTGGTGCGCTACGGCCTGGAGATGTGCGCCGCGTGGACCGCGCTCGGCCACGCCGACACCGTCGCGGCGACGCTGCTCGACACGTGCGGGCCGGCCCGCACCCAGGAGGAGCTGGCCGCGGCCGGGGCGCTGCCGGCCTGGCTCGGGCGGGAGGACGTGCACCGCAGCCACCGTGCGGCCCTGGTGCGCAAGGACCCGGACTTCTACGGCCCGCTCTTCCCGGGCGAGGACCCGGACGAGCCCTACGTCTGGCCGGGGCCGGGCGCCTGACGGTGTACCCGCCGCAGCGCCATGAGCCCGCCGACGACCGGGATCGCGGCCGGCAGCGTCGCCCGCGCCGATCGGGTCAGTTGCCCGGTGACGCCGATGACGAGCAGGTACGCGCAGCCGTGGATCGGCCCCACGAGCGAGGCGACGGCGGGGACGTGCACCGTGGCCAGGTTGGCCAGGAGCACGGCGAGGCTGGCGAGCTCGACCACCGCGGCCGCGCGCAGCAGGGTGAACGGCGACATCTCACGCGCCCGTCGTGGAGCCGGGCCGCACGATCATCAGCACCACGACGACCACCCACAGCAGGTTGAACACGCCCGTCAGCATCCCGAGGCGCGCCGTTGTTCCGGCGGCTTCGTCGGTACCGTTCACCAGCCGCCGCTGCCGGGGAAGCACGACGAGCCCGAGCAGCGCGGCCGCGGCGGCCGTGAGGGCGATCGAGGCCAGCAGCCACGCGTCGCCGAGCACGCCGAGGCTGCTCGCGGTGGCCAGCCCGAACACGGGCACGGCCACGCCGATGACGGCGTACACCGTGCAGATCCGGTGCAGCAGGCGCAGCGCGCCGGCGTCACCCCGGCGCGCGGCGGCGGGAAACATGCTGGCCGCGACGGTGACGGGCCCGACGGCGACGATGGCGGCGAGGACGTGGATGCTGAGCAGCACTTTGGTCACGGCCACCGACCGTAGATCCACTCGCGCCGGCGCGGCAGTGGCAGGACTGCCACAGGCCGGCGGAATCCGGCCACGGCCGGATCGGCGCGGCCCGCCGCTACGCGCCGGTCCGTCAGCCGGGCAGGTCCCCGCCGGCCAGGACGATGAGCAGCCCGGCGGCGGCCGCGATCAGCAGGGTCAGGACCGGGCCGCGGCGCAGGGCGAGCAGGAGCACGGCCGCGCCGGCCAGCACGCAGAACTGCCACGGCTCGGCCAGGGCGCGCGCCAGCGGGACGGCGGAGCCCAAGATCGCGCCGATCGCGGCCGGCCCCGCGCCGTCGAGGAACGCGCGCACGCCCCGGTTGCCCCGCAGCCGGTCGAAGCGGTCCGCGCCGAGCAGGATGAACGCGAAGGACGGGCTGAAGGCGACGGCGGAGGCGAGCACGCCGCCGCCGAGGCCGGCCGCGGCGTAGCCGACCACGGCGACCGTCTGCACGACCGGGCCCGGCGTGATCTGGCCCAGCGCGACGGCGTTGAGGAACTGGGCGCCGGTCATCCAGTGGTAGTGGTCGACGGCGTCGGCGCGCATGAGCGGGATGATGACGAACCCGCCGCCGTACGACAGGGCACCGACCTTGATCGCCACCCAGGCGACGGAGAGCAGCACGCCGCCGCCCAGGCCCGCCGCGGCCAGCGCGGGCAGGCCGGGCACCGGGCGGCGGCGGGGCCGGACCGGAACCCGCTGGGCCAGGATCTCCACGAAGCCGCCGGCGATGAGCAGCAGCACCAGCCACGGGCCGATGGTGGCCGCGGCGACCGCGCCCACCAGGACGTACGCCACCCACCGCACCCGGCTGCTGTGCCGGGGCGCGCGCCGCCAGCCGGCCGGGACGAGGCTGACCCCGGCCTGCACCGCGACCGCGGCCACCGCCGCCCCGGCCCCGGCCCCGGCGGCCTTGACCCACGTCGGCGGGTCGCCGCGCAGGAACAGCACGGCCAGGGCGAGGATGACGACGAGCCCGGGAACGATGAACGCGGCGCCGCCGACGAGCGCTCCCGCGCGGCCCCGGACCCGCCAGGCGCAGAAGATCGCGAGCTGGGTGGAGGCGGGGCCGGGCAGCAGGTTGCAGGCCGCGATCGCGTCCTCGAACTCCTGCGCGTCGAGCCAGCCGCGGTCCTCGACGCACAGCTTGCGCAGCAGCGCGATGTGCGCCGGCGGGCCGCCGAAGCCCAGGCAGCCGATCCGGCCCCACTCCCTGAGCACCGTGCCCAGGCCCACCCCCGTCGCGGTCACGCCGCGGCCAGAGTGTGCAGCAGGAACGCGATCCGCTCGGCGAGCTCGTCGGCGGCCCGGTCGAACGCCGGGCGTCCGTCCGGCTCGGCCGACGGGTCGGGCATGCTCCAGTGGGCCGCCGCGGGGTGCCCGGGAAACTCCGGGCAGACCTCCCGGACCCGGTCGCACAGCGTGATCACGTGCGTGAAGCGCCGCCCGGCGAACTCGTCGAGGTGCTTGGGCCGGGCGGCGCTCAGGTCGAGGCCGCGCGCGGCCATCGCCGCGACCGCGTCCGGGTGGATCGGCTTGGGCCGGCTGCCCGCGCTGAACGCCGCCACCGCGCCGCCGGACCGGTCGCGCAGCAGCGCCTCGGCCATCTGCGAGCGGGCGCTGTTGCCGGTGCACAGGAACAGCACCCGCGCCGGGCCGGGCGCCGGGGCCGGCCCGGGGCGCAGTCCCGGGTGCAGGGCGCCGCCGGCCGCCTCCAGCAGGGTGGCGCACCGGGCGAGGTCGAGGCGGTAGTAGACGTCGCGGGCGTCGGCGGCGCTGCGGCGCGACCGCACGAGCTCGGCCTTACGGAGCAGGCCCAGATGGTACGAGACGAGGCTCTGCCGCTCGCCGAGCAGCTCGGTCAGCTCGCCCACCTGGCGGTCGCCCCGGGCGAGCTCGCCGAGCAGCCGCCACCGCAGCGGATGGGCCGAGGCCCGCAGGAACGTCGGTACTGCCACGGCTCAGACAGTACAACAAATTAGTTTGATGCAATTGCCCGGCGCCGGGCCAGGGCGCCCAGGACGACCGCGGCCAGCCCGAACACGATCGCCGCGCCGGCGCCGATGACGCCGTTGCCCGTGCCCGGGCCGCCGTCGGCGGTGGCCAGGATCAGCACGCCGACGACCACGCCGGCCGCGCCCGCCGCCAGCGCGACGACCGGGCCCCGCTGACGCAGGCGGCCCGCCAGCGCGAGGCCGCCGGTGATCGCGCCGCCCAGTGCGACGAACGTGCCCGCGGTGGCCACGACACGGTCGAGGGTCAGGAGTGGAACGGACATGGCGCTCTCCTCGTCATTGCCGGAACCGGATGCATCGATCCTGTCCGCCCGGGCCGGCCGCGCACATCGCGCCGGGGATGGCTTCGCGCGCTGCCGCGGGCGTGGCAGCCGGGCGGCGTCTACTGCGGACGCAGCAGGCGCACACGGTCCGCGCGCAGGAGTCGCGGGCGCCGATCTGCGGCTAGGGTGCCCGCATGGGCGGTGCACGCATCGGTACCGGCGACGCGCTGGCCGGCGCCGGCGGGGCGGCGATCCTCGTGGTCGCGGGGCTGGCCGAGCACCGGGCGGCCGACGGTGCCGGCGCGGCCGGCTACGCGCTGCTGGCCGCCGGTGGCCTGGCCCTGGCCGCCCGGCGCCGCGCCCCGGTCGCCGTGCTGCTCGTCACCGGGCTGTGCGCGGTCGGCTACCGGGCCGCCGGGTTCAACGTGTTCGCCGTCGGCTACCTGGTCGCCGTGTACGCCGCGATGCGGGCCGGCCACCGTCGCGCCACCGTCGCGGCGAGCATCGCCGTGCTCGCCGCGCTGCCGCTCGCCGCGATGGTCTCGGGCCTGCCCGCGGGCGCGGCCTTCACACAGGCCCGGGGCGTGCTGGAGCTGGCCTGGCTGATCGCCGCCGGGGCCGCCGGCGAGGCCCTGCGCCAGGCCGAGCGCCGCGCCGACGAGGCCGAGCGCACGCGCGAGGAGGTCGCCCGCCGCCGCGCCGACGAGGAGCGGCTGCACATCGCCCGGGAGCTGCACGACTCGCTCACCCATCAGATCTCGGTGATCAAGGTGCAGGCCGAGGCGGCGGTGCACCTGGCGCACAAGCGCGGCGAGCCGGTACCGCCGGCCCTGCTCGCGATCCGGGACGCCGGCCGCGAGGCGTCGCGCGAGCTGCGGGCGACCCTGGAGGCGCTGCGCGACGACGGGCAGGCCCCGCCGCACGGCCTCGACGGCCTCCCGGACCTGGTCGAGCGGGCCCGGGCGACGGGCCTGGACGCGTCGCTGACGATCGAGGGGGAGCCCGCCGGGGTGCCGGTCACGGTGGGCCGGACCGCGTACCGGATCGTGCAGGAGGCGCTGACCAACGTGGCCCGCCACGCCGGCGCCGGCACCGCGACGGTGTGCATCGAGTACCGCCGCGACGCGGTCGTCGTGCGCGTCGAGGACGACGGCCGGGCCACGCCGCAGGCCCCGCCGGTGCCCGGCGTCGGGCTGCTCGGGATGCGCGAGCGGGTGAGCGCCCTCGGCGGCCGGCTGCTCGCCGAGCCCCGCCCCGGCCACGGCTTCACCGTGCGCGCCGAGCTGCCGGTCGTGGCCGCCTCGTGATCCGGGTCCTGCTCGTAGACGACCAGCCGCTCATCCGCAGCGGGTTCCGCGCGCTGCTCGACGCCGAGGACGACATCGAGGTCGTGGCCGAGGCCGGCGACGGCGGCGACGGCGTGCGGCTGGCCCGGGAGCACCGGCCCGACGTGGTCCTGCTCGACGTGCGGATGCCCACCGTCGACGGCATCGAGGCGACCCGGCGCATCGCCGCCGACCCCGAGCTCGCCGCGGTGCACGTCGTCGTGCTGACGAACTACGGGATGGACGAGTACGTGCTCGAGGCGCTGCGCGCGGGGGCGGCCGGGTTCCTCGTCAAGGACATCCTGCCGGAGGACTTCCTGCACGCCGTGCGGGTCGCGGCGCGCGGCGACGCGCTGCTGGCCCCGTCGATCACCCGGCGGCTCATCGAACGGTACGTCGCCCAGCCGCCGCCGGCCCGCTCCGCCGCCGCGCTGCGGGCGCTCACGGGCCGCGAGCGCGAGGCGGTCGCCCTGGTCGCGCAGGGCCTGTCCAACGCCGAGATCGCGGCCCGCATGGCGATCAGCCCGATCACCGCGAAGACCCACATCAACCGGGCGATGACCAAGCTGCACGCGCGTGACCGCGCGCAGCTGGTCGTCATCGCCTACGAGGCCGGCGCCGCTACTTGAGGTGCGGCTTGACCTGTGAGGTGTAGATGCCCTCGAGGGTCGACTTGAGCTTGGTCATCTGGGCCTGCACGTCGCCGTTCTTGGTCAGGATCTCGGCGCAGGCATTGGCCATCTCCTGGTCGGCGCCGGGCAGGAAGACCCGGGCCCAGTCCTGGTTGCGGGTCACCGCGAGCTGGTCGATGGCGACCTGCGCCTGCGGCGTCTTGGAGGTCAGCGCCGACGTGTCGGCCGACTTGCGCACCGGCATGTACCCGGTCGCCTGGGAGAACTTGAGGGTGTTCTCGGGCGAGGTCAGGTACTTGATGAAGGTCGCCGCCGCGAGCTGGTTCTCGGGCTTGAGCTTCTTCGGGATGCCGACGCCCGCGCCGCCCGTGGGGCACACCGGCGAGGTCGACTTCGGCCCGCCCGGCAGGAAGCCGGCGCCGACGTCGAACTTGGCGGTCTTGAGGATGCCGACCAGGCTGCCGGTCGAGCCGACGGTCGCGCTGACCGCGCCGGCCGACAGGTCCTGGGTCGAGTCCTTGCCGGCCACACCCGACCACTTGCCCTTGTACACCGCGTCGGCCAGGAACTGCAGCCCCGCCACGGACTCGGGCTTGTCGCAGGTGACGTCGAAGGTCTCCTTGGCCGACCAGCCGCCGCCGGTACCCCAGAGGTTGTTCTGGAAGCTCCAGCCGGCGTACCCGGCCAGCGCGGGCAGCTGGAACGCGTGCTGCAGGCCCGCGTTGGACGTCTGCAGCTTCGGCGCCCACTCGGCGAACTCGTCCCAGGTCTTCGGCGCGCGGTCGGGCAGCCCGGCGGCCGCCCAGTGCGCCTTGTTCCAGTAGAACAGCGGCGTGGAGCGCGCCCACGGCACGGCCCAGATCGAGTCCTTGTACTTGTAGTCGGTCAGCAGCTGCTCGCGGTAGTCGCCGGTGTCCCAGTTCAGCGCCTTGAACAGCGAGTCGAGCGGGATGATGGAGTCCTGCAGGTAGTAGCGGAACCACCAGACGTCGGAGAGCACGACGAGGTCGGGCAGCGTGCCGCCGGCCTGCGCGGCCTGGAACTTCTGCGCGATGTCCTCGTACGTCGAGCCCGCGGTCACGAGCTGGACCTTGATGTCCGACTGGCTCTTGTGGAACCCGTCGATGATCTCCTGGGTGACCGCCTGCGACGAGCCCGGGTTGGACGACCAGAAGGTGATGGAGCCGGCCGGCTTGACGCCGGTGAAGTCGAGCTGCTCGGGCTTGCTCGACGAGTCCGCCGACGTCGTCGACGGGCCCCCGGTGCACGCGGCCAGAGCCGCCGCGGACAGTCCACCGGCGGCGAGGCCGAGGAACCGCCGCCGGCTGAACTCGGCAGGCTGGGACAAGGACACTTGGAACCTCCTGGTTGTTCGGGTGTTCACCCCTTGACGGCACCCTGCGTCAAGCCGGTGACGATGTACCGCTGGAGCGCGGCGAAGACGAGCAGCACGGGGAGGAGCACCATGACGGTGCCGGCCATGACGATGCCGTACGAGGCGGCCGAGCTCTCGCTGTTCTGCAGCAGCGTCAGGCCCACCGGCAGCGTCATCATGCTGGGGTTCGAGACGATCACCAGCGGCCAGAGGTAGTCGTTCCACTCGAAGACGATGTTCACCAGGGCGACGGTGGCGATGCTGGGCGCGGCCATCGGCACCACCATGCGCCACAGCCGCCGCCAGTGCCCGGCGCCATCGGTCTCCGCGGCCTCCAGCACGTCGGCGGGCAGCTGCAGGAACGCCTGGCGCAGCAGGAACGTCCCGAAGCCGCTGCCGAGCCCGGGCAGGATGATGCCCCAGTACGTGTCCTGGCCGCCGAGGCCGCTGATGAAGGTGAAGTTCGGCACGACGCTGACCTGCGGCGGCACCATGAGCGTGGCGAGCACGGCCCAGAACACGTACCGCTTGCCCGGGAAGCGCACGAATACCAGCGCGTACGCCGTGAGGATGGCCAGCAGCACCTTGATCCCGGCCCCGACGACCGTGACGATCGCCGAGTTGAGGAACAGCCGCGCGAACGGCACGACCTGCGCCGCGTCGCGGTAGTTCTGCGGGTGCCACGGGTCGGGCAGCACGACGAGCTTCTGGGTGATGACGTCGGACGGCGTCTTGAACGACGACAGGATCATGTACCCCAGCGGCAGGATCACCACGAGGATGGCCAGCACGATCGGCACGTAGCCGGTGACCAGGGTGGCGACGAGGTTGCGGCGGGACAGCGGCCGCGCCTCGGCGGTGCTCACGGCGCTCACCGGTAGTGCACCCGCCGCTCGAGGACCACCAGCTGCACGAGGGTCAGCACGACCAGCAGCGCGAACAGGACCGTGGAGAGCATCGCCGAGTAACCCGCCTGGTTGTACCCGCCGAACGCGCGCAGGTAGGCGTCGTAGATGAGGGTCGTGGTCCCGCGGCCGAGCGGTGTCATCGCGCGGATCAGGTCGAAGGCCTGCAGCGAGTTGAGGATGCTCGTCACCAGCAGGAAGAACGTCGTGGGCGACAGCAGCGGGAACGTGACCGAGAAGAATTTGCGCACGGGCCCGGCCCCGTCGATCGCGGCGGCCTCCAGGATGTCGGAGGAGATCGCCTGCAGCCCGGCCAGGTAGATGACCGCCGCGTAGCCGAGGTTCTTCCAGACGTACACGATGACGACCATGACCAGGCTCAGCGTCTCGTTGTTGAACCACTGCGGGCTGGCCACGCCGAAACCGCGCAGCACCGCGCCGAGCGCGCCGACGGTGGGGTCGAAGATGTACTGCCACGCCAGCCCGACGCCGACGCCCGAGA
This sequence comes from Dactylosporangium sp. NPDC049140, assembly GCF_040648435.1. Classification (NCBI taxonomy): domain Bacteria; kingdom Bacillati; phylum Actinomycetota; class Actinomycetes; order Micromonosporales; family Micromonosporaceae; genus Dactylosporangium; species Dactylosporangium sp. NPDC049140. The sequence goes on along the minus strand of NZ_JBEZDS010000015.1, from coordinate 5,342 downwards.
GCACGAACGGCGAGAACACGGTGGCCTGGGCGAGCCCGGCGCCGCGCACCCGCCGGTTGAGCCCGAGGGCGACCAGCAGCCCGAGGCCCATCGACAGCGCGACCGTGGCCACCGTGAACAGGGCCGTGGTGAGGAAGACCCGCCCGGACTCGTCGGAGGTGAAGAACCGGACGTAGTTGTCCAGGCCGACCGCCCGGGCCGTCGGCGCGCCAAGCGTCCAGTCCAGCGTCGAGTAGTAGACGTTCTGCACCAGCGGCCGGTACGTGAACATCACGATGAGCGCGATGTTCGGCGCGGCCAGGGCGATGAACACCGCCGCCTCGCGGGAGGAACGCCGCCGGCGGGCTCGCCGTGCCGCGCCGGGATCGTCCGGGGCGACGGGGTCGAGCGGGACCGGCCCGGCGGTGGTCTGCCTGAGCCCTTCGATCATGATCGGCAGCTAACCGAGGTCAACTGTACGAGCGGATACTGGGCGGTGAACAGCGTCCATCGGCACCTCGAAGTTCCCGGCCGCGCGGCGGTGAGCGGCGATGACCATCGTATTCGATCAATGGCAATATGGAAATACGGCGATGTTTCGGCGCCGCTGCGGCGGGCCCCTTCCGGCGCGGCCCGGTTGCGGTGCGGGTGCGGGCCGGGTGCGCGGTGGCGATCCGGCGTCGGGCGGTCAGACAGAGCCGCCTTCCGGACGGGCAGACGGCCCCGGCCGCACCCGGACGGCAACCCGGGCCGGGCATCGTGAGATCCGGCGCCGCACGGAAGCGGCGGGAACGGAGCACCTCATGCCCTCAACTGCTTCGCGACGCCGCATCGTGGCGGCCGTCGAAGGCCAAGCGTCCTGGAGCTGAGGCCGGGCCCGGCCGGGCCGCCGGAGTTCCGGCGGCCCGGCTCAGGTCAGTTCGCGGACCGCGGCAGCGACGGCGGGGGAGTCGTTGCGCAGGATCTTGGAGTGGTTGCTGGCGACCCTGGCGCTGATCCTGACGTTCGGGTTGGCCGCGACGACCGGGTCGAGCACCTTGCGCCCCTCGTCCATCTCCCCGCCGCTGCTGCCGAGGCTGTCGCCCGTGGCCAGGACGAACCGCACGGGCCGGGTCGCCCGCTCGAGGACCGGCACGCTGGCGGCGGCGATCTCGTTGAGCTCGATGTTGACGTCGGCGTGCTGGTCGGCGCTCATCCGCGCGGCCAGGCCCAGCCGGCTGGCGATCGGGAAGAACAGCCGCATCCGGCGGAACAGCTTGCGGATGCGGGCCGCGCCCTCCGCGCCGGTCAGGCCGACCGGGAACGCGTCCACGACCACCACGCCGGCAACGCGGTCCGGGTGCCGGTCGCTCCAATGCCACGCCAACACCCCGCCGTAGGACCAGCCCACGAGGATCGGCGCCTCCTGGACCCCGCGCGCCGCCAGCACGGCGTCGAGGTCGCGCAGGCACGCCTCGAACGAGTAGTCCTGCGAGCGCTTGGACTTGCCGCGGGCGCGCTCGTCGTAGGCGATGTGCCGGTAGGAGTCGCCGAGCCCGTCGATGACGCGGCGCCAGTGCGACTGGTCGGCGTAGGCGCCGTTGAGGTAGATCACGGGGCGGCCGGGGCCGCCGGTGTCGGTAACGTACAGCGCGGTGTCGTCGACGGGTACCAGGCCGGCCCAGGATGTCTGCTTCGTCATAGCGACCACATTCACGGGCCGCCCTGACACGGGACCGTCACAGTGCTGACACCGGTCCGGCGGCCGGTGCTGTGGCGAACTTGGCGGTTCGTGCCCCTTGCACTGCACCGGGGCACGTCGGTTAGGGTGCGTTCCACCTCTGTGGGACCGCCGTCTCACATTTCGGGCCAGCGTTGTCCCGTCGCGATCCGGATGCACCGCCAGGCAACGGAGGCCAGTCATGCCTGATCCGATGGGATTCATGAAGTACCGCCGGCAGCTGCCGCTGCTGCGCCCGGTGCCCGAGCGCATCGGCGACTGGCGTGACGTCTACCGGCGCGTCGACGAGCAGATGATCCACGAGCAGTCCAGCCGGTGCATGAACTGCGGCGTGCCGTACTGCCACAACGGCTGCCCGCTGGGCAACCTGATCCCGGACTGGAACGACCTGGTGCGCGTCGGCGACTGGGAGCGGGCCGCCGAGACGCTGCACGCCACCAACAACTTCCCCGAGTTCACCGGGCGGCTCTGCCCGGCACCGTGCGAGGCGGCCTGCGTCCTCGGCATCGGTGACGACCCGGTCACGATCAAGCAGGTCGAGGTCGAGATCATCAACCGCGTCACCGAGGGCGAGCCGCTGCGGCCCTTCGCGGTCGCGCCGCCGTCCGGGCACAGCGTGGCCGTGGTCGGCTCCGGGCCCGCCGGCCTGGCCGCCGCCCAGCAGCTGGCGCGGGCCGGGCACGCCACGACCGTGTACGAGCGCAGCGACGCCGTCGGCGGCCTGCTCCGCTACGGCATCCCCGACTTCAAGCTGGAGAAGCGCCACATCGACCGGCGCGCCGCCCAGCTCGCCGAGGAGGGCGTGCAGTTCGTCACCGGCTGCGAGGTCGGCGTCGACGTCTCGCTGGCCGAGTTGCGGGAGCGCCACGACGCCGTCGTCCTGGCCTGCGGCGCCCTCGACCCCCGCGACGTGCCGGGCACTCCCGGCCGGGAGCTCAGCGGCATCCACCAGGCCATGGAGTACCTCGAGGGCGCGAACCGGGTCGTCGCCGGCTCGCTGCCGGCACCGCCGATCGACGCGGCCGGCCTGCACGTCATCGTCGTCGGCGGCGGCGACACCGCCGCGGACTGCCTCGGCACCGCGCACCGGCAGGGCGCGACCAGCGTGCAGCTGGTGGAGGTGGCCCCGCTGCCCCCGCCGATGCGCGACGGCGGCCGCGACCCGTGGCCGACCTGGCCGACCACGCTGCGCAGCGGCTCGGCGCACGAGGAGGGCGGCGAGCGCAACTTCGGCTGCTCGGTGCGCCGCTTCATCGGCGACGACGAGGGCCGCCTGCGCGCGGTCGAGCTGGTGGACGTCCTCATCGGCCCCGGCTTCACGCTGAGTGAGGTCGAGGGCACGATCCGCGAGGTCCCGGCCGACCTGGCCCTGCTGGCGATCGGCTTCGCCGGCACCCAGCCCGGACCGCACCTGGCCCAGGCCGAGCTGACCCGCAACGGCCGGGGCACGCTGGACGCCGGCGCGGACTGGCAGACCGGGGCGCCGGGCGTCTTCGCGGCCGGCGACGCCCGCCGCGGGCCGTCGCTCATCGTGTGGGCGATCGCGGAGGGCCGCTCGGCCGCCGCGGCCGTCCACCGGTACCTGGGCGGCGCCGGCAGCCTGCCCGCCCCGATCACGCCGGCCTCGAGGCCGCTCAGCGCGAGGTAGGCGATTCCAACGGGGTGGGGCCGGCCCCGGAAAGGGCCGGCCCCTCCGTCAGTTGACCGCGATGGCGAAGATCGACATTGCGGGGTTGTTCGGCAGCGTGATCGAGGCGATCTGGCTGCCGCTCGCCGCGAGCGGCTGGCCGTTGTCCAGCAGTTGTACGTCCGCGGTGGCGTACAGGTACACCGGCACCATGTCCTTCGCGCCGGTCGCGCTGTTGATGCGGTACGGCATCGAGGCGGCGACGGTGTTGCCGGCCTGCGGGGCGCTGCCCTGCGTCCAGCCGGTGAAGGTGATCGGGACCTGCTGGGTGGTGCCGTCGGTGAACGTCACCTTGGCCGAGTCGGTCGTGTTTGCCGACGCGGCGCCGAGGAACGAGATGTGGTTGGCGAACGAGCCGCTGCTGGCCGGCGGGGCGGGGACGGTCTGGCCGATCGCCTGCCAGGCGTCGTAGTGGTTCGACCGGCCGCCGACGATGGTGTAGACGTTCTCGCCGGTCGTGTTCGTCAGGGAGTAGCCGGGCAGCAGGCCGGACTGGCAGGACCCCCACGGGCAGGACGACGTGAAGCCACTGCCGATGGTCGCGGTGGCCAGCGCGGTCCCGGAGTACGCGAAGCCGGGGAAGACCGGGTCGACCGTGGTCTGCCCGTCGGTCATGATGCCGATCTTGTTCGGCGGCGTGTACGACGGGCCGAGCGCGACCTGGTGCGAGCTCCAGGCGCTGCCGGTGACCGCCCGGCCGGGGAGGAACGTGGTCCCGGTCGGGGTGGTCGTCGCGTCGAACAGGGCGAGGGTGCCGTCGACGCCGATGGACGTAATGGCCCAGTGGCCCTGCGGGTCAACCGGGCCGGCGGTCGTCATCGCGGCCGACGACTGGTAGAAGCCGCCGCCGATGATCTGCCGGTTCGTGGTGGCCGGCGAGCCGGTCAGCGGCACCCCGGCGTTCTCCAGGGCGGTCAGGTTGCCGGTGCCGATTCCGCGGATCAGCAGCGTCGTGCCGGTGAGGCCGGGGAACGGGCCGGCGGCGAGCAGCTGCGCCTGCTCCCAGGCCCAGTCGCTGTAGTTGCCGGCGATGTGGGTGGGCGCGTTGAACCCGATACCGGTGGGGGTCGGCGTGTACAGCCACAGCTGGATGTTGTCCTGCCAGAACTCCAGCGTCATGATGCTGGGCCGGCCGCCCGGGGTGGTCGGCGGGACCGCGATCATCTGGCGTACCGCGGACCAGTCGTCGCCGTTGTAGCCGGCACAGGTTCCGCAGGCCGGCTTGGCGATATCGCTGGTCATCGTCCAGGCGGTGCCGTTGCCCTGGTTGTTCTGCGCGACGGCGAACTTGCCGTTCTGCACGATGAGGAGGTCGTCGGCGTTCTTGCCGCTGAACGAGCCCGCGTGCGCGACGATCGCGCCGCCGAAGGTGCCGCCCGGCCACAGGGAGTCCTGGTTGAACGGCAGGAGCACCCGCCCGCCGTACTGCCGCGGGTCGGCGATGGTGTCGCCGGTGGGCAGGACGGACACGGCGTCGGGGTTGCTGTACAGGCGCACGTTGCCGGCAGTGTCCACAGTGGTCAGGTCCGGCTTGTTGTCGCCGTCGACGTCCCCGGCGGTGCCCGGCGTGTAGGCGCCGAACGCCGACTGCTGCACGAAGAAGTCGTAGTGCACCGGCTGCGAGACGTTGCCGGCCGCGTCGACCGTCTGGACCCAGACGGTGTTGGTACCCCAGTGCAGCGCCGACAGGGCGACGCTCGGCGTGGCCGTGCCGCCGGCCGCGGCGATCGTCTGCTGGCCGCTGCCGCCGGAGCTGATGCCAGTACCGTTGACGTTGTATTTGAAGGATGCGACCCCGCTGGGGTTGTTGCCGCCGTCCGACGCCGTCAGGGTGAGCGAGCCCGAGTTGCCGGCGGTGACCGTCGTCGGGCCCTGGGGTGGGTAGGCGGTGCTGCTGACCGACGGTGCGCCGGGTGCGGTGGCGTCGTACTGGAAGTAGCAGATGGCGGTGGCTGG
>NZ_JBEZDS010000014.1:151151-227656 GCF_040648435.1 Dactylosporangium sp. NPDC049140 | reverse complement strand
CTTGGGGGGGCTCGTGCGGTGGCCGGTCGCCCGACGACGCCGTCCGGGGCCGCGGCCCAGGACGCCCGTCTCGCACACGGCAGGGACGCTCCCGCGGGCTGGAAGGGTCGTACCCCGCCAGTAGTCTGACCTGGTCGGACGCGGCGGGGGAGCGGGCAGCGGCGGACCAGGCGCGACCCCGTGCGGACGGCAAGGTGGTGGTCCGTCCAGCGAAGGCGCAGAGATACTGCGTGCCCCCCGCTTGTAAGTTCTGCCCCTCCCGTCCGGCTTCGTCCGGGGGCGGCGGTGGCGTGCAGGATCAATCCGGGGCAGACCGCCGGCGGCGATGTGGAGACCAATTGGCGCTTGATCAATCTGCTGACGAAGCAGGGTGCCGTCGCCGAGGTCGTCGAGCTCCTGAAGGCGCTCGCCAGTGCGGGAAATGAGAATGCGGGGAGACGTCTCGCCGACTTGTTTGCTACCGAGGGTCGCCTGGACGAACTGCGGCAGCTTGCTGACGGTGGCAATACCCATGCCGCTCGAAGATTGGGCCGGAGTTCACTTGGTCAGACCCCGGATTACAGGTCGTTCACCAGACTTCATGGTTCCGGAAGTCAGGCGGCGTTGTACCGGCAGCTCCCGGAAACTGTCGGTTGGATAGCGCTGACCATGGCCGGCGGAGTGGTTGGCAATGGTGCATACGATGCCCTGAAGGCGGCCGTGTCCCGCGGTTTGCGTCAGATTCGGAAGCCGGACGAGATGAACGGCATCTCCGGCGTTGAGGGGGAGGCGGTCGAGACGGAGTTCCTGGCGGAGGAAGACGCCTTCTCGATCGCCTGTGCGGCGATCGACGGCCGCTGCCGGGAGGTGCGAGTCGATCCACCCGATCCGGAGTCGCTGCGGTATTCGGCCATCCTCGGCGAAGACGGTCGTTGGTTGCTGATGGTCCGTGATGGCGGCGGCCGCGTCTTTCACGTTCGGATATCGCCCCGTCGGCCCGGCGGTTCCGGCATCACCTTGACGCTGTACTTTCCGGCTTCGGCCGCGGGCCGATCACGTCGAACCTCGAAGGAATGGCCGCCGTGATGCCGAGGAAGTCCTGCCCGGCGCTGGTGGGGTCGGGCTTACGGCGTTGGTCGCCGAAAGTGTCGTACCCGGCTCGTAGACTTGGCAGAGGCGAGGCGAGGCGGCGGCTGGGGTGAGGGCGGCGAGCGTGACGCGGGCGCGCGCGGACGTCGAGCTGGTGGTCCGCCCAGCCTCCGCACCGGGCACTCATCCGCGGCCGGGCGCATTGGTGAGCTGACCGCGCGAAGCGCCAGGTCAGTGGCCGCAAAGCGGCCATGGGGGGTGTGGGGTGAGACCCCCCGCCCCGCCGAAGGCGGAGAAATACTGTGGGCACGGTTGGGTTCGAACCAACGACCCACCGCTTGTAAGTTCTGCCCGTTCCGTGCGCTGAAGTGCACGGTTGTCCGTGACGTGCGGAGCATGGCCATGGTCGGATCGCGCCGTCCTCCGCGGTTCGCGGCGGTTGCCGTAAGCGTTGTCGTAAAGCTGTGCCGGCACGTTTGCCCGGGCCAACGCCTCGGTCTCGTCGGCGGTGTCAGGCGGGCTTGGCGTTGGCGGTCAGGAAGGCCGCGATGGCCGCGGACGCCTCGGCGGAGCCGTCGGCGCCGACCGTCACGAGCGCCCGGCCGTGCCCCCGCCCCGGAACTATGCTCAGCGTCCGGCGCTCACCAGAGGTCGCGTCGTACATCGCCTGCGCGTCATCGGCGGCCGGGCTGTCGTCCTTCGCCACCAGATACAGCACGGGCACCGTCAGCCGCGTCACGGCCTGCACGGCGTTCTCGTGCATGTACTCGGCAACACCCGACACGCTAACCACCCCGGCGGCCGGCGGGGTGAGGCGGGCGGCAGCGACCAGCACCGCGGTGCCGCCGCGCGACGCGCCGATCAGGACCACGCTGACAGCACCCTGTTCCCGCGTGTAGGCGGCGGCCGCCGCGACGTCGCCGGAGGGCGTGAACGTGCCGGTGATGCCGCGGACCGAGCGGCCTTCGCCGTTGAAGTCGAACGCGAGCACTCGGTAGCCGGCGGCCGCCTGCTGCTTCGCCCACCCGAGCCATGAGCACGCGTCGGCGCCGGACTGCGGCGCGAGGACCAGGGCGATCTTGGCGCGGGCATCGCCGAGCAGGTACGCGGCGAGGTATCCGCCCTGGCTTGCGAAGGTCACCTGCTTGTCGTTGAGCTCAGGATCGGCGCACCAGCCGTTCGTCGGGCTGGGCGCCGCCACGACCGACGCGCCCTTCGGTGCGGCGGCGGGGGTGTTCGTGGACGCGCTTCCGGCGCAGCCGGTGAGCACGAGGCCGCAGGCGGCGAGCAGAACGATCCGCATACCCTTCTGACCTCCGTCGGGCCGCCGCAGTTGCATACGGATCTGCGGAAAGCGCTACCGGCACAAGGTTCGACAATCGACCAAGGACGTTTGTCCTCCGTGGAGCCTCTCGATCGACGAGGTGCCCGACTCGGCCGACGATGCCGAGCGGGGTGAACCAGGTGAAGTCTGCACCCGCGCCGTAGTACTCCAATCGTTGTGCCTTGGCGGACCACTACTGGGCGGCGCGCAGGTCGCTCAGTTGCCCGGCCTTGGGCGCCTCGTCCAGACGCTCACGTAGCTCGCTGGTCATGTCAGAAGGTCGTGTAGGCGAGGCCGGACGGGTTGTCGATGGTTACGCTCCGGCTGCCGATGAGATCGCCGACGGCGCCGAGGCTGCCCCGCTGGCTGCCGTATGCGCCCACCACGTAACCCGTCGCGGTCGATTGTGTGTCGTAGATCCACAGCCGGCCGCCGAATACGTACGTGTTGTTCTCGATGTTGACCGCCCGGTGCGTCGCGTGCGTGATGGCAGCGTTCCGCACGGTGACCGTTCCGTACTCGACCCGGTCGGCGTTGCTGACCGTGAAGCCGATTCCGTTGGCGTGGTCGACCGAGAGCCGGTCCACCTGGTGCGCGCCGCCCTGAAGGTTGCAGCCGCTTCCCGGCGCGTTCTTGACCGTTGCGCCGGAGATGGTCACGGTGCTGCCGGAGGCATAGATGCCGTTGGTGCCCGGGGCGTCGACGGTGGCTTCGGCCACGGTGACGTTCTCGGCGCTGCTCACCCTGATGCCGGAGTTGGTTCCACCGCCCGGTGCGGCTGTCCAGGCGCCGCCCTGCACCACCCGGGCACGTTCGAACCGGACATCGGACGGCGTCCGAGTGTTCCACGCCGGGTCGTACGCGCAGTACATCCCATGCCCGACCGTGGTGTTCACGACCACGTCCCGGATCGTGACACCGCTCTGGCCGCCGACGTTGACGCCCCGCGACTTCGACCTGGTCACGCTGACGTTGGTGACCAGCCCGCCCGTGTTGTCCGGACCACTGTCGTAGTTGACGAACGACACCCCATCGTCGCCGGTGTCGATGGTCGTGATGTGATCGGCACGCCCGTCCTGACAGTTGGCGAAGTGCAGACCGTCCGCCATCGTGTTGCTGATAACGGCGTCGACCACCATCGGCCGTACACACCGCCAGAACAGTAGGCCGGCGGCAGCCGAGCCGTCGATGCGAACGTCTTCCAGGTAGCTATCGGTGGTGGACCGGAAGAGGATGCACTCTTGCGGGCTGTTGCGGACGGTCGGCATGGTCGCGAAGGTCGATGTCAGCCCGGAGAGCCGCGCGCCGGTGCCGCCCTCGAAGACCAGCCCGCTCTGGGTGTTGTCGGTGAAGACCAGGCGCGCACCGGGCAGCATCACGAACTCGCCGCCGTAGCCATTCACCTGTACGCCCGAGGCGCTGTTGTCGAGCTGGTAGTCCCCGGGCGGAAAAGCCACGCACACCGCCGAGTTCGACAGTGCCGCCACGAGATTGGCCCGATTGGACGCGGCGCTGTTCGTCGGGGCGATGCCAAGGTCGGCCGCGCTCACGAACCCGGGCGCCGGCGGGTTGGCCGCAGCGATTCCGGGCCGGGCGAGCGCAGCGGCAACGCCGGAAGCCCCGAGGACTGGAGCGCTGAGCAACAGCATGCGCCGACGCGACACCATCGCGAACCACCATCCCAAAGAGGATCTACAAGGCCGCCAAGAGTGAACCACATCTATCGCATCCGTTGGGGCCGACGATGCCCCGGACGACGTCATCGAGGGCGAGATCGCCAGTGACCCCGAGGTCACCCTCCGCGTGGCGCTCCGCGACGCGCTGGTGGACGGACTCAGCGTCCCCGAACTCATGCACTTCACCGGAATGAGGCGCACATGGATCTCCGACCGGTTGCAGCAATACGTCAACGACGGCCAGGCCGCACAGGTGGTTCGTGGCCGCTGACGAGCCGCCCCGGACGACTGAACGTCTGCGCGGACGGACGACGGACGGACGTGCGCGCGGACACCCCGCACCTACGACCAGAGAGGAGGAGCGTACGAGCACCGCCGAGCCACGACGAGAACAGGTTGCTGCGCGTAGAGGAACGCGTAGGAATCCGCCAGAGAACTCGGCATCAGCCGGTCGCTGGCCTACCAACTCATCCGGACCGGCGGGCGGCGGTCGACCCCGGCGGGCCGCCGAAGTTGCGTGCCGGCGTGGCGTAGAAGCACTCTCGTTGCTGGTTCACCTTGTTGACCTTCCGGTCGGCGAGTTCCGCGTGTAGGTGCGCCTCCGGCGCCGCTGCGTCATGGCTGAAGATCAGTGCATCCGTGTCGAACCGGAATGGGCCTGCGGCGTCGCCCAACTCTCGTCACAGCGCGACGAACCGCTTGAGCTTGCCTGTCGAGGCATGACGCGGAATCTGCTCGACCGTGCTGATGCTGATCTTGGATTGCGAGAGGCCATATGGCGACAGCGAGGAGACCAGCGCCGCGGCCACTGCGGAGACATCGGGTGACCCGACCACCAGCACGTCCGCTCCGCCCGCAGTCTGACGCACCTGGTACTCCGAGATCAGCGGATCGGTGCCCAGCACGTGCCGGAACGCGCTTGCCGGGACCACTCGCTCGCCGTAGCGGAAGTCGTCGTCGTGTCGTCCGGCAATGTCGGCGACGCGCAGCATCGCGCTGCCGCATGCACAGCCTTCGGGCAGCAGCTTCACCTCGTCGCCGAGGTCATAGCGGATGAACGGAAACGTGCGGCCCGCAAGCCCGGTCGCGAGCGTGCGCGCGGCCGGCTCATCGGGGCCGACCGGGCGCCCGGCCGAATCAACCCGCTCGACGATCACCTCGTCCTCGCAGATGTGAAGGCCATCGCCGAGACCGCAGCCGACTGCCTGGACGCCGATTTCGGTCGAGCCCCAAAGGTTGTGGACGGGTGCGCCCCAGGCGGCGTCGATCGCGTCGCGGTCCTCCTCGCTGAGCGGCTCGGAGTTCGTGCTCACACGAACTGGCCGGACATCGAGCTGACCCGCGATCGCGGCACGGGCGAGGCGTCCGATCACCGAGGCATAGCCCACGAGATGGGTCGGCTGCGCGTCCGATACCGCCCGCAGCGTCTGGTCGAACGGCGCCGCCGCCGGGATCACGATGGTCTCCATCAACGGCCCGGTCGCGATGTCGAACAACGGCGTGCTGGCGTGTGGCGGCTCACCGGCCTCCAGTACGGCCAATCGCGCCAGGCGGATACCGGACCCGGAGGCACGCTCGGCACGCGCCTGCCACCGCCAGGCGAGACAGGCGAGACTTACGAACTGCTCCCAATCCCATACGTACACGCCACGCACGCCGCTCGAGCCGCCTGAGCTGAACACCTGGTGTCCCGCGGGCGAGTAGGAGAACCAGCGCTGCTGAGCCAACACCTGTTCGGCGCCGGCGCGGTTGATGTCAGGCGTGGTGACGATCGCGTCCCACTCGTCCTGGGCCTCCTGCTTGACCATGGGCGGCAGCCGTGCGAGGTCTTCGACGGTCGCTGTGGCCGGGTCGATGTCGGCCATCCGGGCCGCGTGGAACGGCGAGCGCTCGCGAGCATACGCGAGCAACGACCGCAGTCGTTCGGTCCGGTAGCGCTCGATGCGCTGGCGCGGCCACTCGAGCCGTGCCACGTGGTCCTCGAGCGAGGCCCGCACCGCATTCAAGTGCGCTGCGCGCAGATGCTCGTAAGCCGCCTTCCGGGCCTCGTGAGGCATGTGCACAGTGTGCCTCGACCACGTTCGCGCGCACGACGCAAACGTGCGTTGATCGCCCTCCGTCTGCCGTCGACCCGTCCTCCGGGAGCGGGCCGCCGGCCTCGAACGAACCGTGACGCAAGTACGGGCGATGGCGGACCGGGCCGGTGGCGGGGTACTTCAGGATGGTCAGAGCCCGTCTCGGCCCTCGACGTCTCCTGGTCTGACCGCCGCCGGGAGCGTCATCGGGTGAGGAAGCCGAGGGGGTTGGCGGCGAGGCGCTTAAGGACATCGCGCCGGAATGCGCTCACCAGCGCCGCCGCGCCGATCGCCCAGCCGCCCGCCACCAGGACCACGGCCGGGGCGATGAACACGCGGTCGAGCTGTGCGAGGTTGGCTGTCGCGCCGAGGATCACGATCAGCAGCAGGCTGGCGTACCAGCGGGGCGGCAGGCCCGAGAACGCCCTCGTGCTCGCGAGGTAGGCGGTCAGGCCACCGCACACCAGCCACAACGCGGCGCCCGGCGGGCGCTCATGCAGGGAGAGGTTCACCCCGGCGGCGATGACGAGGAGCGAGAACGCGGGCATGAGGTGGCCGCCGGCGTAGAGGGAGTACGCCAGCGACGGATTGCCGCCCGATATGCGCAGCAATGCCTCGTTGATGTCAGCGGCCGAGTTGAAGTAGGTCCACCACAGCGCCCCCGCGGGGATGAGGCCGCCGACGAGGCTGAGCCAGTACCCCGCGTCCTGGTCCGGGTGGTCGAGCGCGGCGGCGCCGACCGAGATGACGATCTCACCGAGCAGGATGATCATGAACAGACCGAAGCGCTCGGCGAGGTGGCCGGCATCGACCGCGTGGCTCCCCTGCTCGGGCGGGTTGAGCAGATTCCGTGCCAGCTCTTCGCGGCTAGGCCGGCTTCCACGGCGCCGCCGTTCGCCGAGCCGCGGCCGCATCGGTGCGCGGTGGCGCGTCAGCAGCGCGAACGCGCCCTCCTGCGTGAGCGTGACCGCCCACAGGACGTAGTGCCAGGGCTCGGGCACGGAGATCGACAGGGCGAACAGCGCTGCGGCGACGAGGTACCCCCAGCCGACGCGCCGGTCGATGCGCGCGTCACCGCCGCCGGCGTCCGCGGACAGCATGTAGCCGACCGCGAGCACCAGCCGCGCGCCGGCCAACGCCAACGCGAAGCCGGCGACATGGCCCTCGAACGCGTGGTGTGCCTGGGTGGCGGCGACCGCGCACGGCACGGACCCGATCAGCACGGTCGGGCGATGTGAGGCCAGTCGATCGTCGCCCCGCCGGTTGTACAGCACGGCGAACCCGATCCAGGTCCACCACAGCGTCGCGAAGAGCCCGAAGGCAGCGACGACGCCACTCCAGTGCGGCTCGACCACCATCTCGTGCGCGACCTGACTGACCGCGAACACGAAGATCGGGCCGGCGCGGTACGTAGCCGTGCTTTGGTGCGGGAGCGGCGTCCAGCTGTGGCCGGGGTTGACCGGCGGTTGTCGTAACCGTTGCCGTAAAGAGGGGCGCCGACCCTCAGCCCAGATGGTCGGCCGGTGCGGTGTTCAGCAGCCAGGCGAGAGGCATCTTGGTGGCCACCTCGTATTCGCCGGATCGCCCGAGGTGATGCAGCGTGACGGTCAGAGCGGCGTCCTGGTCGACCAGCCAGTATCGGGGAATGCCGGCGGCCGCGTATTCGTGACGTTTCACCATCTCGTCAATGGCCTCGAATCCCGGCGACACGATCTCGATGACGAGGAGGAGATCCGTGAGGGCAAGCCAGACGCTGCGCGGTTGCGGCTTGGACCAGAGCGTCAGGTCGGGTATACGGGCACCTTCGCCGTTCGGCCGGCGATGCGGATGCCGGCCGCCTGCAGGACCTGCTCGGCGGGCCACCCCGCCACGGCGAGCCAGACCAGGAGGCGGCTGGCGATTGCGGCACGTTCGGAGTCGGGCGGAGGCACGACCGACAGTGCTCCCTCGGGGCTGACTTCATACCGATGCCCGTGCGGATCCTCGGCAATCATGGCGGCAAGATCATCGAGCGTGATGACCGGCGGCATGCGCCGACCGGCGCTACCTGCGCTCATAGCAGCCACCCTATCGGCGGAAGCGCGGCCTGCGGGACGACGACCCGTCCGGCCTCGGGTCGGAGCACTCAAAGACATCAGTGGGAGCCGGTGAGCTGACCGGCGCGAGCCAGGTCAGTGGACGCGGCAGCGGCCATGGGGGGTGCGGGGTGGGAACCCCCCGCCGCGCCGAAGGCGCAGAGATATAGCCAGTGGGCACGGTTGGGTTCGAACCAACGACCCCCCGCTTGTAAGTTCTGCCCGTTCCGTCCAGCGCTGTCCGCAGACGTCTCGGGCGTGCAGCAACCATCCAGCGCAAGCTGTACCCGACCGTGTAGGTCCGTGGCGGTTGTCGTAAGCGTTGCCGTAAGGGCGAGACGTCAGCCCAGATGGTCGGCCGGTGTGGTGTTCAACAGCCACGCCAGCGGGATCTTGGTAGCCACCTCGTACTCGCCGGATCGGCCGAGGTGGTGCAGTGTGACGGTCAGGGCGGGGTCCCGGTCGACGAGCCAGTAGCGAGGAATGCCGGCGGCCGCGTATTCATGCCGTTTGACCATCTCATCGATGGCCTCAGATCCCGGCGACACGATCTCGATGACCAGTAGGAGATCGGTGAGTGCGAGCCAGACGCCGCGCGGTTGCGGCTTCGACCAGAGCGTCAGGTCTGGTATGCGGGCACCCTCGCCGTTCGGACCGGTGATCCGGATACCGGCTACCTGCAGGATCTGCTCGGCGGGCCATCCAGCCATTGCCAGCCAGACCAGGAGGCGGCTGGCGATTGCGGCATGTTCAGAGTCGGGCGGCGGCACGACCGACAGCGCTCCCTCGGGGCTGATCTCGTACCGATGCCCATGGGGGTCCTCGGCGATCATCGCGGCAAGATCATCGAGCGTGATGACGGGCGGCATGTGCCGGCCGACGCTACCTGCGCTCATGAAGCCATCCTATCGGCGGAAGCAGGACCTGTGGGGCGGCGGTCGGGGCCCGCGTCGGCAGCACGAAAGGAGTGGTTGCGGGCCGTTTGAGTCGCGAGGCGACTGACGGGTCCGGCCCTGAATTCGGGCGCTGATGATGATCCGGGGGAGTCGGCGCACGGACCAGCCGGCGCCGAAAACGGTCGTACCCGGCTCGTAGACTGCTGGCAGAAGCGCGGTGCGGCGGCGGGGGTCGACAGCTCCTGAGGAGCGGACTGCGTCGGGCTTCCGGCCGAGGTGCTCATGCGATTTGGGGGAGTCGGTGAGCTGACGCGCGGCAGCGCCGGTCAGTGGCTGCGGAGCAGCCATGGGGGGGGTGCGGGGTGGGAACCCCCCGCCGCGCCGAAGGCGCAGAGATATAGCCAGTGGGCACGGTTGGGTTCGAACCAACGACCCCCCGCTTGTAAGGCGGGTGCTCTTCCGCTGAGCTACGCGCCCCGGGGCCTCGGGAATCCGAGGACGGGTACCCAGATGGTACCCAAAGGCGTCCTCCCGCCCCAGCCGGGCAGCTAGAGGGCCTTGATCGCCGCTCGCCAGACCGAAACGTCGCGCGCGTGGCCCGCTGAAATGTGCTCGGTGAAGGCGATTACGCCGTCCGGGTCCACCAGGAACGTGCCGCGGTCGGCGTAGCCCTTGGCGTGGTTCAGGACGCCGTAGGCGTCGGCGACCGCGCCGTGGGGCCAGAAGTCCGCGAGCATCGGGAAGGTGTAGCCCTCGCGGTCGGCCCAGACCTTGTGCGCGTACGGGGAGTCGACGCTCACGGTCAGGACCTGGACCTGTTCGTTCTGGAAGGCGTCCAGGCCGGACTGCAGGGCCGCCAGCTCGCCCTGGCACGTACCGGTGAACGCGAGCGGGTAGAACACCAGGAGCACCGACCGGAGGGTACGGAACGAGGTCAGTCTGACCTCCTGGTTGTTCTGGTCGCGCAGGACGAAGTCCGGTGCCGGATCTCCGACATCCACTGTCATACCTCGAATATGCCAGCTGTCGTACCGGGGGCCTACACTCGCCCGCATGGCAGCAGGGCCGCGGCTCGGCATCGACTTCGGGACCTCCCACACCGTCGCGCTCCTGGCGTGGCCGGACGGGAGGGTGCGCCCGTTGCTGTTCGACGGCTCGCCGCTGCTGCCGTCCGCGGTCTACGCCCAGACCGACGGCGCGGTGCTGGTCGGGCGCGACGCGGTGCACGCCGCGCGGGTGGACCCGAGCCGCTTCGAGGGTAGCCCCAAGCGGCGCATCGACGACGGCACGGTGCTGCTCGGCGACCGCGAGCTGACCGTGCCCACGCTGATCGGGGCGGTGCTCGGGCACGTCAACTCCGAGGCCGTGCGGGTCGCCGGCGGCCCTGTCGCCGAGCTCACCCTGACGCACCCGGCCGCGTGGGGCGTGTCGCGGCGGCTTGCGCTCGTCGAAGGCGCGAAGCTCGCCGGGCTGCCCCAGCCGGCGCTGATGCCCGAGCCGGTCGCCGCCGCGCATTATTTCGCGGGTGTACTGCAGAAGCCTCTTTCGGGTGACCAGGGCCTCCTCGTGTACGACTTCGGCGGTGGCACGTTCGACGCCAGCCTCGTGAGCCGTTCGGGGGAGGGGTTCGACGTCCGGGCCGTCGACGGGATCGACGACCTCGGCGGGCTCGACCTCGACGCCCTCATCGTGGAGCACGCGCGCGGGCAGATCGAGAACGCCGAGGTGTGGGCGCGGCTCGACCACCCGCAGAGCACCGAGGACCGCCGCCACCGCCGGATGCTGTGGGACGACGCGCGCATCGCCAAGGAGATGCTGTCGCGCTCGGCCAGCGCGGCGCTGCACGTGCCGATCGCCGCGGCCGACGTCACGATCACCCGCGAGCAGTTCGAGGACAAGGCCCGGTCCATGCTCGAGCAGACGGTGCGCACCACCGGGGCCGTCATGCGCTGGGCCAACATGGACAAGGACAAGCTCGCCGGGCTGTTCCTGGTCGGCGGGTCCAGCCGGGTGCCGCTCGTCGCCACCCTCCTGCAGCGCGAGCTCGGCCTGGCCCCGACCGTCATCGAGCAGCCCGAGCTCGTCGTCGCCGAGGGCAGCCTGCGCGCCTGGGTCAACCTGGCCCGCCCGGTCGGGCCGGCGAACGGCCAGCCGCAGGGCGCGCCGCCCAACGGCCAGCCGCAGAACGCCCCCACCGGCGGTCCGGTCGCCGCCGCGGCCGCCGCCGGAGCAGCGGGCGTCATGTGGCCCCAGCAGGCCGCCCAAGCCGCACAAAACGCCCCTATCGCCCAAGCCGCACAAAACGCCCCGGCCAGCCAAGCCGCGCCAGCGGCCCAGGCCGCCCAGAATGCCCAGGCCGCCCAGAATGCCCAGGCCGCCCAGAATGCCCAGCCCACGCAATTCGCTCAGCCGGGACAATTCACTCCACCGGGGGGTCAGCAGGCGCAGCCCCCGGTCAGCGGCGTACCCATGAGCGGCGCCCCCGTGAGCCCGGCCACCTTCCAGCCGGCCCCGGTGAGCGGCGCCCCGGTGAGCCCGGCCACCTTCCAGAACTACCCGACCGTCCCGCAGCACCAGCACCCGGTCAGCGGCGCCCCCGTGAGCCCCGCCGCGTTCCAGCAGCATGCGGGCGCGGCCCCCAACCACGCCACCGGCAACGAGGCGACGCAGCGCCTGCGCCCCATGACCCCGTCGGGCCCGCCGCCGCGCGCGGTGCCGCTGCCCCCGCCCCCGCAGGCGTACGTCTCGCCGGCCGCCCAGCCCGCCGTCTACGCCCCGCCGCCGCGCGAGGAGGCCCCGCCGCCCCCGCCCAGGGGCCGCAACTGGGCCGTCCCGCTGCTGATCGGCATCCTGGTCCTCGCGCTCGGCCTGGCCGGCTACGTGGTGTTCCAGAACCGCGGCAAGGGCGACGACCGGGCGTCGAGCAACTCGACGTACAGCCCGGACCCGGGCTCCTCCGGCGGCGGCGCCGCGACGATCCCGCAGTACAACCGGGAAGACGAACCCAAGTGGGTGCCCAACGGCTGGCGCGACCCGGGCTTCGGCGCGGTCGACACGCTCTGGAAGTCGCAGCAGGAGTCCGAGGGCGGCCGGTGCGACACCGGCAGCGGGCGGCTGCGGGTCACGACGGGCTCGGCCCCGGGGCTTACCGGGTGCACCCTGAAGGCCCCGCTGGACGTGCCGATGACCGACGGCAGCATCGAGGCCAAGGTCAAGCTGGGGGCGGGCTGTGCGGGCATGTGGCTGCGGACCAGCGACTACGGGTACACGCTGGGCCTCTGTGACGACAACTACGTGCGGCTGTACAAGCTGCACAATGACCTGCCGGGCCCGAAGGACCTGCTCAAGGAGTGGGCCATCAAGCCCGCCCCGGGCGAGCCGTTCATGGCGTTCAAGGTCGACGGCGACCAGCTCGACGCCTATGTCAATGGCGTGCACTTCGGGCCGGTCAGCGACGACCAGATTCACCAGGGAAAGGTGAACCTGGGCGCATTCACCCTGACGGGCACCACTGCCGACGCCTCGTTCACCCAGGTGCGGGCCTTCATGCCGGAGGACTGGCAGCCGGGCACCGGGCCGACCGCGACCCGGACAAAGAACCCGCAGCCGTCCACGTCGAGCTCCGGATGGGGCTCCCGGCCCCCGTCGACCCCGGCCTCGAAGAAGGCCACGCCGCTGCCCACGGCGTGACTTCACCCACCGGCGAGAGATGGCCGCGCCGGACGAGACTGGCGCGGCCCGCAGGCCTACTTCACAAGCTCACCGGCGCGAGCGCGCCGCTCGGGGCGCAACCAGCCGGGCCGCGGTCCAGTCCTTGCCCGCGTTGACCGTGGAGGTCTGCTGCAACCCCGCGGTGGGCGCCGACTCGTTGATGTCGCTCGGCTCGACGTGCCCGGGGCGGCCGGCCTTCGGCGTCAGCAGCCACACCACGCCGTTGTCCGCCAGCGGGCCGAGGGCGTCGATGAGCGTCTCGACCAGGTCACCGTCTTCGTCGCGCCACCACAGCAGCACCACGTCGACGACCTCGTCGGTTTCCTCGTCAACCAGTTCCCCGCACCGGTCGATCAGGACGTCGCGGAGATCCTGGTCGACGTCGTCGTCGTACCCCATCTCCATAACGACCATGCCCGGTTCAACCCCGAACCGGTCCGCCAGGCTCTTCACCTCGGCCTGACCCGCGGTCGCGTTCACTGTCCACTGCCTCCTGTCGCAACAACCACTGTTAGCGCGTAGTCCACACAGTACGGGCCGTCAACGCAAGTGGCGCACCGATGCGATCGAAAAACTAAAGGTCCAAGTTACCGGGCCAGCAGCGATCGCGCGCCCTGGACGATCTGTTCTTCGGACACCAGTACGTGGTTCGCGGCCGGCCCGAGCGGCACGAACGAGTCCACGGCGGCCACCCGGCGGGCCACCCCGACGTACCCGGCGTCCACGAGCGCGGCGATGACGCCCTCGCCGACCCCGCCCGAGCGGCGCGTCTCGTCGACGACGAGGACGCGGCCGGTGTCGGAGGCGTTCTTGATGATGTCGCCCACCGGCAGGGGCGAGAGCCAGCGCAGGTCGACGACCCGGCAGTGGATGCCCTCCGCGGTGAGCCGGGCGGCGGCGCGCAGGGACAGCCGGACCCCGTTGCCGAAGGTGATGATGGTCAGGTCGTCGTTGGGGCCGTTGCTGTACGCCCGGGCCCGCCCGATCGGCACGTGGATGGCCGGCCACTCGCTGGGCGGGGCGTAGTCGGACAACCACCAGTTGTCGTCGTCGGTGTGCAGGTCGCGGGTGTGGTAGAGCGCGATCGGCTCCAGGAACACGCAGACGCTGCCGTCGACGACCGCGCTGGCCAGGCACGTGCGCAGCATCGCGGCCGCGTCCTCGGCCCGCGCCGGGGCGGCCACCACCAGGCCGGGGATGTCGCGCAGCACGGCCAGGGCGTTGTCGTTGTGGAAGTGCCCGCCGAAGCCGAGCTGGTACGCCAGCCCCGCGACCCGCACCACCATCGGGTTGTGGAAGGCCCCCTGCGAGAAGAACTGCATGGTGGCCGCCTCACCGCGCAGCTGGTCCTCGGCGTTGTGCAGGTAGGCCAGGTACTGGATCTCGGGCACCGGCAGCATCCCGGCCAGCCCGGCGCCGAGCCCGAGGCCCAGGATGCTGGTCTCGTCCAGCAGGGTGTCGAAGACCCGGGTCGCGCCGAAGCGGTCCCGCAGCCCCTTGGTGACCCCGTAGACGCCGCCCTTGGCCGCCACGTCCTCGCCGAAGACGACCATCTGCGGGTACGCCAGCATCGCGTCGGTCAGCGTCGAGTTGATGGTCTGGGCGAGGGTGAGCGGGCCGGCCTTCTCCGGCAGCTTCCCGCCGAACGCGGCCAGGCGGCTCGCCGGGTGGCCGCTGCCGTTGTTGCGCGGCGTGCCCGAGACCGGCCGGACCGCGGCGGCCGGCGTGGGCGTCCGCTCCGGCTCGGGCCAGTCATCGCTGTCGGCGGCGAAGTCGTCGGCGGTGTCGGCGGCGGTGCCGGAGGAGAAGGTGTCGGCGGCGGTGCCGGAGGAGAAGGTGTCGGCGGCGGTGCCGGACGAGAAGGTGTCGGCGGTGAACTCGAGGTCGTCGTCGAGCTCCCGGCCGGCGTCCCCGTCCGCCTCCTCGAGCCGGTCGTCGGCGCCGAGGTGGGCGGCCGCGTCGGCGACGGCCCGGGAGACCCGCACGGGGCGGCGCGGGGCCAGCGGCGCGGTCACCTCGGACGCGCTGGCCAGCTTCGGCTCGCCGAGCACCTCCTCGGCGACGCGGCGCACCTCCCAGCCGATCTCGTCGTAGCGGGTCATCAGCTCGGCGGGGGTGGCCACGCCCGCCTCGACCAGCATCCGGGCGGTGCGCACCAGCGGGTCGCGGCCCAGCTCGGCGGCGATCTCGACCGGCGAGCGGTAGGCCATCTCCGCGTCGGCGCCGGCGTGGCCCATCAGCCGGATCATGCTCAGGTGCAGCACGGCCGGGCGGCGGTACCGCCGGACCCACGCCGCCGCCTCCGCCGCCCGGTCGTAGGTCTCGGCCGTGTCACAGCCGTCGGCCGAGTAGTACCGCAGCCCCGGCCGGCTGCCCAGCGCCGCGGCCACCCAGCCGTCCGGCGTGCGCACGCTGATGCCCAGCCCGTTGTCCTCGCAGACGAACAGCAGCGGCAGCTTCAGCCCGATGTGGTCGCACCAGCCGGCGGTGTTGAACGCCGCCGTGGCGGCCGCGTGGTTGATGGAGGCGTCGCCGAACGAGCACACGACGAGCGCGTCGGCCGGCCAGCCGTGCCCGCCGCCGGGCGGGTCGAGGCGCCGGCCGCGGCCCAGCGCGTACGCCACCCCGACCGCCCGCGGCAGGTGCGAGGCGATCGTCGAGGTGGTCGGCACCACGTGCAGGTCGGCGTGGCCGAACACCTTGTGCCGCCCGCCCGCGATGGGCTCCCTGGCCGAGGCGACGACGCCCCGCAGCACGTCGCGGATCGGGTCGCTGCCGGCCACCTGGGCCGCGCGCATGCAGTAGAACCCGCCGGAGCGGTAGTGCAGCAGCGCCGGGTCGGTCGGGCGCAGCGCCGCGGCCACGGCGGCGTTCCCCTCGTGCCCCGCGGACCCGATGGTGTAGTACCCCGCGTCGAAGCTGCGCAGCCAGCGCGCGGCCAGGTCCAGGTGGCGGCTCGTCGACTGGGCGTCGTAGAGCGCGCGGGCCTGCTCGCCGGTCAGCGCGGTGTCCTCGCGGACGGGCTCGTCGAGGTCGCGCGCGGCGGACCCGGCCACGAGCCCGGCGAGCTCGGCACGGAACCGCTCGTCGAGATCCTGAGGGGTGGTCACGCTCGACAGCATGGCCGAAAACGGTCATGTGATGCCACCCGAGGCAGGTGTACCCGCAGATTCGGGCCGTCCGGAGGAGCCTGCGGCTACCGCTCGGCCAGCGCGCGGTACTGAGGCGAGGCCAGGAATCCGGGCAGCAGTAGCGCCGCGGTCACGCCCAGGTCGCGCGCGAGCGCCTCCTCGGGTGTGAGGAACACCATGGCCTGACCCTCACCCAGCACCACGTCGTCCTGCCGGGCGTCGGTCGGGCCGCAGAAGACGTGCATCTCGACCTCGCCGTCGGCCGTGGTCACCGAGGGGCGGGTGCGGGTGAGGTACGCCTGGATGGGCCCCGCGTCCAGGCCCGTCTCCTCGAGCACCTCCCGGCGCGCGGCCTCCTCGGGCGACTCCCCCTCCTCGATCTTGCCGCCGGGCATGGCCCACTGGTTCGGCGACACCTTGGCGTGCCGGTCGCGGTGCTGCATGAGCACGCGTCCGTTGGGGTCGACGAGGAACACGACGGCGACTCGGCGCTCGATCACGGGGTCATCCTGTCATCCGCGGACAAAGCTGAGGCGCACCTGCCGTGTGGCGTTGTCGCCGTTCGGGTCGACGAGGCAGATGGACTGCCAGGTGCCCAGCGCGATCCGGCCGTCGACGACCGGCAGCGTGGCGTACGGCGCGACGAACGCCGGCATCACGTGGTCGCGGCCGTGGCCGGGGGAGCCGTGCCGGTGCCGCCACCGGTCGTCGGTCGGCAGCAGGTCGTCCAGGGCCCCTAGCAGGTCGTCGTCGCTGCCCGCGCCGGTCTCGATGACGGCCACGCCGGCGGTCGCGTGCGGGACGAAGACGTGCAGCAGGCCGTCGCCCTGGCCGGCGACGAACCGGGCCGCCTCCTCCGTGATGTCCCGCACGACGGGGCTGGAGCCGGTCCGGACCGTGATCACCTCGGTGCGCATCGGCCCAGTGTCCCAGCCCTCAGTCGGAGCTGCTGGAGGAGGACGACCCGGAGTCGCTCGAGGACGAGGACCCGGAGTCGCTCGACGACGAAGAGCCGGAGTCGCTCCAGGACGAAGAGCCGGAGTCGCTCCAGGACGACGACCCGGAGTCGCTCCAGGACGAGCCCGAGTCGTGGTGATGGACGGTGTGACCGTGACTCTGCCACTGGTCGTGCGACGATTCGGAGTAGGACGACGACGGCTGGGTGTACGTGTCCGTCGTCGCCGGTCCGGGCACCCAGTTCGAATCCAGGGGGCTCGGGCTCCCCCCTGCGCCCCGCACGTCGGTGAGGTTGCGCAGGGCGGGGCGGGCGACCTTGCGCACGACCACCACCACGACCACGATCGCCGTGGTCAGGGCCACGGTGACGATGCCGCAGGGCAGCAGCAGCCACCAGGACGAATTCTCGGGCACGGGCGGCACGGTAGCCGATCCGGGCGCCTGGGATACTCGCAATGTCGCGTCTGCGTCAAGAGGGACGCGGCCCAGAAGTTACTCGTCGGTATCGTGGCGAGCGTCGCAGTTGGCGTCCCGTAGGCGTGACGGACCGCACCGAAGCCAGGCAGGATGGGACATGGGCTCGCACACGGCCATGAACCATACGAGCCACACCCCGAGGCCACCCAGACCGGTCGCAGCGCCCTCCGGTCGCTAGCAACCTAGAAGGAACGCCTGTGTCCACCGAACGCAAGCGCCCGGTGATCAGCGACGGCCTACCGAGCCAGCTGCCCGACATCGACCCCGAGGAGACCACCGAGTGGGTCGAGTCGCTGGACGGCGTGATCGACGAGCGCGGCACGAAGCGTGCCCGGTACGTCATGCTGCGCCTGCTGGAGCGCGCCCGCGAACGGCAGGTCGGCGTCCCGCCGCTCACCACCACCGACTACATCAACACCATCGCGCCCGAGCGCGAGCCGTGGTTCCCCGGCAATGAGCACATCGAGCGGCGCATCCGGGCGTACATCCGCTGGAACGCCGCCATGCTGGTGCAGCGCGCCCAGCGGCCCGACGTCGGTGTCGGCGGTCACATCTCCACCTTCGCGAGCGCCGCGAGCCTCTACGAGGTCGGCTTCAACCACTTCTTCCGCGGCAAGGACCACCCGGGCGGCGGCGACCAGGTCTTCTTCCAGGGTCACGCCTCGCCGGGCATGTACGCGCGCGCCTTCCTCGAGGGCCGCCTGAGCGAGCAGCAGCTCGACGGCTTCCGCCAGGAGCTCTCCCACCGCGGGCTCGGCGGCGGCCTGCCCAGCTACCCCCACCCCCGGCTCATGCCGGGCTTCTGGGAGTTCCCGACGGTGTCGATGGGCCTCGGCGGCATCAACGCCATCTACCAGGCGCGCTTCAACCGGTACCTGCAAAACCGCGGTTTCAAGGACACGTCCGGCCAGCACGTGTGGGCGTTCCTCGGCGACGGCGAGATGGACGAGCCCGAGTCGATCGGCGCCATCGGCGTCGCGGCCCGCGAGGAGCTCGACAACCTCACCTTCGTGATCAACTGCAACCTGCAGCGCCTCGACGGCCCGGTCCGCGGCAACGGCAAGGTGATGCAGGAGCTGGAGGCGTTCTTCCGCGGCGCCGGCTGGAACGTGATCAAGGTCGTCTGGGGCCGCGAGTGGGACCCGCTGCTGGCCGCCGACACGGACGGCGCGCTGGTGAACCTCATGAACGTCACGCCCGACGGCGACTACCAGACGTACAAGGCCGAGTCCGGCGCCTACGTCCGCGAGCACTTCTTCGGCCGTGACCCGCGCACCCGCAAGATGGTCGAGCACCTCAGCGACGACGAGATCTGGAACCTCAAGCGCGGCGGGCACGACTACCGCAAGCTCTACGCGGCGTACAAGGCGGCCACCGAGCACACCGGGCAGCCGACGGTCATCCTGGCCAAGACCATCAAGGGCTGGACGCTGGGCTCGCACTTCGAGGGCCGCAACGCCACCCACCAGATGAAGAAGCTGACCCTGCAGGACGTCAAGGACTTCCGGGACCGGTTGTACCTCGACATCCCCGACAGCGCGATCGGCGAGAACCCGTACGCGGTGCCGTACTACCGCCCGGACGAGAAGTCCGAGGAGATGGAGTACATGCGCGAGCGCCGCGCCGCCCTCGGCGGCTCGGTGCCCGACCGGCGCACCAAGCACATCCCGCTGCAGCTGCCGGAGAGCTCGGTCTACGGCGACATCAAGCGCGGCTCGGGCAAGCAGAAGGTCGCCACCACGATGGCCTTCGTGCGCATGCTCAAGGACCTCATGCGCGACAAGGGCATGGGCAAGCGCTGGGTGCCCGTCATCCCCGACGAGGCCCGCACCTTCGGCATGGACTCGCTGTTCCCGACCGCGAAGATCTACTCGCCGCACGGGCAGAACTACACCCCGGTCGACCGGGAGCTGTTCCTGTCCTACCGCGAGTCGACCTCGGGCCAGATCCTGCACGAGGGCATCAACGAGGCCGGCTCCGTCGCCTCGTTCACCGCCGCCGCGACCAGCTACGCGACGCACGGCGAGCCGATCATCCCGGTGTACATCTTCTACTCGATGTTCGGCTTCCAGCGCACCGCGGACGGCATCTGGGCCGCGGCCGACCAGATGTCGCGGGGCTTCCTGCTCGGCGCGACGGCGGGCCGCACGACGCTCAACGGCGAGGGCCTGCAGCACGAGGACGGGCACTCGCTGCTCATCGCCGCGACCAACCCGGCCGTCGTCGCCTACGACCCGGCGTTCGCGTTCGAGATCGCGCACATCACCGAGAACGCGGTCAACCGCATGTACGGCGAGGCCCCCGAGGACCTCATCTACTACCTGACCGTCTACAACGAGCCGATCTTCCAGCCGGCCGAGCCCAAGGACGTCGACGTCGACGGGCTGTTGCGCGGCCTGTACCTGTACCAGCCGGCGTCGTCCCTGGAGGGCGCTCCGGAGGGCCCCCGGGTGCAGCTGCTGGCCTCGGGCACGGGCATGCAGTGGGCGCTCAAGGCCCAGAAGCTGCTGGCCGAGGAGTGGGGCGTGGCGGCGGACCTGTGGTCGGCGACGTCCTGGGTCGAGCTGCGCCGCGACGCGGTCCGCGCCGAGGAGCACAACCTGCTCCACCCGGGCGACGAGCCGCAGGTGCCCTACGTGACCCGCGCCCTGCAGGACACGACGGGCCCGGTCATCGCGGTGAGCGACTTCATGCGCGCCGTACCGGACCTGATCGCCCGCTGGGTACCCAACGACTACACCTCGCTGGGCACCGACGGCTTCGGCCTGTCGGACACGCGCCACGCCCTGCGCCGCCACTTCCACGTCGACGCCGAGTCCATCGTGGTGGCGGCGCTGAGCCAGCTGGCCCGCCGCGGCGAGGTCCCGGTCACGGCCCCGGCGGAGGCGGCGAAGAAGTACGCGATCGACGACGTGAACGCGGCCCCGGTCGGCGAAACGGGCGGCGACTCATAAGGCGGTGCTCGATGGCGGCCGGGTCTGCGGACCCGGCCGCTTTGTCTGCGTTACGCTCGGTGGCCGGGCGGATTCACTGGACCATGTGTCCGTAGTTCCCGGCGGGTCGTAGCACGTCAAGACCCGTAACGGACCGAATCGCCTCGGCTCTACGGGTTGATGATGATCAATGGAGTAGATCAATACTCTACTTTGAGTAGGTACCCTACCGATCCTTGAGTAGTCTCGGAGGGTTTACAAGGGTCGACCGTGGGGCCACAGCGCCGTACTTTGGGCACCGGCATGAAATCTGCACGTGAACATTTCCGTGAGAGAGCCGGCTTTGTTGATCTCGACGCAGTTACTCAGGGGCGCGCCGCCCGGGGCGCCGAGGCTAGGCGACCGCGCGCCAGGTGGTGCGGTGACCGGCCGCGGCCAGGGGGCCGGCGCCGATGGCGTCAAGCATGAGGGCCTGCATGGCGTAGGGCTCGGCGGGCCGCCAGTGGTGCGCCTCCGGGGTCAGCTCCCACCGCACCCGGCCCCCGAACTGCGGGCTCGGCGGCGCCGGCACCCAGGAACCCTGCCCGTGCAGGACGACCCCCGCGTGCGCGGCCAGCTCCGGCAGTACCCCGTGCCCGGGCAGGACCAGGAACATCCAGCGGTCCCCGGGCGCCACCACCACCGGGCCGCACTGCTGGGCGGCCGCGAAGCCGTCGCCCAGCAGTGCGGCCCGGCCCAGGGTGCCGGGCACCTCGAGCACGTCGAAGGCGTACCCGGTCGGCAGCAGGATCGTGTACGGGTGCTCGCGCCACAGCGCCCGGGCCTGCGCCGCGTCGCCGGTCATCGGGCGTGGCGCCGGGTGGCACGCGACGGTCGGGCAGCCGGGGCGGCCGCAGTCGAAGCGGCGCTGCCGCAGGTGACGTCCGGCGTGCCGGTCCACCAGGTAGGCGCCCGGCCGCACCGGCCAGCCGTGCGCGGCGTAGCGGGCCGCGGCCTTGCCGAGCCGGGACTTACCCCATGTGAGCAACGAGGGCATGACCATCTCCTGCCTGGCGAGATTGCTCGAAAGTACGCACGGGATCACGTCGCGTTACCGGACGCGTTGTGCGTCGTTTGGAAATGCGACGGGGGCTGCAACTTGCACATCGGAACGTATGAGCAAACGACCGGGATGAACCGCACAAATCGTGCGATGTCTACCGGCCGGGTGACCTCCGGAGGTGAGCGACGTGGATGAGTTGCCCATCGGCCGACGGGTGGCCTACTGGCGGAACCGGCGCAAGATGTCCCAGCAGGTCTTCGCCGACCGGCTCGGCAAGTCCAAGAGCTGGGTCGACAAGGTCGAGCGCGGCGTGCGCCGCCTGGACAAGTTCTCCGTCGTGTACGAGATCGCCGACGTCCTGCAGCTGGACGTGCAGATCCTGCTGGGCCGGGACCCCGAGCGGCGCCCCGACAGCATCAACTGCGTCGACCAGATCGAGGTCGAGGAGATCCGGGCCGCGCTGGAGCGCTACGACCAGATCAGCGCGTTCTTCTACGCGCCGCCGGAGCCCCCGCCGCTGCCGGAGATGCGCAAGGCGGTGACCCACGCCTGGCTGTCGTACCAGCACGCGAAGTACGGCATGCTGGCCCGCACCCTGCCCCGCCTGCTGCGCGAGGCCCAGGCCGCCGACACCGCCTACAGCGACGGCGCCCAGGCCGTGGAGGCCGCCCACCTGCTCGGGCAGGTGTACCAGATCGCATCCAGCGCCCTGCGCAAGCTCGGCGAGCACGAGCTCTCCTGGCTCGCCGCCGACCGCTCGATCGCCGTGTCCCAGCGCGCCGGCGATCAGCTGCTGGCCGGCACCGCCACCACGCGGGTCGCCTGCGCGCTGCTCTCCCTCGGCCGGGCCCGCCCCGCGCTCGAGATCAACGTCAACATCGCCAACCGGCTCGCCCCGGGTACCGCCGGCAACGACAACACCCCCGAGCGCATCTCGGTCTACGGCCAGCTGCTGCTGCAGGGCGCGATGGCGGCCGCGCGCATCGGCGACAGCGCGACCGTGCGCGACCTGCTCTCGGGGGCGGAGGAGGCGGCCCGGCGCATGGACGGCGACGCCAACTACTACTGGTCGTGCTTCGGCCCGACGAACGTGACGCTGCACCGGGCCGCGGCCGCCGTCGAGCTCGGCGAGGGCCGGGTGGCGGTGGAGGTACACCAGTCGCTCGATCCCGACGGGTTCAACGCCCTGCTGCCCGAGCGCCGGGCCCACCACTATCTGGACCAGGCCCGTGCGCAGGCGCTCATCGGCGACATCGACATGGCGAGCGAGATGCTGCTGGAGGGCGACCGGCTCGCCCCGTCGGAGATCCGCTGCCGGCCGCTGGCCCGCGAGGTGCTCAGCGACGTGCTGCGCCGCACGCGGGGGGCCCCGTCGGCCCCGGTGGCGGAACTTGCCGAGCACATGAGTGTCGGAGTCTGAGCCGCAGGGCAGAATGCCCGCATGTCACGACCCGTTCTGTACGCCGTCGTGTGTGGCTCACCGGCCACCGCCGGCGTTGGCAATCTGGTCGCGCTCGCCCAGGAGCGTGGCTGGGACGTCTGCGTGGTGGCCACGCCCGACGCCCTGAAGTGGCTCGACATCCCCGGCCTCGTCAAGCAGACGGGCCACCCCGTGCGGCACCGGTACAAGTACCCGGGCGACCCCGACATCCTGCCCGCCGCCGAGGCGATGATCGTCGCGCCCGCGACCGTCAACACCGTCAACAAGTGGGCCGCCGGCATCGCCGACACCCTGGCCCTCGGCCTCATCGTCGAGGGCCTCGGGCTGGGGCTGCCGATCGTGGCGGTGCCGTACACCAACCGCGCGATGGCCGCCCACCCCGCCTTCGGCGAGTCGATCGCGCGGCTGCGTTCCTGGGGCATCACCGTGCTCTACGGCGACGACGTGCTCGAACTGCACCAGCCCGGCATCGGCGAGACGCGCAACGACTTCCCGTGGCGCCTGCCGCTCGACGCGCTGGAGGCCCACCCGTCCGTGCAGGCCCAGCGCATCACGGGCACCGAACCGGTGGACTAACGTTACGCCGTGCTTGTCGCCGAACTCGTCAGACTGCTGGAGCAGCGGTACCCGCCGGAGTGGGCGGAGGACTGGGACCGCGTCGGGTTCGTCCTCGGCGAGCCGGACGCCACCGTGACCCGTGTGCTGCTCGCCGTCGACTGCGACCCCGCCGTCGTCGACGAGGCCGCGCGGGCCGGGGCCCAGTTCGTCTTCACCCATCACCCGCTGCTGCTGCGCGGCGTCTCCAGCGTGGCGCCGACGACGTACAAGGGCCGCATCGTGCACCGGATGATCCGCTCCGGGATCGCGTTGTTCACCGCCCACACCAACGGCGACGTGGCCCGCCCGGGCGTGTCCGATGCGCTGGCGGCGACGCTCGGGCTGCGGGAGGTACACCCGCTGCGGCCGGATCCCCGGGCCCCCGAGCGCGGCCACGGGCGCATCGGCCGGCTCCCCGAGCCGATGACCCTGGCGCAGTTCGGCCGGCATGCGGCGGCGAAACTGCCAGGTGCGGCGGCTTCGGTACGCGTGGCAGGCGACCCCGCCGCCCGGGTGGAGACGGTCGCGGTGTCGGGCGGGGCCGGCGATGCGTTCCTCGCCGACGCCACCCGGGCCGGCGTTGACGCATACTTGACCGCGGATCTGCGCCACCACCCGGCGCAGGAGCACCTCGCGAACGGCGGGCCGGCTCTCGTCGACGTCACGCACTGGGCGTCGGAGCGGCCCTGGCTGGACGACGTCGCGGCGTTCCTGCGCGCGGAGGCCGGCGTGCAGACCATCGTGTCCGATGTGGACACCTCACCCTGGGTCCTGTTGGAGGATAACCACTCGTGAAGGCCGATCCGGAAGCCCAGCGCCGCCTGCTCGATCTGCAGGCGATCGACATCGCGCTGACCCAGCTCGCGCACAAGCGCAAGGCCCTGCCCGAGCACGCCGAGCTCGACTCGCTGGCCCGCGAGCTGTCCACGTTGGAGGATCAGCGGGTCCGCGCCCAGGTGGCCGTCGACGACATCGACCGCGACATCGATCGGCTGGAGAAGGACACCGAGCAGGTCCGCGCCCGCAAGGACAAGGACCAGTCCCGCCTCGACGCCGGCACCGGCCCCTCCCGCGAACTGGAGGCGCTGCAGCACGAGATCGCCACGCTCAACCGGCGCCAGTCCGAGCTCGAGGACGCCGAGCTGGAGCTCATGGAGCAGCGCGAGACCGCGCAGTCCACCCTCGACGGGATCGTCGGCCGGCTCGAGACGGCCCGGGCGACCCGGGCCGCGTCCGAGCAGCGCCGCGACGAAGCCCTCGCCGCGATCGCCAAGGACGAGGAGTTCCGCCGGTCCGGCCGCCGCCCGCTCGCCGCCGACCTGCCCGCCGACCTCGTCGGGCTCTACGACAAGATCCGCGAGTCCAGCGGCGGGATCGGCGCGGCGATGCTGCGCCAGGGCCGCTGCGAGGGCTGCCGCATCGAGCTCTCCGGCGGCGACCGGGCCCGGGTCAAGGCCTCCCCGCCCGACGAGGTCGTGCGCTGCGAGGAGTGCCGGCGCATCCTGGTGCGCACCGCCGAGTCGGGGCTGTAGCCGCATGCGGGTGACCGTCGAGGCGGACGGGGGATCGCGCGGCAACCCCGGGCCGGCGGGCTACGGCGCGGTCGTGCGCGACGAGGCCGGCGCGGTGCTCGCCGAGCGCCTCGGGGCGCTGGGGGTGACGACGAACAACGTCGCGGAGTACTCCGGCCTCATCGCCGGGCTCAAGGCCGCCCGCGAGCTCGGCGCCGACGAGGTCGACGTGCGGATGGACTCCAAGCTCGTCATCGAGCAGATGGCGGGGCGCTGGCAGATCAAGCACCCGGGCCTGCGCCCCCTGGCCGACGAGGCGCGCGGGATCGCGCAGGGCTTCGCGCTGGTGCGGTACGGCTGGATCCCCCGCGAACGCAACAAGGACGCCGACCGCCTGGCCAACGCCGCGATGGACGGCAAGGCCGAGGAGCCGGACGCCCCGAAGCGCTCGTGGTCCCCGCCGGCGACCGGATCACCGCTGCGCATGGTGGTGGTCCGGCACGGCGAGACGTCCTACACGGCCGAGAAGCGCTACTCCGGCCGCGGCGACATCCCGCTGTCCCCGCTGGGCCACCAGCAGGCCGCTCAGGCCGCCGTCCGGGCCCGGGCGCTCGCCCCGGACCTCGCCGCGGTCATCACGTCCCCGCTGAAGCGCTGCCTGGAGACCGCCGCGGCCCTCGGCGACGTGCCGCTCATCGTCGAGGACGACCTCATCGAGTGCGACTTCGGCGAGTGGGAGGGCCTGACCTACGCCGAGGTCCGCGAGCGGTACGGCGCCGAGCAGGACCGCTGGCTCGCCTCCACCGCCGTCCCGCCGCCCGGCGGCGAGTCGTTCCAGCAGGTCGCCATGCGCGTGCGCCGGGCCGTGCGCAGCCTGCAGGACCGCTTCGACGGCCGGCAGATCGCGGTCGTCAGCCACGTGACCCCGATCAAGCTGCTGCTCCGCGACGCGCTGGGCGCGAGCGACTCGTTCCTGTTCCGGCTGTACCTCGACCCGGCCGGCGTCTCGCTGGTGGACTCCTGGCCGGACGGGGGAGTCGCGGTGCGCTCGGTCAACGAGACCGGCCACCTGGCCTAGAAGAAGGCGCGATACAGCAGGACGAGCCCCACCACCGTGCCGAACACGACGATGAGGGTCTTGAGCACGGCGCTCGGCAGCCTCCGGGCGAGCCGGGCGCCGCCGTAGCCCCCGACCAGCGCGGCCGGCGCGACCACGGCCACGTCGGCCCAGTCGACCGGCCCGAACAGCGCGAACGCGAGCACCCCGACGAGCCCGCCGACGGCCGAGATGACGTTCTTCAGGGCGCTGATGCGGGCCATCGTCTCGTCCAGCACCAGCCCGAGCGCGGCGACGAGCATGACGCCGAGGGCGGCCCCGAAGTACCCGCCATAGAGCGACCCGGCGAACACCATCGCGTGCAGGCTCAGCGTGCGGCGCCGCCCGGACAGCTCCCGCGGGTGCCCGACGAGCCGGCGCAGCCGGTCCTGGAAAGCCAGCACCGCGGTCGCCCCCAGCACCAGGAACGGCACCACGTAGTCGAAGGCCGCGGCCGGCGTGAGCAGCAGCAACGCGCACCCGAGCGCCGCCGCGACGACCGACGTCGGGATCAGCCGCGGCAGGTGCTCGAGCGTCAGGTCGGTGCGGCTGCCGTAGACCGACGCGACGTACCCCGGGAACACCGACGTGGTGTTCGTCACGTTCGCGGCCACGGGCGGCAGCCCCGTCGCGATCAGGGCCGGAAAGGTGATCAGCGACCCGCCGCCGGCGATCGCATTGACCGTGCCGGCGGCGAGCCCGGCCGTGGCCAGCAGTGCGATGTCGGCGAGTTCCATGGTCTGACTACCATAGTCAGCACGACGGACGAGTCGACCGGGCGGCCGCGTCGGTGCTCCGGCACCGCCGAGGAACGTCCGGGCTCCACAGGGCAGGGTGGTTGTTAACGGCAACCCGGGGCGACCCGCGGGACAGTGCCACAGAGAGCAGACCGCCAGCGCGAGCTGGTAAGGGTGAAACGGTGGGGTAAGAGCCCACCAGCGCCCCGGGTGACCGGGGCGGCTAGGTAAACCCCACCCGGAGCAAGGTCAAAAGGGCCGGCGCCCACGGGAACCGGCCTGCGCAGGCGTTCGAGGGCGGCCCGCCCGAGCCTGCGGGTGGACCGCTGGAGCCTGCCGGCGACGGCAGGCCGAGATGGATGGCCGTCCACCGCCGAGAGGCGGGGACAGAACCCGGCGTACAGGTCGACTCGTCCGTCGCCTTGCGTATTCGGGCGTGAACTTTTCAGCCCGTTTTCAGCAGTTTTCACAGCGCGGCCCGGGGGTCGCGAACGCGCTGCGTGACAACGGCCAAGAGGCGCTGAAAGAAGCTTTAAGATCGGCTTTGGCACCTTGACCCCTTTCGATGGGGTGGCCGAGCATTTCCCGCGGTACGGCCGGACGAAGCGGCCGTCGGCGTGAACGGAGTGCCCGGTGCGGCGCAAGAGCATTCTCGTGTTGGTGGCCACCGCGGTCGTGGCGGTGGTCGTGACCCCTCTCGCGCTCGCGCGCGCCGGTGAGGGCGACCCCGGGCACCCCAGCGCCCGGGGCAGCGCCGCCGCGCCCCCGGCCGGACTGTCGCCGGGCCACATCGACATGACGGGCGCGACGCCGCTGACCCGCGACGGCGAGCAGCAGCTCGGCTTCGAGGGCACGGGCGTGCCGGGGCTGGCCAGCTGCCGCGAGTACAAAATCCTCAGTCTCGCCGCGAACCGGTACATCGCGGAGGAGCAGGGGTACACCGGCGCCAGCCACAACATGCTCCGCGCGCGCACCGTGCCCGGGACGACCGGCAGCTGGGAGGTCTTCGAGATCTGCTCCGACGACGGCGGGCACACGGTGTTCCTGCAGGCCCCGTCCGGGTACCTGGTCACGGCCGAGTACGGGTACACCGGCAAGAACCTGGGCATGCTGCGCGGCCGCGGCGAGTGGGCCGACATCTGGGAGACCTTCGACGTCTGGACCGACGGCGGCAAGTACTACCTGCGCAACATCTCGCGCGGCACGTACTTCACCTGCCGCCTCGACTACACCGGCCAGTACTACGAGGAGATGAAGGCGACGGGCGCCGCGCCCGGGGCGTGGGAGGCGCTCTGGTTCGACGGCCAGTGAACTCCTCAGGTAAGGCCCCGCGCCGCCGACAGGCTGCGCATGAGGACGAGCTCGAAGGCGCTGACGGTCTTGCTGCTGGGGTTCGGGGTGGCGGTGTACAACGCCAACGAGCTATCGCAGGCGGGCCAGGTCCTCGAAGTACGTCGGATAGGTCTTCGAAACACACCGCGGGTGCTTGATGCGTACGCCGGGCACGCGCAGCCCGAGCAGGGCCAGGCTCATCGCCATGCGGTGGTCGTCGTACGTCTCGAAGTCCGTCGGCGCGATCGCCCCCGGCCGCACGGTGAACCCGTCGACGTCCTCGGTGGCGTCGAGGCCCGCGCGGCGCAGCTCGGTCACGATCGCCGCGATCCGGTCGGTCTCCTTGCGGCGGATGAAGTCGATGCCGGTGACGACCGTGGGGGAGTCCGCGAACGCGGCCACGGCCGCGAGGGTCTGCGCGGTGTCGGAGATGTCGGCCATGTCGACCTCGATGCCGTGCAGCTCGCCGGTGCCCGTCACCGTGATGCGGTGCGCGTCCCGCTCGACCCGCGCGCCCATCCGCTCCAGCAGGTCCGCGAAGCGCACGTCGCCCTGCAGGCTGCCGGTGCCGAGGCCCTCGACGCTCACCCGCCCGCCGGTGATGGCGGCCGCGGCGAGCAGGTAGGAGGCGGCGCTCGCGTCGGGCTCGATGTCGTACTCCGTGGCCCGGTACGCCTGCGGGCGCACCGTCAGGCCGTCCACCTGGACGCCGAACGCGGCCATCACGGCGGTGGTCGACTCGACGTACGGCACGGAGACCAGCGGCGAGGTGAGCTCCACGGTGAGCCCGTCGGCCATCAGCGGCCCGGCCATCAGCAGTCCGGAGAGGTACTGGCTGGAGATGTGCCCCGGCACCGCCACCTTGCCGCCGGCCACCGGTCCGGTCGCGGCGACGGGCAGGTAGCCGGGGCGGTCGAGGTCCTCGATTGTCGCGCCGAGCTCGCGCAGCGCGTCCACGAGCGGGCCGAACGGCCGCGCCCGCAGCTGCGGGTCGCCGTCGACGATGCCGCGCGCCGGGCGCAGGGCCGCCGCCGGCAGGATGAAGCGCCCCGTCGTGCCGGACTGGCGGGCGTCGATACGCACCTCACCGGTCGCGGTGCGCGGGTCGATGCCGTCGACGAGCACCGTCCGCGCCGCCTCGTCGACGGTGACGGCGGCGCCCAGCGCGCGGACGGCGCCGAGCATCGCGTGCGTGTCGTTGGCGAAGAGCATCCCGGTCAGCGTGCTGCGCCCGGGGGCGAGGGCGGCGCAGATGAGCGCCCGGTTGGTGATGCTCTTCGAGCCGGGCGGGCGCAGGGTCACGTCGGGCGGGCCGGTCAGCGGCGTGACGGCGAGGACGTCCGGGAGGTCATCGGCATGGAGGCTCACGCAGCAAGTGTCCCGCAGGGGACCGGGAGCCTGATTCGGTACCCCGTCATCTTGCACTTCCTTTCAAAGGCCGGCCGGGTCCGATCCGGGCCCCGTCCACCGTGGACGATCCCCCCGGGCCGCCCTCGTTCGTCTCCAAACGAGGATCCGAGGGTCGACCGGACGACTCGAATGTGTTTCCTCCGTTCGGCTCACCCGCGGGTGAGAGTTGCCACAGGCGCGAACGGCAAATCCCACTGTCGTTCGGGATTTGAAGACCTCGCCATGATCGCCGAACCGTTGTGCGGCAATGCATTCCGGCCCGTGCCATTCCGGTGTCGGACGCCGATGTACCGGTCGAGCGTGTCCACGACCCTTGTCAGGCGGTTGCGTCTACTGTGGAATCCCAACAAGCTATTTGCCGGTTTCGGTGGCGCATGTTTCATTTGCGGTGCACAGTGATGTCATGAGCAGCAGCGGTGCTGAGCGGTACTACTGGTGCCTTTCTCACCAACGGGTCGAGTCCGAGGCCAACATGTGCCCGGGCAGGGACCGGCTCGGCCCCTTCGACTCGGCGGCGGCGGCCGAACAGGCCCTCGCTACAGTCCAGGAACGCAACGAGGCGTGGGACGCCGAAGACGAACGGTGGGAAGGCAAGCACTAGCAAAAGCGCCGGAGCCCGGAGCGACCGCGAACCGCCCGGACATGCCGGCTCCCCGAGAACCCGACCACCCGCACAACCCAACCGCGAAAATCCCGCAGGACGCGGGAGAACTCCTCCAGGAGGACCACGATGGCCGCAGCAAAGAAGGCCACCACGAGATCGGCCGCAGCGCGCGCGGCCGCGACGACCGCGACGGCCTCGGCCGCCGCGACGACCGGGCAGGCCCCCGCCAGGGCCCGCAAGACGGTCGCGGCCGGCTCCCCCCGCCGCACCGCGACCGCGGCCGTGACGCCGGCCGCCGCGACGGAGACGGCGACGACCG
This sequence comes from Dactylosporangium sp. NPDC049140, assembly GCF_040648435.1. NCBI lineage: Bacteria > Bacillati > Actinomycetota > Actinomycetes > Micromonosporales > Micromonosporaceae > Dactylosporangium > Dactylosporangium sp. NPDC049140. Next base: position 197,244 of record NZ_JBEZDS010000014.1, on the reverse strand, counting down.
CCGCCAAGTCGCGCGCGACCCGGTCCACGCCGGCCGCTTCGGCGGCTCGCAAGTCCACCACCGCGGCCCCGGCTTCGGCGGCTCGCAAGACCGCCGCGTCGAAGGCGGCCACTCCGGCGGCGCGCAAGACGGCGGCGTCGAAGGCGGCCACCCCGGCGGCGGCGCGTTCGACCACGGCGTCGAAGGCGGCGGCCCCGGCGGCCGCTCGCAAGACGGCGGCGTCGAAGGCGGCCACCCCGGCGGCCGCTCGCACGACCGCGGCGTCGAAGGCGGCCGCTCCGGCCGCTCGCAAGACGGCGGCGGCGGCGAAGTCGGCGGCTCCGGCGGCGCGCAAGACGGCGGCGGCGTCGAAGGCGGCGGCTCCGGCGGCGCGGAAGACGACCGCGACGAAGGCGGCCGGTCCGGCGGCGAAGTCGACCACGGCGGCGAAGAAGACCACCGCGGCCACCAAGTCGACGGCGGCGAAGAAGACGACCACGGCGAAGGCGACCCCGGCCGCGAAGTCGACGGCGGCGAAGAAGACGACCACGGCGAAGGCGGCCCCGGCCGCGAAGTCGACGGCGGCCAAGTCGACGGCGGCGAAGAAGACCACCGCGGCCAAGTCGGCCCCGGCGAAGACGGCGGCCAAGGCGACGGCGAAGGCGACCCCGGCGGCGAAGTCGACGGCGGCCAAGGCCACCGCGGCGAAGTCGACGGCGGCGAAGAAGACGGCCCCGGCCAAGACGGCGGCGAAGTCCACGGCGACGAAGGCGGCCCCGGCGAAGGCCGCCACCAAGTCGACGGCGGCGAAGTCGACGGCGGCCAAGGCCACCGCGGCGAAGTCCACCGCGGCGAAGAAGACCGCGACGGCGAAGGCGACCCCGGCGAAGGCCGCGACGAAGGCGGCCCCGGCGAAGGCCGCCACCAAGTCGACGGCCGCGAAGTCGACGGCCGCGAAGTCGACGGCCGCGAAGTCGACGGCGGCGAAGTCGACGGCCGCGAAGAAGACGGCCCCGGCCAAGACGGCGGCGAAGTCCACGGCGACGAAGGCGGCCCCGGCGAAGGCCGCCACCAAGTCGACGGCCGCGAAGTCGACGGCCGCCAAGTCCACCGCGGCGAAGAAGACCGCGACGGCCAAGGCGGCCCCGGCGAAGGCCGCGACGAAGACGGCCCCGGCGAAGGCCGCCACCAAGTCGACGGCCGCGAAGTCGACGGCCGCCAAGTCCACGGCGGCCAAGAAGACGGCCCCCGCGAAGACCACGGCGAAGGCGACCCCGGCGAAGTCGGCCGCGAAGGCGACGAAGGCCGCCACGAAGTCGACGGCCACCAAGGCCACCACGGCCAAGGCGGCCCCGGCGAAGTCCGCGGCGAAGTCGACGGCGGCCGCCAAGTCGGCGCCGGCCCGGCCCACGGCCACGAAGTCGGCGGCCGCGAAGTCGGCGCCGGCGAAGTCCACGGCCACCAAGTCGACCGCCAAGGCGACGGCCCCGGCCGCCGCGAAGTCGGCGCCGGCGAAGACCACGGCCGCCAAGTCGACCACGGCGAAGGCCACCCCGGCCAAGGCGGCGGCGACGAAGACGACGACCGCCAAGGCGACGGCCCCGGCCGCCGCGAAGTCGACGGCGGCGAAGAAGACCGCGGCGCCGCGCAAGGCCCCGGCGAAGAAGGCCGCGACCCCGGAGACCACGTCTCCCGCCGCGGCGACCTCGTCCGAGCCGGCGACGCCCGCTGCCGTGGTGTCCGAGGGCGGCCTGACGCCCGAGGCGACCTCGGCGGGCGACACCGACCCGGCGTCGGCCCTGGCGTCGGAGGCCATCCCGGGCCGCGAGAACGGCAACAACCCGGAAGAGGCCGCGAGCATGACCGCGGAGGACTGGGCGACCCTCGCCCGCCCGTAACGCAGCACCGAGAACGGCCGGCCCACGGAACACGGGGGCCGGCCGTTCCGCGTTCGGCGGCCTTTCCGCGTCGGCCACCTCGCCGGTCGCGCGGCTGTGCGGCGTTCCCGTACGGGCCGGGTCGCCGGTCGCGCGGCTGAGCGGCGTTCCCGCACGGGCCGGGTGCGCAGCTGTGCGGCCGTCCCGCACGGGCCGCGTTGCCGGTCGCGCGGCTGAGTGGCCGTGCCGCATGGGTCGCGTTGCCGGTCGCGCGGCTGAGTGGCCGTGCCGCATGGGTCGCGTTGCCGGTCGCTCGGCTGTGCGGCCGTCCCGCACGGGCCGGGTCGCCGGTCGCGCGGCTGAGCGGCCGTCCCGCATCGCGCCGGAAGAACAACCGCCTCGCCCGTCTCGGTCCACGGGCGGGAACGACACCGAGCCTTCCGCGTTCGGCGGCATCTCGCATCGGCCGGAAGAACGACCGCCCCGCCCGTCCCGCGGCCGAGTCCCGGGCCGGTCCACGGGCCGGGAATGGTACCGGCCGTTCGCGTGATTTCCGGGGTGACCGTTGCTGGTAAGACTGACCCGTGACCGCCCGCCGAGTAATCGCCCCCCGCATCGACTTCAGCGCCCTACGCCACGAGCTCGAGCTGCCCGACGCGTTCTCCGCCGCCGCGCAGCAGGAGGCCGAGGCCGCCGCGCGCCGGACGTTCGACGACCGGCCCGACCGGACCGAGCTCGAGTTCGTCACCATCGACCCGCCCACCTCCAAGGACCTCGACCAGGCCCTGCTCATCGAGCGCCGCGACACCGGCTACCGGGTCTACTACGCGATCGCGGACGTCGCCGCGTTCGTCGAGCCCGGCGGGGCCCTGGAGCGGGACACGTGGCAGCGGGGGCAGACCGTGTACCTGCCCGACGGAAAGGTCCCGCTGCATCCGCCGGTGCTCAGCGAGGGCGCGGCGAGCCTGTTACCGGATCAGGTGCGCCCGGCGGTGCTGTGGGCGATCGACGTCGACGTCGAGGGCAACGCGACCGGGGCCGAGGTGCAGCGGGCGCGGGTGCGCAGCCGGGCCAAGCTCGACTACGAGTCGGTGCAGCGGGACGCGGACCAGGGCCGGCTGCACCCGTCGATCGCGCTGCTGCCCGAGGTCGGGAAGGTGCTCGTGGCCCGGGGGCTGGAGCGCGGGGCCGTGAACCTGCCGCTGCCCGAGCAGGAGATCGAGCCGGACGGCGACGGGTGGCGGCTCACGCTGCGGGCGCCGGTCGCGGTGGAGGAGTACAACGCGCAGATCTCGCTGCTCACCGGGATGGCCGCGGCGAAGATCATGCTCGCCGGCGGGGTCGGGCTGCTGCGCACCATGCCGCCGGCGCCGGCCGAGACCGTCGAGGCGCTGCGGCTGGCGGCTAAGGCGCTGGACGTACCGTGGCCGGAAAATGCGACGCCGGGGCAGGTCATCTCCGCTCTCGACCCCGGCCAGCCGCGGGCGGCGGCGCTGCTCGACCAGGCCGCCGAGATGATGCGCGGGGCCGGCTACACGCCGTTCGACGGGAGCCCGCCGGAGCAGCCGCTGCATGCCGCGGTGGCCGCGCCCTACGCCCATGTGACGGCCCCGCTGCGGCGCCTGGCCGACCGTTACGTCACCGAGGTGTGCCTCGCCCTCCACGCGGGCACAGCGGTCCCCTCCTGGGCGCGGGAGGCCCTGCCGAAGCTGCCGGAGGTCATGACGCGCACCGACCGGGTCGCGGGGTCGGCCGAGCGCTCGGCGGTTGACCTGGTGGAGGCGACGCTGCTGCAGGGGCGGGTGGGCGAGACGTTCGAGGCGGCGGTGCTCGACGTCGACCGGGCCAAGCACCGGGCCGACATCGCGATCGACGAGCCGCCGGTGCGGGCCCGCTGCGAGGGTGACGTGCTACCGCTGGGGGAGCGGATCGCGGTACGGCTCACGGAGGCCGATCCGGGCAAGCGGAAGGTGACGTTCCAGGAGATCGGGCCGCAGGGGTAGATGTGGCGAAGTTGGCGGGAGCCGGGGAATCGGGAACGGTCGGCGGGAGGTACAACAGAGGCATGAGCTACGACCAGATCGAGCTGCCCGACGTCTCGGCGCTGTCCGTCGGCATCATCGGCGGGACCGGGCCTCAGGGGCGCGGCCTCGCGTACCGATTCGCCCGGGCCGGCCAGCGGGTCCTCGTCGGGTCCCGCTCCACCGAGCGCGGGGAGCAGGCCGCCGAGGAGCTGCGCGAGCTGCCGGGGGTGCAAGGGACGGTCGAGGGCGGCGACAACGCGTTCGCCGCGGGGGCCGACGTTGTCGTCATCGCGGTGCCGTGGGAGGGCCACGCGGCCACGGTCGCGGAGCTGGCGCCGCAGCTGACGGGCGGGCGGATCGTGGTCGACTGCGTGAACCCGCTGGGGTTCGACAAGCAGGGACCCTTCCCGCTGCGCGTCGAGGAGGGCAGCGCCGCCGAGCAGGCCGCGGGGCTGCTGCCCGAGGCTCGGGTGTGTGCGGCGTTCCATCACGTCAGCGCGGTACTGCTGGCGGATCCGGCCGTTGACGCGGTCGACCTGGACGTGCTGGTGCTGGGCGACGACCGCGACGCCACGCTGCAGGTGCAGGCCCTCGCGGGGCGGATCAGCGGCATGCGGGGGGTGTTCGCCGGGCGGCTGCGCAATGCCGGGCAGGTCGAGGCGCTGACCGCGAATCTGATCGCCATCAACAAGCGGTACAAGGCGCACGCGGGGATCCGGGTGACGGACCTGTGACGGGGCCCGGCGGGTTCGACCCGTGGTCGGCGGAGTTCGTCGCGCGGCCGTATCCGGCCTACGCCCGGCTGCGCGAGGAGTCGCCGGTGCTGTGGTTCGAACCCAGCCGGCAGTACCTCATCAGCCGCCACGAGGACGTCAACGCGCTGCTGCGCGACCGGCGCCTGGGCCGCAGCTACCTGCACGTGGCCTCGCACGAGGAGATGGGCCGCACGGCTCCGCCCGAGTTCCAGGAGCCGTTCTGGACCCTCAACAACAACGGCATGCTCGACCGCGAGCCGCCCGACCACACCAGGCTGCGGCGGCTGGTCTCGCAGGCGTTCACCCCGCGCCGGGTGGAGGCGCTGCGGCCGTACGTCGAGCGCCTGGCGCACGAGCTGGTCGACGCGTTCGTGGCGCAGGGCGGGGGCGACCTCATCGCGCAGGTGGCCGAGCCGCTGCCGGTGACCGTCATCGCGGAGCTGCTCGGCGTGCCCGAGGCCGACCGGCACCGGCTGCGGCCCTGGTCCGCGGCGATCTGCGGGATGTACGAGCTGAACCCGTCGCGCGAGACGGCCGAGACGGCGGTACGGGCGTCGGAGGAGTTCACCGACTACCTGCGCGCGCTGGCCCGGCGCCGCAAGGACGACCCGCACGACGACCTGGTCAGTGCCCTGGCCGCGGTGGAAGGGCTCAGCGAGGACGAGCTCATCGGCACCTGCGTGCTGCTGCTCAACGCCGGCCACGAGGCCACCGTCAACGTGACCGGCAACGGCTGGCGGGCGCTGCTGCAGCACCCGGAGCAGCTGGCGCTGGTCCGGGCGGATCCGGGGCTCGCCGGCTCCGCGATCGAGGAGCTGATGCGGTTCGACACCCCGTTGCAGATGTTCGAGCGCTGGGTGTTCGAGGACATCGAGCTGCACGGCGTGCGGATTCCCCGCGGCAGCGAGGTCGCGCTGCTGTTCGGCTCGGCCAACCACGACCCGGCCGCGTTCGCCGACCCCGAGCACCTCGACGTGACCCGGCGCGACAACCCGCACATCTCGTTCGGGGCGGGCATCCACTACTGCCTCGGCGCCCCGCTGGCGCGCATCGAACTGGCCGCGTCGTTCGGCGCGCTGCTGGCCAAGGCGCCGCAGATGCGGCTGGTGAGCGACCCGGTGTACAAGCCGGGATACGTCATTCGGGGACTTGAGCGCCTGGACGTGGCGATTTAGGTTCAGAGTGCGTGGTCAGTGGCCGATGTCACGGGTACAACTCCGGAATCCGTGATTGGGGTCTTCATGGCCGTCTTCGCCAAATTTGGGCATCGCGCCGAAGATCGGCATCCTCTGCGCCGCCGGAATCATCGTCTCGGCGGCCACGGGCACCGCCGCGCTGCTGTCCCAGCGCACGCTCAGCGACCAGGCCGACACCGTGCCCGTGCTCGACGTCGCCAGCAGCCTGCTGCACCACCTCGACACGCGGGAGTCGGAACTCAAGGTCGACGCCTACCCGGGCGCTGGCCGAGCAGGACATCGCGGCGATCCTCAACGACCTGCCCGGCGACCTCGACTCCGTCACCGAGACAATCGGCAAGCTCGACGCGCTGGCGCTGCCGGCCGACGTCCGCACCGACCTGGCCGGCATCAAGACCGACGCGATCTCCTTCAATGACTTCATCGGTACCTTCATCAAGGACGCCCAGACCGACCAGTCCGCGGTGCGGCAGCGCGAGGGCGACATCGCCGAGCGCAACCACGCGGTCGACGACAAGATCGGCGCGCTCGAGGACCAGCTCGACGAGCGGATCGGCCAGGAGCGCGACGGCATGGCCGGACCCGGACCCGGGCGCGCTGGACGACGTCGATCGCGCTGCCCATCGGCCTGGCGGTGTTCCTGGCCATCGCGATCCCGGTGGCGTGGGCGATCATCAACCCCGTGCGCAAGGTGCGCGCGGTGCTCGACGCGCTCGCCCACGGCGACCTCACCCAGCACGCCGGCGTGACCGGGCGCGACGAGATCGGCCAGATGGCCGCGAGCCTGGACGCGGCCCTGGGGAGCATCCGAAGCTCGATCTCCGCCGTCAGTACCAGCTCGGACAGCCTCGCCGACGCCTCCCGCCAGCTGTCGAAGGTCAGCGAGGAGATCTCCGGCGCCGCGGGTTCGACGAGCCGCCAGATGCAGGACGCCTCGATGTCCTCGCACGAGGTCTCCCGGCACGTCAGCACGGTCGCGACCGGCGCCGAGGAGATGGGCGTGTCGATCCACGAGATCGCACGCAACGCCGCCTACGCGGCCGGCGTGGCCTCGGGCGCGGTGCGCGAGGCGACCGCGGCGAACGAGAAGGTCGAGCGGCTCGCGGTGTCCTCGCCGAGATCGGCAACGTACTGCAGCTCATCACCTCAATCGCCGAGCAGACCAACCTCCTGGCGCTCAACGCGACAATCGAGGCGGCCCGCGCGAGGGAGTCGGGCAAGGGCTTCGCCGTCGTGGCCAGCGAGGTCAAGGACCTGGCGCAGGAGACGGCGAAGGCGACCGAGGACATCCGCCGGCGCGTGACGGCGATCCAGGCCGACACGGGCGTCGCGGCCGAGGCGATCCGCTGGATGGGCGACGTGGAACCAGTACCAGGCGACGATCGCCTCGGCCGTGGAGGAGCAGTCGGCCACGACCGCGGAGATGAGCCGCTCGGTCGCGGAGGCGGCCACGGGCGCGGAGAAGATCGCCGCGAACATCGCCGTCGTGGCCGACGCGACCGCGGCCACGACGCACGGCGTGGGCGCCGCGAAGGGCGCGGCCGCCGGTCCCAGGACCTGCGGCAGCTCGTGTCGCACTTCAAGTTCTGACCCGCCGCGACCGGACACAACCCGACACAGCACGGCGCCACCCAACGCAGCACCGCCCGGCACGGCCGGACGCGGGCGGTATGGCCCGACCCGAGCGGTGCGCCCAGACGTGGCGCGACGCGGTGCGGTGCGGTGCGGTGCGTCCGACCCGGACGCGGGTCTGGCGCGGCGTGGCCCTACACGACCCGACCCGCCCCGGCGCGGTGCGACGCGACCCGGCACCGCGCTGCCCGGCCCGGCACGGCGCGCCCTCGACCCGACACGGCGCAAATCGGCCTGGCGCGGCTCGGTGCGGTGCGACCTCGACATGGCGCTACCAGCTCCGTGAATTTCCTGAATCGGAAATATGCGCGGGCAGGTATAGATCCGACCGGCAGTAGGTCAAGGACACGCCCGATGCGTCGGGCCGTCATCGGTGCGGGCGGATGTTTGTCGCTCGCTTTTCATTGCGTGCCGGAAACGGGCGGCGTTGGAGCCATTTGGGCCCGGCTCGAATCGCTGTGGCGGACCGGCAATACATCGAGCGTGCCGGTTCGGGTTGTCGTGCAGCACATTGGCGGTGCGGGTGCCGTGTGGGGGCAATGGCCCGTTGTTGCCGGTTTTCGGTGGCGTCGGCGGAACGCGTGCTGCGCCGGGCTCCGTTCGATTGTTCAATGTTTCGTGGGGCACGTGCGGGCTCGGAACGTTCGGCGTCGTGCCGGCCGGGCGGCGGCGCGGGATCGCCGCCGGTGTCGGCGGCGGGCCCCGCGGGGCGCCCATCCGGCCGGACGGGGCATCCGGCTTGCTCAACCTGCGACACCATCGGCACGGGGCGGCCGGCCGGTTCGACCTGGGTGGCGTTCGGTGTCCGGCGTGCGGCCTGCTCAACCAGCGACACCATCGGCACGGCGCGTCCGGCCGGTTCGACCTGGGTGGCGTTCGGCGTCGGGCGTCCGGCCGGTTCGACCCGCCCGGCGTTCGGCGTCAGAACTTCCGCCGGCTCAACCGCCGGTTCCGGCGGGACCGGCGCGAGAACGGCCCGCGCCCGCTGCCGAAAATACGCCTCGGCCGCCTCGACACGGCCGAACATCCGCTCAAGCTTCGTATTGTGCCGCCGCACAAGCCCCCAGTTCCGACGCTCCTGATGTTCCCGCCGAAACCGCTCAGCACTCGCAGAATAGTTACGCCGCCGAGTCGGATCGCGCATCGCGGCCAATTCGGCCCGGCTGAACAACCCCCGCTGCCCCCGCATATATCGATTATCCCAAACCACCGCCGCCAATCCTGCCCCGTTTCATATGGCGCACGGTCCGGACCACCGAATGACGACCCGCGCGAACCCGCCAGGAAACAACGGCCAAGAGGCATAACCGCAAGAAACAACGAACCGGGACCACGCTTACACGTTGCGGGGGCCGGAGGCTCCCGCCGCCACCGGCCGAGCGTCGTCGGTCAGCCCCCCGTCCAAGTGACCCCGCGCTCATACCACAACGAACCCCGGCCGGCACTGAGTCCCACCGAATCCGATTTAAGGGCATTTATGCCCGAACGGGGTATAAATCCGATAAGTCGTGGCGCGGAGCGCCCGACTTATCGCGCAACAGCGGCCGAGGCCGTTCCAGGCCCCGGCCGCCGCCGTGGAAAAGACCTCAGTCGAACGTGTGCTCCTGCGCCGGGAAGACGCCCGTGCGGACCTCGTCGGCGAAGGCTCGCGTCGCGTCCGACAGCGCGCCCGCCAGGTCGGCGTACCGCTTCACGAAGCGCGGCGTCCGCCCCGTGCGCAGTCCGGCCATGTCCTGCCAGACGAGTACCTGCGCGTCGGTGTCCGCGCCCGCGCCGATGCCCACGGTCGGGATGCGCAGCTCGTGCGTGATGCGCTTGGCCACCTCGCCCGGCACCATCTCCAGCACTACCGCGAACGCGCCCGCCTCGGCCACCGCGTGCGCGTCCTCCACCACGTCCTCGGCCGCGTCGCCGCGGCCCTGCACGCGGAAGCCGCCCAGGGCGTGCTCGCTCTGCGGCGTGAAGCCGATGTGGGCCATGACCGGAATGCCGGCGCTCACGAGCGCGGCGATCTGCGGGGCCACGCGCCGGCCGCCCTCGAGCTTGACGGCGTGGCAGCCGCCCTCCTTCATGAAGCGGACCGCGGTGCGCAGCGCCTGCGCCGGGCCCTCCTCGTAGGAGCCGAAGGGCAGGTCACCGACGACGAGCGCGCGCCTGGTCGAGCGGACCACGGCCCGCACGAGCGGCAGGAGCTCGTCCTGCGACACGGAGACCGTGGACTCGTACCCGTAGACGTTGTTGGCGGCCGAGTCGCCGACCAGCAGGACCGGGATGCCGGCCTCGTCGAAGATGCCGGCGGTGTACTGGTCGTAGGAGGTGAGCATCGGCCACCGCTCGCCGCGCTCCTTGGCGGCGATCAGGTCGCGGGTGCGAATCCGGCGGTTGACGGCGCCGCCGTACAGGGACGGGATCTCGGACATCGACGTCCTCCTCGTTTCAATCCTCGAGGCCCCATCCGGGGTCCCCGGGCTCAACACCCCGATGGTCGCACCGTGAGCGGAGATTGTTACCGGGACGATGCGGTTTTTCACATTGCCGAAACCGGGATGATATCGATGTCCCCTTGTGCGTTGCGCCATCGGGCGAGCTCAGGAAGTACACCCGCGGGCACGTCCGAAAGGGGATCGAGGACGGCCCGGCCCTCCTGTTCGGCCAGCGCCAGGAGCACCACCCGGTGCACCCTGGCCTGCAGGTTCGCCACGACCGGGGCGTCGAGGGTGAGCGCGGCCAGGAACGCGTCGAGGATCGGCTGGACCGGTTCGAACCGGAAGTCGAGGCCCGTGCGCAGCGCCAGGTCGCGGACCTCCGGCGCGACCTCGTCGCCGAGGGCCAGGCCGGTGACGTTGTCGGGGCCGAGCGCGTCGCAGGCGACGACGGCGGCCACGGCCGAGGCGAGGTCGCCGGAAATTTCCAGGGCGACGGGGCGCGACCGGGCGCGCTCCCGGAACCGGTCCACGAGGGAGGGCCAGAGGTCGGTGGTCATGCCCCGGCTGTTACCCACTACGGCCCGTTCACGCCCGTGCCTGGTCACATACGCTGGTCCGGTAACTTGTGTGTAATACGGGCGGGCGAGACTTGCCCGAAATTGGCCGTGGACAGCTGGTGGGGGCATCTCGTGGATCGTCAGCAGGAGTTCGTACTCCGCACGCTCGAAGAGCGGGACATCCGCTTCGTCCGGCTGTGGTTCACCGATGTGCTGGGCACCCTCAAGAGCGTCTCGGTCGCCCCGGCCGAGCTCGAGTCCGCCTTCGAGGAGGGCATCGGGTTCGACGGGTCCGCGATCGAGGGCTTCGCCCGGGTGTACGAGTCGGACATGGTCGCCATGCCCGACCCGACGACCTTCCAGGTGTTCCCGTTCGAGGGCGGCATGTCCGGCGAGAGCGCCCGCATGTTCTGCGACATCACGCTGCCCGACGGCTCGCCCTCGTGGGCCGACCCGCGCCACGTGCTGCGCCGGGCCCTGTCGCGGGCGGCCGAGAAGGGCTTCACCTTCTACACCCACCCCGAGATCGAGTTCTTCCTGCTGGAGAGCCTCGGCGAGCAGGGCTCGGTGCCGCTGCCGGTCGACACCGGAGGCTACTTCGACCACACGACGCACGCTGTCGCGCGCGACTTCCGCCGCCAGGCCGTGCTCGCGCTGGAGCGGATCGGCATCTCGGTCGAGTTCAGCCACCACGAGGTCGCGCCCGGGCAGCAGGAGATCGACCTGCGCTACGCCGACGCGCTCACCACGGCCGACAACATCATGACGTTCCGGCACGTCATCAAGGAGGTCGCGCTGTCCCACGGCGTGCACGCGACCTTCATGCCCAAGCCCTTCACCGAGCAGCCGGGCAGCGGCATGCACACCCACCTCTCGCTGTTCGAGGGCGAGCGCAACGCGTTCCACGACGCCAGCGACCCGATGAAGATGTCGAAGGTCGGCCAGGCGTTCATCGCGGGGCTGCTCGCGCACGCCCGGGAGTACACGGCCATCACCAACCAGTGGGTGAACTCCTACAAGCGGCTGTTCCCGCAGACGCTGCCGAACCGGATCACCGAGTCGCCCGCGTACGTCTGCTGGGGCCACAAGAACCGCTCGGCGCTCGTCCGCGTCCCGGCGTACGGCAAGCCGAACTCGGCCCGCGTCGAGGTCCGCTCGCTCGACGCCGCCTGCAACCCGTACCTCGCCTACGCCGTCATGCTCGGCGCCGGCCTGCGGGGCATCGAGCAGGGCTACGAGCTGCCGCCCGGCGCCGAGGACGACGTGTGGGCCCTCACCGACGGTGAGCGTCGCGCGGCCGGCTACGAGGCGCTGCCGGAGAACCTCTCCCAGGCGATCGACGTCATGGCCGGCTCGGAGCTCGTCGCCGAGGTGCTCGGCGAGCACGTCTTCGACTTCTTCCTGAAGAACAAGCGGACGGAGTGGGAGGAGTACCGCCGCGTCGTCACGCCGTTCGAGCGGGAGCGGTACCTCGGCATGATGTAGTCACCCGTAGCGCTCGGTCCTGATGCGGGATGCGTCGTGGCCGAGCGCGACGAGGATGTCGGCCACGGTCTCCACGAACCCGGTCGGCCCGCACACGAAGACGCTCGGCGCGAAGTCCTTCGGCCAGGCGTGGGTGTGCACGTCCGCGACCCCGATGCGCTTGTTGCGCACGCGGGTGTGGATGTACTGCACATCGAGCCCGCCGTCGTCGCGCGCCCGGCGGCGGAGCTCGTCGGCGTAGATCGTGTCCTCGGGGGTCCGGACCGAGTACAGCAGCTTGAACGGGGTCTTCGAGCCCACCTCGCCCCGCGCCCGGACCATGCTCATCAGCGGTACGACGCCGGACCCACCGGCGATCAGCTGTACCGGCGCCGGGTCCGCGGGCCGCCACACGAACCACCCGCCGACGGGCCCGCGAACCTCGACCGGCCAGGAAATGTCGTAAATGTCCGTCAGGTACGGCGAGACCTCTCCGCCGTCCAGCCGCTGCACGGTGATCTCCAGGCCCGACGCCGACGCGATCGAGTAGCTTCGCTGGGCCTGGTACCCGTCGGGCGCCGTGAGCCGCACGTCGACGTGCTGACCGGGCACGTGGCCCGGCCAGCCTCCGTCGACGTCGAAGACCAATGTGCGTGCGGTCGGCGTTTCCTGCCGAATCGCCCGGAGGGCCGCCTTACGCCAGGTCAGTCGCCCTGGTACCGCTGCTCGCGCCATGGGTCTCCGTAGTTGTGGTAGCCGGCCTCCTCCCAGAAGCCCGGCTCGTCCTCCAGCATCATCCGCAGCTTGTGGAGCCACTTCGCGGACTTCCAGAGGTACAGGTGCGGCACCAGCAGTCGCGCGGGCCCTCCGTGTTCGGGGGTCAGCGCGCCGCCCTCATACCGGTACGCCACCCAGGCCTGCCCGTCGACGAGATCCTCGAGGGGAAGATTGGTGGTGTACCCGTCGTAGGAGTGTGCCATGACGTAGTCCGCGGCCGTCTCGACGTCCTGGAGCAGGGTGTCGACCGCCACGCCCCGCCATCCGGTGCCGAGCTTCGACCACTTCGTCACGCAGTGGATGTCGACGGTGACGTCCTCGTACGGCAGCGCGGTGAACTCGGCCCAGTTCCAGGACTTCTCCTCGCCCGTCTCGGTGGTGATCACGAACTCCCACCGCTCGGTGCGGACCTTCGGCGTCGGCCCGGCGGACAGCACGGGGAAGTCGTGGGCGAGGTACTGCCCGGGCGGCAGCTGCGGGCCGCCTCCGCGGCGCAGCCCATGGAATCCCGGCGTGATGATGCTCATGCGCCCATCCTCCCCCCTGCGCGGTCGGTGGATATTGTCAGAGGGTGACGATCGGGAACCTCACCCTCGTGGTCGAGAACGACCCCTCCGACGGCCCGGGCCGGCTCGGCGACTGGCTGACCGAGGGCGGCCTGCAGCTCCAGGTCGTCCGGCCGCACGCCGGCGAGCCGCTGCCCGAGACCCTCGACGGCTACGCCGCGCTGGTGGTGCTCGGCGGCGAGCAGGACGCCTTCCCGGACGAGGCCGGCGAGCGGGGCGCGCCCTGGTTCGGGCAGCTCGACGGGCTGATGCGCAAGGCGGTCCGGCACCGGGTCCCGACCCTGGCGATCTGCCTCGGCGCCCAGCTGCTCGCCAACGCCCACGGCGGCACCGTCGAGCGCAGCGCCGCCGGGCCGGAGATCGGCGTGCGGCTCGTCGCCCGCCGCGACGTCGCCGACAACGACCCGATCTTCGCCGCCGTCCCGTTCGCCCCGGACGTGTTCCAGTGGCACCGCGACGAGATAGTCGAGCTGCCGATGCACGCGACGCTGCTGGCCGCCTCGACGCACTACCCGGTCCAGGCGTACCGCCTGGGCACCGCCGCCTGGGGCCTGCAGTTCCACATCGAGTGTGACCTGCGGATGTTCGCCGACTGGGCGATGGAGGGCGTGCAGACCCTCGTCGAGCTGGACATCGACCCGGTCGAGATGCTGGAGCGGGTCGAGGGGGCGCTCGACGACGTCGCCGACGTCTGGCGGCCGTTCGCGCAGCGGTTCGCGGCCGTGGCGCTGGGCCGCACGCCCCGTGCCGGCGAGGGCGGGCTGCGCTCCCTGCCGCTGATCGGGCCGCGTTGATGGACCCGATCAAGGCCAGCCCCGCGCACCTGGCCCGGTTCGGGTTCACCGACAACGGGCGCACCGAGGCGATGGCCGGCCCCGACGGGCTGCGGCTGTGGGACCCGGACGCGCGCCGCCCCGCCGACGACGAGACCGCGGCCGTGCTCGACACGTTGTACTTCGCCGCCGACCCCGACCTCGCCCTGTTCCAGCTGCACCGGCTCGTCGAGGCCGCGGGGGAGGAGGTGCGCGACGCGGTCCTGTCCGACCGCACCCTGCGCCGGCGGCTCATCGGCGTGCTCGGCGTCTCCGCGACCCTCGGCGACCTGCTCGTGGCCAACCCCGACGAGTGGCGCGAGCTCGTCGGCGAGCAGAGCCAGCGCGCGGCCGGCTACGAGACCCGGGACGTGTCCACGGTGCCGTTGCTGCGCAGTGGGTACCGCCGCGAGCTGCTGCGCATCGTGGCCGCCGACCTCACCGCGGCCGCCGACGTGGAAGCCACGATGCGGCGCCTGACCGAGCTCGCCGACGCGACCCTGCAGGCGGCGCTGACCATCGCCGTCGCCGAGCGGGGTGACGACGAGTGCCGCCTCGCCGTCGTCGCGATGGGCAAGTGCGGCGGCCGGGAGCTCAACTACGTCAGCGACGTCGACGTGGTCTTCGTCGCCGAGCCGGTCGGCGGGGCCGACACCGAGACCGCGATGCGGGCCGGCAGCGTGCTGGCCGCCCGGATGATGGAGATCTGCGGGGTCGTGGCCTGGCCGGTCGACGCCGCGCTGCGCCCCGAGGGCAGCCGCGGCGCCCTCGTGCGGACCGTCGCCTCGCACCTGGCGTACTACCGCAAGTGGGCCAAGACCTGGGAGTTCCAGGCGCTGCTCAAGGCCCGCCCGGCCGCCGGCGACCTCGCGCTGGGCGAGCAGTGGCTGGCCGAGCTGCGGCCGCTGATCTGGTCGGCCGCCGAGCGGCCCGAGGCCGTCGACGAGGTCCGCGCGATGCGCCGCCGGATCATCGAGGCGATCCCGCGGGCCGAGGTCGACCGGGAGATCAAGCGCGGCCCGGGCGGGCTGCGCGACATCGAGTTCGCGGTACAGCTGCTGCAGCTCGTGCACGGCCGGGCCGACGAGTCCCTGCGCACCCCGACCACCCTCGCCGGCCTGCGGGCGCTCATCGAGGGCGGCTACGTCGGGCTGGCCGACGGCGAGGCGCTGCTGCGCGCGTACCGCTTCCTGCGCGTCGTCGAGCACCGCCTCCAGCTGCAGCGCCTGCGTCGCACGCACACCGTGCCCGACGACCCCGACGGCCTGCGCTGGCTCGCCCACGCGCTCGGCTACCGCCCCAACGCGGCCCGCGACGCCGTGGAGTCGTTCCGCGCCGAGTGGGTCCGCCACGCCGGCGAGGTCCGCCGCCTGCACGCCAAGCTCTTCTACCGGCCGCTGCTGGAGGCGGTCGCGCGCGTCCCCACCGAGCAGCTGCGGCTCACCCCCGACGCCGCCCGGGCCCGCCTCGACCTGCTCGGCTTCGCCGACCCGGCCGGCGCCCTGCGGCACATCGAGGCCCTCACCGGCGGCGTCTCCCGCACCGCGGCGATCCAGCGCCAGCTGCTCCCGGCGCTGCTGAGCGAGTTCGCCGACGCCCCCGAGCCCGACCGCGGCCTGCTGGCCTACCGCCAGGTGTCGGAGAAGGTCGGCAACACCCCCTGGTACCTGCGGCTGCTACGCGACGAGGGCCCGGTCGCGCTGCGCCTGGCGCGGCTGCTGGCGCTGTCGCGGTACGTGACCGACCTGCTCATCCACGACCCGGAGGCGCTGCGCCTGCTGGCCGACGACGCCGAGCTGGTTCCGCGCAGCGCCGAGGTCCTCACCGAGGGCTTCGCGGCCGCCGCGGCCCGCCACGGCGACCCGGAGACCGCCATCAACGCCGTCCGGGCGCTGCGCCGCCGCGAGCTGTTCCGCATCGCCGGCGCCGACCTGCTCGGCCTGCTCGACGTGACGGCGGTCGGCGACGCCCTCTCGGCCGTGATCGACGCCACCCTGCGCGCGACCCTGGGCGTGACGGCCGCGGCCGCCCCCGGCCTGGAGTTCGCGATCATCGGCATGGGCCGCCTCGGCGGCGCCGAGACCAGCTACCCCTCCGACGCCGACGTCCTGTTCGTGTACGAGGCCCCGCCGGGCACCGCCGACGACGCCGCCGCCCGGGCCGCCCTCACGATCGCCGAGGAGCTGCGCCGCCTGCTCTCCCGCCCGGCCCACGACCCGCCGCTGGGCGTCGACGCCGACCTGCGCCCCGAGGGCCGCCAGGGCCCCCTGGTGCGCAGTCTCGGGGCGTTCCGGCAGTACTACACCCGCTGGTCGAAGGTCTGGGAGGCCCAGGCCCTCCTGCGCGCGCGGGCGGTCGCCGGCTCCGAGTCACTCGGCGCCCGCTTCCTGGAGCTGGCCGACACGAAGCGGTACCCCCAGGGCGGCCTCACCCGCGAGCAGATCCAGGAGATCCGCCGCCTGAAGGCCCGCGTGGACAGCGAGCGCCTCCCGCGCGGCGCCGA
The DNA here is from genome assembly GCF_040648435.1 of Dactylosporangium sp. NPDC049140. NCBI lineage: Bacteria > Bacillati > Actinomycetota > Actinomycetes > Micromonosporales > Micromonosporaceae > Dactylosporangium > Dactylosporangium sp. NPDC049140. The sequence continues at coordinate 180,676 of NZ_JBEZDS010000014.1, read as the reverse complement.
CCCCGCGACCCACACGAAGCTGGGCCGCGGCGGCCTGGCCGACGTCGAGTGGACCGTCCAGCTCCTGCAGCTGCAGCACGGCCACACCGTCCCGGCCCTGCGCACCCCGCGGACCCTGGCCGCCCTGACCGCGGCCACGGACGCGGGCCTGCTGTCGACGACCGACGCGGCCGAACTGGGGGCGGCCTGGCGCCAGGCCTCGCGCGTGCGCAACCTGCTGACCCTGGTCCGCGGCCGCGCCACGGACCAGCTCCCGCGGCAGGGCCCGGACCTGGCCGCGGCGGCGGCCGCCCTGGACCCGGGGGCGGAGCCTCAGGAGTTCCTGGACGAGTACCTACGCGTGGCCCGCCGGGCGAGAGCCGCCGTGGAACGCATCTTCGACGGCGCCTAGCGCTCTCAGCGCCGGCGTCGTGCCACCTGGCGCTCGTACGGCACCGTGCCGTTCGGCGTGAGCCCGGACGCGGAACGGCCCGCCCCTGATCCGGGACGGGCCGCTGCGGTCGTGCGGGACGTGCGGAGATCACACGTCGTAGTACATGGCGAACTCGTGCGGGGTCGGCCGCAGGCGGACCGGGTCGACCTCGTTCGCGCGCTTGTACGAGATCCAGGTGTCCACCAGGTCCTGCGTGAACACGCCGCCTTCGAGCAGGAAGCCGTGGTCGCCCTCGAGGGTGGTGAGCACCTCGTCCAGCGAGCCGGGGACCTGCTTGACGTTCGCGACCTCCTCCGGCGGGAGGTCGTACAGGTCCTTGTCGATCGGGGCCGGCGGCTCGATCTTGTTCTTGATGCCGTCCAGGCCGGCCATGAGCATGGCCGAGAACGCGAGGTACACGTTCGCCGACGGGTCCGGCACGCGGAACTCGACGCGCTTGGCCTTGGCGTTGGTGCCCGTCACCGGGATGCGGGTGCAGGCCGAGCGGTTGCGCTGCGAGTACACCAGGTTGACCGGCGCCTCGTAGCCCGGCACCAGGCGGCGGTACGAGTTGACCGTCGGGTTGGTGAACGCGAGCAGCGACGGCGCGTGGTGCAGCAGGCCGCCGATGTACCAGCGGGCCGTGTCCGACAGGCCGCCGTAGCCGGCCTCGTCGTAGAACAGCGGCTCGCCGCCCATCCACAGTGACTGGTGGGTGTGCATGCCCGAGCCGTTGTCGCCGAAGAGCGGCTTCGGCATGAACGTCGCGGTCTTGCCGGCCGCCCACGCCGCGTTCTTCACGATGTACTTGAACAGCTGCAGCTGGTCGCCGGCGTGCAGCAGGGTCGAGAACTTGTAGTTGATCTCGGCCTGGCCGGCGGTGCCGACCTCGTGGTGCGAGCGCTCGACGACGAAGCCGGCGCCCAGCAGCCGCTGGACGATCTGGTCACGCAGGTCGGCGTAGTGGTCGACCGGCGGGACGGGGAAGTAGCCGCCCTTGTAGGCGGTCTTGTAGCCCCGGTTGCCGCCCGGCTCTTCCTTGCCGGAGTTCCACCAGCCCTCGACCGAGTCGATGTAGTAGAACGCCTGGTTCGCCGACGTCTCGTGGCGGATCGAGTCGAAGATGTAGAACTCCGCCTCGGGGCCGAAGTACGCGGTGTCGGCGATGCCGCTCGACTTGAGGTACGCCTCGGCCTTCTTCGCCACGTTACGCGGGTCACGCGAGTAGGCCTCGCGGGTGAACGGGTCGTGGATGAAGAAGTTGAGGGCGAGGGTCTTCTCGACGCGGAACGGGTCGATGAAGGCCGACGCCGGGTCCGGCAGCAGCAGCATGTCCGACTCGTGGATCGCCTGGAATCCACGAATCGAGGAGCCGTCGAACGCCAGGCCGTCACTGAAGACCGCCGCGTCGAAAGACTCGACGGGAACGTTGAAGTGCTGCATCACGCCCGGCAGGTCGCAGAAGCGAACGTCGACGAAGCGGACGCCCTCATCCTTCAGGTACCGCAACAGCTCTTCAGAATTGGCGAACACTCGTCCTCCAGGTCGCAGGCAGACCAGTCTGGTGATCACTTCAGTGTGAAGGTGGCTGGTTGGTCGCGACCGTAGAACTGCGCGATTGCCCCGGCATGTCTCGATTGTTTCCGCTGTGTTTCGCCGCGGCTGGCTCGGCCGATCGGCGGCGGTACGTCGTTCGATAGTCTGACTCGTCGTGGAACCCGTGGAGATCGTGCCGGCCTCGCTCGCCCGCCGCTTCGGCGCGCTGCTGATCGACTGGATATCGTGCCTGCTCATCGCCGGGGCGTTCGCGAGCCCGACCGATGAACCGTGGCTCGCGCCGGGGCTCTTCGTGGTCGTCTACGGGCTGTTTCTCGGGTTTTTCGGCCAGACGCTGGGCATGCGGCTCTTCCGCATCCGCTGTGTGTCCATGAACACAGGGGGTCCGCTGGGTGTACCGCGGGCGCTGCTGCGGGCGATCGTGATGCTCCCGCTGATCACCGCCCTGATCATGGACGAGAACCAGCGCGGCCTGCACGACCGGGCCTCGGGCTCCGTCGTGCAGGCCGTGTAGGACGGGCGCTCAGCGTCCGCGCATCGCCTTGAACTGCCCCTTCGGGGGCTTCATGTTCTTGGGCAGTGCGCCCCGCGGCATCTGCGGACGCGCCGAGAGCGCGGTGAGCCGCTTGTCGAGCGCGTTGACGTCCTTGGCCGTGATCGTGCGCGGCAGCCGGACGAGCAGGTTGCGCAGCTTGGCGAGAGGGATCTGGCCCTCCTCGTTGCCGACCATGTAGTCGCGCAGCTCGGCGTTGCCGATCACCTTGACCAGCCGGCGCCGCTCCTGGCCGATGAGCCCCCTGACCCGGCCCGGGTTGCCCTCGCCGATCAGGATCACGCCGGGGCGCCCGATGACCAGGTGCACCATGTCGAACTGCGTCGTGGACGCGATCGCCGGGCTGACCCGCCAGTCGCCGCGCATGTTCTCGATGATCGAGGCGGCGGCCCCGGGCTGGCCCTCGGCCTCCTTCATCATCGCCTTCTGCGAGCGCAGGTTGAGCACGATGACGGTGCCGAGCAGCGCCAGCAGGACGCCGAGCGGGGCCCAGATCCAGGACACGCCCAGCGCGATGGCGACGCCGACCGCGATCAGCGGCACGAGAACGACCGTCACCACGAGGGGCACGAACGCCTTGTCGCGCTTGGCGGTGAACGAGAACACCATGCCGATCTGCTTGAGCCGACTGAAGAAGGAAACCTTCTCCGGCTCCTGGGCCTTTGCCATGCCTCCGAGTCTAGAGGGACGACGTCAAGAGTTGAGAGCCCGGCTGTCCAGCGCCTGGCGGTAGAGGCGCCCGGCACGGTACGACGAACGCACCAGCGGCCCGCTCAGCACGCCCGCGAAGCCGATCTGCTCGGCCTCCTCGCGCAGCTCGACGAACTCCTCGGGCTTGACCCAGCGCTCCACGGGGTGGTGCCGCGGGGTCGGGCGCAGGTACTGCGTGATCGTCACGAGCTCGCACCCGGCCTCGTAGAGGTCCCGGAGCGCCTGCGACACCTCGGCCCGCTCCTCGCCCATGCCGAGGATCAGGTTCGACTTGGTGACCAGGCCGTCCTCGCGCGCCTTGGTCAGCACGTCCAGCGACCGCTCGTAGCGGAACGCGGGCCGGATGCGCTTGAAGATCCGCGGCACCGTCTCGACGTTGTGCGCGAGCACCTCGGGGCGGGCGGCGAAGACCTCCTTGAGCTGCTGGGGGTCGCCGTTGAAGTCGGGGATGAGCAGCTCGACGCCGCACCCCTCGACCAGCGAGTGGATCTGCCGGACCGTCTCGGCGTAGAGCCAGGCGCCGCCGTCGGGCAGGTCGTCGCGGGCCACACCGGTCACGGTGGCGTACTTCAGCCCCATCGTCGCGACCGACTCGGCGACCCGGCGCGGCTCGTCGGCGTCGAACTCGGCCGGCTTGCCGGTGTCGATCTGACAGAAGTCGCAGCGGCGGGTGCACTGATCACCGCCGATGAGGAAGGTCGCCTCGCGATCTTCCCAGCACTCGTAGATGTTCGGGCAGCCGGCTTCCTGGCAGACCGTGTGCAGGCCCTCGCGCTGGACGAGCCCCCGCAGATGTGTGTACTCGGGACCCATCTTGGCCGAGACCTTGATCCACGACGGTTTGCGCTCAATCGGCGTCTCCGCGTTGCGCGCTTCGATGCGCAGCAGACGACGGCCTTCGGGAACAACGGCGGTCACGTTTCGAAGACTACGCCCGGCGACTGCCCAGGAACCGGGAACGCGATTGACGTCACTTCCAGATGGATTCACCATCGCCGCCGTGGAGCGGGAGGTTTCCGAATCACTCGGGCAGGCAATAGGCCTGAGGTGGCGCTCAACGACACCCTCGTCGCGTTCTCCGACGGCAACCCGATCGATGTCCTGCGGTCCTACCCGGTGCTGGACAAACCGGCCACCCGCGCGCTCGCCGAGCGCCTCTTCCCGGGCGCCCACGTCGAGGAGATCGGCGACGAGCTGCTGGTCGACGCCCTCAACCCGCCCGCCGACGTGGTCTTCGTCGGCTGTTTCTCGGGGCTCGACCTGGTGTGCAGCTGGGGCCTGACCCCGCGCCGCCCGTCCGAGCTCGACCCCGTGGTGCTGGCCGCGACCGAGCGGCGCCACGTGTACCTGCACGCCGCCCACAGCGACGCCGGCTGGTGCAGCTACGGGGTCTGGCGCGACGGCTCCCGGGTGCGCGCCGTGAGCGTGGGCGCCGACCCCGGCTCCAGCGAGGACGAGGGGGAGCCGCTGGGCTTCGAGCCGGCCGACCCGGACGAGATCAGCTGCTCCTCGATGCAGGGTCTGTTCGGCTTCGCCTGCGACGACCACGACCGGATGGACGACGTCGACCCCGAGCTCATCCCGGTCGTGGCCTACCGGATCAGCACAGCGTCGTGAGGTGCCGCTCCACGACCGGCAGGACCTCGGCGACGGTCACGTCCCGGCCCAGCTCGGCCGAGAGCGACGTCACGCCCGCGTCGCGGATGCCGCAGGGCACGAAGATGTCGTACCGCGAGAGGTCGCAGTCGGCGTTGAGGGCGAACCCGTGCAGGGTGACCCCGCGGGCGACCCGGATGCCGATCGCCGCGACCTTGCGATCCGGCCCGCGCTCGTCAGCCGGGACCCAGACGCCGCTACGGCCCTCGACCCGGACCGTGGCGACCCCGAGCTCCGCGCAGACGTCCATGAGCAGCTGCTCCATGCGCCGCACGTACGCCACCACGTCCACGGGATCGGGCAGCCGCACGATCGGGTAGCCGACCAGCTGCCCCGGCCCGTGCCAGGTGATCTTCCCGCCGCGGTCGACGTCGATCACCGGCGTGCCGTCGAAGGGCCGGTCGGCCGGCTCGGTGCGCTTGCCGGCCGTGTACACGCTCGGGTGCTCCAGCAGCAGCACCGTGTCGGGGGCCGCGCCGTCGGCGACCTCCGCGTGCACGCGCCGCTGCTCGGCGAGCGCCGCCTCGTAGTCCACGAGCCCCGCCCGGACGATCCGCATTCCCACCACGCTGGTCACGACGCCAGACTATCTGCGTCCGATGGTCATGGCCGAGGAAAGAACTGTGTGGGATCCGGACATAGTGGTGCGTCGAAGCTCACACCTAGCGTGGTGCTCCCCACGAAGAAAGGGCACCGCCATGCCCAGGCCACTGCGCTGGATCCTGCCCGCGGCCGCCGCACTGATCGCCGCGGTCGCGCTCACCACCGTCTCGACGCCCGCCTACGCCGCGACCCTCACGACCGTGAGCGGCTTCGGCTCGAACCCCGGCAACCTCACGATGTACTCGTACCGCCCCGACGGCCTCCCGTCGGGCGCGCCCGTCGTCGTGGCGATGCACGGCTGCACCCAGAACGCCACCGACTACTTCACCAACTCCGGCTGGCGCAAGTACGCCGACCTGTGGAAGTTCGCCCTGGTCCTGCCCGAGCAGAAGTCCGCGAACAACAGCACGAGCTGCTTCAACTGGTTCGAGACGGGCGACACCGCCCGGGGCTCGGGCGAGCCGCTGTCGATCAAGCAGATGGTCGACTACGCCGTGGCCAACTACGGCACGAACCCGGCGCGGGTGTACGTCACCGGCCTCTCGGCGGGCGGCGCGATGACGGCCGTGATGCTGGCCACCTACCCCGACGTGTTCGCCGGCGGCGCGATCATGGCCGGCCTGCCGTACCGGTGCGCGACGTCGGCGACGGCCGCGTACAGCTGCATGAACCCGGGCGTCGACAAGACCCCGGCGGCCTGGGGCGACCTGGTGCGGGCCGCGTACTCGGGCTACTCCGGCGCGCGGCCGCGGGTGGCGATCTGGCACGGCACCTCCGACACCACGGTGGCCCCGGCCAACGCCACCGAGCTGCGCGACCAGTGGACAGACGTGCTCGGCGTCGGGCAGACGCCGACCGCGACGGCCTCGCTGCCCGGCGGCACGTCCCTGTCGAACTACGGGGACAAGGTCAAGGTGTACCTCGTGTCGGGCATGACCCACGCGACGCCGGTCGACCCCGGCTCGGCCACCGAGCAGTGCGGCACCGCGGGCACGTACTACAAGGACACCATCTGCTCGGCGTACTACCAGGCGCTGGACTGGGGCCTTTCGACCGGCGGCCCCACCACCGGCCCGACGAGCACCTCGCCGACCTCATCGCCGACCTCTTCGCCGACCGCGAGTCCGACCCCGAGCCAGGGCTCCGGGCCGTGCGTGCGCGCCTCGAACTACGCGCACGTGGTCGCCGGGCGGGCGCACCAGTCGGGCGGGTACACGTACGCCAACGGCTCCAACCAGAACATGGGCCTCTACAACGTGTTCACCACGCACGGCCTGCGCCAGACCGGCTCCGACTTCTACGTGATCGACGACACGGCCTGCTGAAGGGCCTCCTCCACGGTGCGGTGCGCGAAGGGGAAACCCTCGCGCACCAGTACCGCCGGCAGCACCCGCTGGCTCGCCAGGGCCTCGCCGCCGAACTCGCCGACGGCCGCCCGCAGCGCGAAGCCCGGCACCGGGAACAGGTTGGGCCGGTGCAGGATCCGCGCGAGGGCGGCGCTGAAGTCGGCGTTGGTGACCGGCTCGGGCCCGGTGAGGTTGACCGGTCCGGCGATTCCTTTGCCCTCGGATCCGCGCTCGAGCGTGAACTCGACCGCGCCGAGCCAGTCGGGGACGGAGATCCAGGGCAGGTACTGCTTCCCGCTGCCCATCCGCCCGCCCGCGAACAGCTTGAACTGCAGGTAGATCGGCTTGAGCAGGCCGCCCGCCGGGTCCAGCGGGAACCCGGTGCGCAGCAGCGCCACCCGCGTCCCGGCGTCCTCGGCCGGCCGGGTCGCGGCCTCCCAGACCTTGCACAGGTCGGCCAGGAACCCCTCACCCGCGGGGGAGGTCTCGTCGACGGCCCGGTCGCCGGTGTCGCCGTAGAAGCCGACGGCGGAGGAGTTGAGCAGCACCTGCGGCTTGCGCGGGGCCGCGGCGATCGCCCGGGCGAGCGTCCGCGTGGTGTCGACCCGGCTGTCGACCAGCACCTTCTTGTACTCAGCGGTCCAGCGCTTGTCCCCGACGCCCGCCCCGGCCAGGTTGATCACCGCGTCGGCGGCGGCCACGACGGTGGCGTCCAGCACGCCAGCGGTCGGGTCCCACCGCACCTCGCCCGGCCGGGGCCGGCGCCGTACGAGCGGCGTGACCTGGTGCCCGGCGGCGCGCAGGTGAGGGATGAGTCGCTGCCCGAGAAAGCCGGACGCCCCCGCGATCAGGATCTGCATGAGGTCATCTTGCCCGGATCCGTCCCCGGGGAACATCAAGGGGCGCCCCGACCACCGGGACGCCCCTTGACGGGCTGGGCTAGAGGCCCAGGTCGGCCTCGAAGTTGCCGGCCTCCAGGCGCTCCTTGATCGTGCCCAGGAAGCGCGCGGCGTCGGCGCCGTCGACGATGCGGTGGTCGTACGACAGGGCCAGGTAGACCATCGAGCGCGGCGCGATGACCTCGCCGAGCTCCGGGTCGCTGAGCACGACGGCGCGCTTGACGACCGCGCCCGTGCCCAGGATCGCCACCTGCGGCTGGTTGATGATCGGCGTGTCGAACAGCGCGCCCCGGCTGCCGGTGTTGGTCAGCGTGAACGTGCCGCCCGCGATGTCGTCCGGGCTGAGCTTGTTGCCGCGCGTCCGCTCGGCCACGTCGGCGATGCGCTTGGCCAGCCCGGCGAGGTTGAGGTCGCCCGCGTTCTTGATGACCGGGACGATCAGGCCCTTGTCGCTGTCGACGGCCATGCCGAGGTGCTCGGCGTCGTGGTAGGTGACCGTGCCCGACTCGAGGTCGATCGAGGAGTTCACCGACGGGTGCACCCGCAGCGCCTCGACCGCGGCGAGGGAGAAGAACGGCAGGAACGACAGCTTCACGCCGTGCGTGGCCAGGAACTGCGCCTTGGCCTTCTCCCGCAGCTTGGCCACCTTGGTGACGTCGACCTCGACGACGGTGGTGAGCTGGGCCGAGATCTGCAGCGACTCGACCATCCGCCGGGCGATGAGCGCCCGCATCCGGCTGAGCTTCTGCGTCTGGCCGCGCAGCGGGCTCGGGGCCGCCTTCGGGGCCGCGGCGGTCGAGCCGCCGGCCGGGGCGGCCGCGGGCGCCGGCTTCTTCTCGGCGGCCTGCTTCGCCTTGGCCGCCGCGTCGAGCACGTCCTGCTTGCGGATGCGCCCGCCGACGCCGGTGCCGGCGAGCCCGGAGAGGTTCACCCCGTGCTCGGCGGCGAGCTTGCGGACCAGCGGCGTGACGTAGCCGGCCTCGTCGCCCGCCACCTTGCCGTTGCCGCTCGCCGGCGCGGAGCCGGTCGCGGTGACGTTGGTGGCCGGTCCGGCCTGCACCGGCGCGCTCGCGGCCGGCTGCGGCTCGGCCGCCTTCGGCGCGGGGGCGGCGGCCTTCGGCTCGGGCTTGGGCTCCGCCTTCGGTTCCGGCTTGGCCTCGGCCTTCGGTTCCGGCTTGGGCTCAGCCTTGGCGGGCGCGGGCGCGGCCCCGGCGCTGCCGATCACGGCCAGCTCCGCGCCGACCTCGACGGTCTCGTCCTCGGGCACCTTGATCTCCAGCAGCGTGCCGGAGACGGGCGACGGGATCTCGGTGTCGACCTTGTCGGTGGAGACCTCGAGCAGCGGCTCGTCGGCCTCGACGCTGTCGCCGACCTGCTTGAGCCAGCGGGTGACGGTGCCCTCGGTGACGCTCTCGCCGAGCGCGGGCATCTTCACCGCGGTGCTCTCGCCGCCGCCGGACGCCGCCGGCGCCTCGGCCTCGGGCTCCTCCGGCGCCTCGGCGGGCTGCTCCTCGGGCTCGACGCCCTCCGGCTCCGCCTCGGCCGCCGGCTCCTCCTCGACCTCGGCGGCGGGCGCGGAACCACTGTCCGCGTCGCCGTCCGTGCCGTCGCCGATGACGGCGAGCTCGGCGCCGACCTCAGCGGTCTCGTCCTCCTGCACGACGATCCGGGTCAGCACCCCGGCGGCCGGGGACGGGATCTCGGTGTCGACCTTGTCCGTGGAGACCTCGAGCAGCGGCTCGTCGGCCTCGACGTGGTCGCCTTCCTGCTTCAACCAGCGGGTGACGGTGCCCTCGGTGACGCTCTCGCCCAGCCGGGGCATGGTGACCGATACCGGCATCTGAAACGACTCCTACTTTGCTTGGTGGCGGTCGGTTGCCAGTGATCAGTGAACGTGCAGCGGCTTGCCGGCCAGCGCCAGGTGCGCCTCGCCGAGAGCCTCGTTCTGGGTCGGGTGCATGTGAACGAGCGGGGCGACGTCGCCGGGGAAAGCCTCCCAGTTGTAGATGAGCTGGGCCTCCCCGATGAGCTCGCTCACCCGGGCGCCCACCATGTGGACGCCGACGACCGGCCCGTCCTTGACCCGGATCAGCTTCACGAAGCCGGCGGTCTTGAGGATCTGGCTCTTGCCGTTGCCCGTCAGGTCGTACTGGAACGTCTCGATCTTGTCGTCGCCGTGCAGCTCGCGGGCCTTGCCCTCGTTCAGCCCGACGGAGGCGACCTCGGGCTCGGAGTACGTCACCCGGGGGACGCCGGCCTCGTCGAAGACCTGCGGGTGCAGCCCCGCGATCTCCTCGGCCACGAAGATGCCCTGCTGGAAGCCCCGGTGGGCCAGCTGCACGCCCGGCACGATGTCGCCGACCGCGAAGACGCCCGGCACGGAGGTGCGCAGCCGCTCGTCGGTGATGACGAACCCGCGCTCCATCTTCACGCCGTGCTCCTCGTAGCCGAGGTTGGCGGTCGTCGGGCCGCGGCCGACGGCGACCAGCAGCAGCTCGGCCTCGATCGTGTCGCCGCCCTGGATCGACACCTTCACGCCGCCGTCGGTGCGCTCGACGCCCTCGAAGGGCTTGCCCACCTTGAACTTGATGCCCCGCTTGCGGAAGGCCCGCTCCAGCGCCTTCGAGCTCGCCTCGTCCTCGACCGCGAGCAGCCGGGGCAGCGCCTCGACGATCGTCACGTCGACGCCGAAGGACTTCCACGCGCTGGCGAACTCGCAGCCGATGACACCGCCGCCGAGGATGACCGCGGAGGCCGGCACGTGGTCCAGGCCCAGCGCGTGCTCGCTGGTGATGACCCGCTCGCCGTCCACGACCAGGCCGGGCAGGGTCTTGGAGTAGGAGCCGGTGGCCAGCACGATGTTCTTCGCGGTGTACCGCGTCCCGGCGGCCTCGACGGCGTCCGGCGCGACCAGGCGCCCCTCGCCCTCGATCAGGGTCACCTGCCGGGCCTTGGCCAGGCCCTGCAGGCCCTTGTACAGCTTGGTGACCACGCCGTCCTTGTAGGCGTTCACGGCCTTCATGTCGACGCCGTTGAACACGGCCTGGATGCCGAACTGGTCCGCCTCGCGGGCGGCGTCGGCCACCTCGCCCGCGTGCAGCAGCGCCTTCGTCGGGATGCAGCCGCGGTGCAGGCACGTGCCGCCGAGCTTGTCCTTCTCGACCAGCGCGACGGACAGGCCCAGCTGAGCCGCGCGGAAGGCGGTCGCGTAACCGCCGCTGCCGCCGCCCAGGACGAGAACGTCGAAGGAGTTGGCGTGTGGGTCGCTCACGAATTCTCCCAGGTGATGCACGGGCCTGCCGGCTCGTGACGGTGCGAATGCGGGGTTCGCCCTTCGCTATGACCATCCTGGGCCATCTTGTCACTTGCGCTGCCCGCCTGCGACGGTAGGGCGCCTTCGCGGGGTCCCGGGGACCGGTCGTGACGTCGTACCCTGTGCACGACCTGTGCAGGGACTCGACGTTGAGGAGCGATCGTGGCTTGGTTCCGCCGACGCAAGCCGGCGGCGGGTGGCCGTGCCGCCAGCCGTGAGGACCTGGCTTACCTGGAGGAGTTCGTGCGCTCCCGGCGCGGCGTGGAGGGCTTCATCGAGCCCCGCACGACCGTGACCGAGACGACACTGCTGCTCATCGCCCACGACGGCGAGTGGACGCGGCGGCGGATGGACAGCCCGCAGGCGGCGCGCCAGTTCGCGCACCGCCTGAGCATGCCCGTGTACGACATCGCGCTGGTGGGCTACCCCCAGCGCTGGCGCGACTACAACGCCAGGAACAAGAAGAGCTGAGTTGGCCCGCTCCGCTCACCTCGGGGGAACTGCGGCTCGGCCCCTACTCGGCGGCGATCTCCTCCACCAGCTCGACCAGCGTGCGTACCGGTACCCCCGTGCCGCCCTTGGTCCAGTAACCGAAGGGCTCGCCGGTGTGGTAGCTGGGGCCCGCGATGTCGATGTGGGCCCACTGCACGCCGTCGGCGACGAACTCCGACAGGAAGACGCCGCCCTGCAGCATGTGGCCGGCGCGGTCCATGCCCGCGTTCACCTGTGAGATGTCCGCCACGTCGGAGTCCATGCCCTTGCGCACGTCCTCGGGCAGCGGCATCGGCCACGCCGGCTCGCCCGCCCGGTCGCCCGCGTCGCGGACCCGGTCGCACAGCTCCGGCGTTCCCATGACGCCCGCGATGCGCTTGCCCAGCGCGATCACCTGCCCGCCGGTGAGGGTCGAGACCTCGAGCAGGTAGTCCGGGTCGTCCTCGCAGGCCCGCGCGATCGCGTCGCCGAGGATCATGCGGCCCTCGGCGTCGGTGTTGAGCACCTCGACCTGCGCGCCGTTGTACATCTTCACGACGTCGCCCGGCCGGTACGCGCTGCCGGAGACCATGTTCTCGGCCATCGGCGCGTACGCCACGACCGCCACCTTGGGCTTGAGCTGGGCGATCACGAGCATCGCGGCGACGACCGCGGCGGCGCCGGACATGTCGGACTTCATCTCCCACATGCCGGCGGTCGGCTTGATCGAAACGCCGCCGGTGTCGAAGGTGATGCCCTTGCCCACGAGCGCGACGCGCCGGGTGGCCCCGGCCGGCTCGTAGGCCAGCCGCACCAGGCGCGGGGCGGCCGCCGAGCCCAGGCCGACGGCCAGGATGCCGCCGTACCCCTGGCGGGCCAGCGCCTTCTCGTCCAGTACCGACACATCGAGGGAGACCTCGCGCGCCGCCGCCGCGACCTGCTCGGCGAACGCGGGCGGCCGCAGCTCGTTCGGCGCCGTGTTGATCCAGTCCCGGGTGCGGGCCACGGCGGCGCCGAGCACCCCGGAGCGCTTGAGCGCGGCCTTCGCCGCCCGGTTGCCCGCGTCCGGCACGTGCACGAGCACCTTGCGCAGCGGGTCCCGGCGGCCGGCGACGGGCTTGGACTTGTAGCCGGCGAACCGGTACGCGCCCAGCAGCGCCCCCTCGGTCACCGCCCGCAGGCCGGGGCCCAGCGCCGCGGCACCCGTCTCGCCGTCGTCGGCCAGCGGCAGCACCAGGGCGGCCGAGGCCGAACCGGCCAGGGCCCGGGCCGCAGACCCGGCCGCGCGGCGCAGCGACTCGGCCACCGGCGCCCGGCCCGCGTCGCCGCCGGTGGGCGTGCCCAGGCCGACCGCCACCACGAGCGGGGCGGTCACCGCGCCGAACGCGGCGAGCTTGGTCACCTCCCCGAGCGCGCCGGTCGCCCCGAGCACCCGCAGGGTCTCGGCGAGCCCGCCGCCCGGACGGTCGCTGAACGCCGCCGTCACGCTCTCGGCGCCGGGCGCGAGCAGCAGCTTCGCGTCACCGCCGGCGTCCGCGTACACGCCGATCACGACGGCGTCGACGGCCAGGGTGGCGGGGTCGGTGTCGACCAGGGTCAGGGAGGTCACTGGTGCTCCACATCACTGATGGTTCGCTGTGCTCGGGGCCGGATGGTTCACTGCGGGGTCGCCGCAACTTCAGCATGCCGCCGAATCGGGTGCAGGACACGATAACCAACGCGATAGGTTGCGGGCATGACCCAACCCTTGCGGCACCCCGCGCTGTATCACCGTCATGCGGCGCTCGGGGCCAAGTTCGCGGCGTTCGGCGGCTGGGAGATGCCCCTGGAGTACGCCGGCGGCGGCGTGCTCAAGGAGCATGCGGCCGTCCGCGGGGATGTGGGCGTGTTCGACGTGTCCCACCTGGGCAAGGCCCGGGTGCGGGGGCGCGGCGCGGCCGCGTTCGTCAACGCCTGCCTCAGCAACGACCTCGACCGCATCAGCGCGGGCCAGGCGCAGTACACCCTCTGCCTGGACGAGACCGGGGGCGTGGTGGACGACCTCATCGCGTACCGGTTCGGCGACGACGACGTCTTCCTGATCCCGAACGCGGCGAACACGGCCGAGGTGGTCCGCCGCCTCACCGCCGCCGCGCCCAACGGCATCAGCATCGTGGCCCAGCACGAGCTCTTCGCCGTGCTGGCCGTGCAGGGCCCGCGCTCGGCGGAGCTGCTCGCCGGCCTGGGCCTGCCCACGGACCACGAGTACATGAGCTTCACGGTCGCCGGTTACCAGGGCACCGACGTCGTCGTCTGCCGCACCGGCTACACCGGGGAGCACGGCTACGAGCTCGTCGTGCCGTCCCACGACGCGCACACCCTCTGGGACGCGATCGTCGAGGCCGGCGCCCGGCCCTGCGGCCTCGCCGCGCGCGACACGCTGCGGACCGAGATGGGGTACCCGCTGCACGGCCAGGACCTCTCCCTGGACATCACCCCGGTGCAGGCGCGCTCAAGCTGGGCGGTCGGCTGGAGCAAGCCGGAGTTCTGGGGCCGCGAGGCGCTGCTGGCCGAGAAGGCCGCGGGCCCGCGCCGGGTGCTCTGGGGCCTGGAGGCGCTCGACCGCGGCATCCCGCGCGCGCACATGGCGGTGCTGTCCGCCGACGGCGCGCCGATCGGCGAGGTGACAAGCGGTACCTTCTCGCCCACCCGCAAGGTCGGCATCGCCCTGGCCCTCGTCGACACCGCGGCCGGCGTGAGCGAGGGCGACGAGGTGGCCCTCGACGTGCGCGGCCGCCGCTCGGCGGTGCGCGTGGTCAAGCCGCCGTTCGTGAAGTCCTCGGTCAGGTAGCCAGGACGGTCAGCGCGGCGGCGGTGGCGAGCTCGATGCTCGCGCCGATGACGTCACCCGTCACACCGCCCAGCCGCCGCCGCGCATGCACCGTCAGGGCGCCCGCGACAAGCACCGCGACAAGCACCGCGAGCGGGCCGCGCAGCGGGTCGACCAGGACCCCGAGCGCGCCCGTGACGAGCGTCACCAGCCCCAGCAGCCACCGGGGTACCGTCTCGGCCACCAGCGCGCCGAGCCCCTCCGGCCGGGCCGCGGGCAGCCCCCGCCGGCAGGCCACCGTCGCCCCCAGCCGCCCGGCGGCGAACGCGAGCACGATCGGGGCCAGGGTCAGCGCGCTCGCCGCGGCCGCGTCCACGAGCAGCACCGCGGCGATGGCGGCCACGCCGAACGGCCCGATGTCGGACTTCTTCATGATCTCGAGGGCCTTGTCGGGCCCGGCGTACGAGCCGAGCCCGTCGGCGGTGTCCGCCAGGCCGTCGATGTGCAGCCCGCGGGTGAGCAGCAGCGCGAACGCGACAAGCACCGCCCCGCCGAGCAGCGGCGCCGCGCCCAGCCGCACCAGCCCGCCGGCCAGCAGCGCCAGGACCAGCCCCAGCAGGGCCCCGGCGACCGGCGCGAGGAGCATCGCCACCCGGACCGTCGGCCGGTCCACCCGGTCCGCGCGCACCGGCGCGACCGTGAACAGGCTCAGCGCGAGCCTCAGTCCTCCCACGACGGCTTCACGTACGGCATCTCGGCCGTCGGCGAGTCCGCCACCACCCGCTGGATCTCCACCTCGATGCGCTCCTGCTCGCTGAGCCCGTCGTCCGCGGCCGCGTCGGCGGGCGCCTCCGGGGCGCGGACCGGGGTCGCGGCGGCGATCGTGAGGGCCGTGTTGACCATCGGCAGCGCCGCGAGCGCGGTCGCGCCCTCGCCGAGCGCGAGGCGCAGCGACAGCAGCGGCGCGGCGCCGAGCACGTCGGCGGCCAGCTTCACCGTCGGGTTGTCGCCGTGGTCGGGCATGAGCAGCCAGTGCCGGGTCTGCGCGCCGTAGTCGCGGGCCACGAGCGCCGCCGCGATCGCGACCGGCCCGTCGACCATGAGCGGCAGCCGGCGGGAGGCGGCGCCGAGCACGACGCCGGTGGCGACCGCGATGTCGCCGCCGCCCAGCATCGAGAGCATCACGTGCGGCTCGCGGCTGCGCGAGCGGATGCGGTGACGGGCATCGCGGATGGCGCCGATCTTGCGGATCCAGGCGGCGTCGTCGACGAAGCCGGAGGCGTCCACGACCCGGCCCAGCAGGGCGGCCGGCTCGGCCCCGGTGAGCACGGCCACGATCGCGGCCGCGGCCGCGTCCGACCCGGCCCCGCAGGCGCCCAGCACGAGCAGGTCGACGCCCTCGTTGGCGGCCGCGTCGGCGAGCCGCCAGCCCAGGGTCAGCGCCGCGTCCACGCCCGTGTCGTCCAGGGCGTCGTGCAGCTCGGCCGGGCCCGCGGACGGGCAGTCGATGGCCTGGACGCTCGCGCCGGCGCTGGCGGCGAGCATGGCCAGGGTGCCGGTGCCCTCCACGACCTCGTCCAGGCGGCGGTCGGCGGCCTCGGCGGAGTCCCCGGCCGCGAACCCGCCGGTGCGGTCGCCGCGCAGCACGAGCACCCGCGGCTGCTGGAACGGGCGCGGGTCGGGCCGGCCCTGCACCCCGCCGGCGAAGCGCACGACGGGCACCAGCCCGCCGAGGCCGGCGCCGTTGAGCCGCAGCGTGAGCAGCCGCTCGGCCGCCTCGTGGGCGGTGGACTCGTCGGGCAGCGGCAGCTCCATGCCGGGGGAGAACGACAGCGTGTCGCCGCCGTCGGCGGTGGACAGCACCGCGCCGGCCCCGGCGGCATCGAAGACGAACGGTTCGGGCTCCGGCGTCCGCGCGGCGGCGGGCTCGGCGGCCGCCGCGGCCTCGCGCGCGCCCGCGTGCTGCACCAGGTCGCCGCCGCGCAGCCAGGACACCTCACCGGCCACCACGAGGGCCACGCCGTCGCAGGCGGCGGCCACGCGCTGGTTGAGCAGGCCGCTGGCGTCGGCGAAGGCCCGCCCGGCCTCGGTCGCCGGCAGCACCCCCAGCCCCACCTCGGGCCCCACCAGCACCAGCAGCCCCGCGCCGCAGGACCGCACGGCGTCGGCCAGCGCGGCGATCGGCGCGTCGGACAGGTCGCCGCCGCCGTCGTACACGGCCGTCAGCCAGTTGCCGAGGTCGTCGACGAGGATCGCGTCCTCGGCCTTCGCGCCGGTCAGCAGCTCGGCGAGGCGTTCCGGGGAGTCACCGACCTCCTCGGTCGCCCAGGACCCCGGCCGGCGCTGCCGGTGCGCGGCGATGCGCGCCGCCCACCCGGCGTCCGACGTGCTCTCGCGCGCGGTGGCGACGTATCGCACCGCCCCGGCCCCGGCGACGAGCGCCTCCGCCACTTCCGACTTCCCGGACCGGATTCCTCCGAGCACCAGCAACCGCATGCCCCGTACTTTAGAGGGACACCGGTGGCCGGACTCGGCTCAGGGCCACGCGGCCGATACGCTCGAAGTCTTCTACCTGGGACAGGAGAGTGACCATGGCGTGGACGTGGCAGTTCGAAGACGCCGAGAGCAGGCCCGTCGATGGCCCGACCGAGGCGTTTTCCAGCCAGTCCGACGCGGAGTCGTGGCTCGGGCAGACCTGGCGCGACCTGGTGGCCAAGGGCGCGGCCTCGGCGATCCTCACCGAGGACGACCGCACGGAGTACAAGATGAGCCTGCTGCCGGCCGGGGGCTGACCGTGTCGTACGGGCGATACGGCAGCCGGGTCGGCCGGCTGCCCCGGGAGGCGTTCCGGCCGAGCGCCATCTTCCTCGGGCTCATCGCGCTGCTGGCGGTCAGCGGCTGGATGGCCTGGGCCGACTTCGGAGACGCGCAGTTCAACGTCTTCCTCTTCGTCGCGGCGGGCTGGGCGATCTCGCTGTGCCTGCACGAGTACTCGCACGCCCTGGTCGCGTTCAAGGGCGGCGACGACGACATCGCACACCGCGGGTACCTGACGCTCAACCCCTTGAAGTACTCCCACCCGCTGCTGTCGATCGTGCTGCCGCTCGTGTTCGTGATCCTGGGCGGCATCGGCCTGCCCGGCGGCGCGGTGTGGGTCAACCACGGCGCGATCCGCAGCCGGTTCGTCGACAGCCTGATCAGCTTCGCCGGCCCGGCGATGAACCTGGTGCTGGCGATCCTGCTGGTGCTGCCGTTCACGTTCGGCCTGGACACCGGCGAGCACCCGGTGTTCTTCGCGGGGCTCGCGTTCCTGGCCTTCCTGCAGCTGACGGCGAGCGTGCTCAACTTCGTGCCGATCCCCGGCGTCGACGGCGGCAACCTGATCTACCCGTGGCTGTCCCCGCAGTGGCAGCGCGGCTTCAACCACATGGCGCCCTGGGGGATGCTCATCCTCATCGCGCTGCTCTGGTCACCGAAGATCAACGGCTACTTCTTCGATGTCGTGTACTGGCTGGGGGACCTGATAGGACTCCCGTCCTACCAGGCCTCCCTGGGCCTGCACCTGTTCCGGTTCTGGGACCGCTACTGAAACTACGGCCGCTCGGCGGGGCTCTGGGTCAGCCCGGGGTCCCGCTGCGCGATCGGGTCCAGCAACTCGTCGATGCGCTTGAGCAGCTCCGCGTCGAGCTTCACCCCGGACGCCTTGACGTTGTCCTCGAGCTGCTCCGGCCGCGTCGCGCCGACGATCGCCGACGACACGTTGGGGTTCTGCAGCACCCAGGCCACCCCGAGCTGGGCCATCGACAATCCGGCCTGCTCAGCCAGCGGGCGCAGCTGCTGTACCGCCGCCAGCACGTCATCCTGCAGCAGCCGTGAGATGAACGCCGCACCCGACTTCTCGTCGGTGGCCCGCGAGCCCGCCGGCGGCGGCTGACCCGGCTTGTACTTGCCGGTGAGCACGCCCTGGGCCAGCGGCGAGAAGACGACCTGGCCGAGCCCGAGCTCCTCGCAGGCCGGGACGACCTCGGCCTCGATGACGCGGTACAGGGCGGAGTACTGCGGCTGGTTCGACACCAGCTGGATCCGCAGCTCCTTGGCCAGCGCGGCCGCGGCCCGGATCTGCTCGGCCCGCCACTCCGACACGCCGATGTAGAGCGCCTTGCCGGAGCGCACCACGTCGGCGAAGGCCTCCATGGTCTCCTCGAGCGGCGTGTGGTAGTCGAACCGGTGGGCCTGGTAAAGGTCCACGTGGTCGGTCTGCAGGCGCCGCAGGGAGCCGTCGATCGACTTCATGATGTGCTTGCGCGACAGGCCGCTGTCGTTGCGCCCGGGCCCGCTGCGCCAGAAGACCTTGGTGAAGATCTCCAGACCGTCGCGGTGCTGGCCCTTCAGCGCGTCGCCCAGCACCGTCTCGGCGCGGGTCCCGGCGTAGACATCGGCGGTGTCGAAGGTCGTGATGCCGAGGTCGAGGGCGGCGTGCACACATGCGGTGGCCTGCTCGGCCTCGACCTGCGAGCCGTGGGTGATCCAGTTGCCGTACGAGATCTCGCTGACGAGCAGCCCGGAACGGCCGAGGTGTCGAAACTCCATGCTCCGACCCTATCGCCCGGCTGCGTGCTACATGACCGGCCGGGTGTCGGCGAGCAGGCGGTCGATCTCGTCGGTGACCCCGGTCCGGCTGGCGAACGTGGCCTGGATGATGGTCCGCCCGCGCCGGTCCAGCGCGCCCCACCGCTGGGCGTCGTCGACGATCAGGAACGCCACCGGATGGATCATGATGGTGTGGTGCACCGGCGGCACCAGCACCCGCCCGGAGCGGTCGACCACGCCCTTGCGCCCGTCCAGGGACACGACGGCGAGGCCCTCGTCGCTGAACCCGTCGATGTAGCGCCCGTCCAGCAGCGCGGTGGCGAAGCCGTCGTACTGGAACTGCACGACGATCCGCCCGGCCGGGTCGACTGCGCCCCAGTAGGGCCCGCGGCGCACCGCGGCGACGCCCCGGCGGAACGGCCGCACGTCGTCGAAGCCGGTGGAGATGAGCACCGTGTTGTTCTTGTCGATCGCGATCCAGCCGTTGGTACCGTCGCGCGAGACCCAGGCCACGCCGTCGGAGAAGCTCCCGACGCCGCTGTACCCGGCCGACGGCTCGATGAGCACCCGGCCCGAGTCGTCGATCAGCTCCCAGGTCTGGGCGCCCTGCCGCTGGACCCACGCCACGCCGTCGCGGAACGGCTGCACGTCGAGGTACCCGGGCCCGATCACGAAGTTGCCGTCGGGCTCGATGTAGCCCCAGCGCTGGGTCTGCTCGTCGAACGCGGGGGAGGGGGCCCGGCGGATCTGCAGGATCTCCTCGCGGCTGCGCGGGTACGGCCCCCAGCCCTTCTCGGCGACCCGCCGGAACACCGCGTCGAGCGCGAGCTCGGTCTGCGCGATGAGCTCCGGGTCCTCCTCCTTGCGCAGGTCCAGCGCGCGCTCGAAGTGGTTGCAGGCCTCCATGTACCGGCCCTGGTCGTACGCGCACCGCCCCGAGTGCTGGTGCATCGTGGCCCGCAGCCGGTCGGGCAGCTCGGAGGAGTTGGCCAGCGTGAACAGCCGGTCGGCCTCCTCGAACTCCTCCCGCCACTGCAGCACGTGGGCCAGGCGGGCCTGGGCGATCGCGATGCGCCGCAGCTCCCCGGTGGCCTCCGCGTGGGCCAGTGCGAGCTTGCCGTCGGCGAACGCCTTCGGCAGGTCGCCCAGGATGCGCGAGACGACCGCGCGCAGGCTCAGCAGCCGCGCCCGGGTCGGGTTGTCCTCGACCTTGTTGAGCTTCGCGGTGAGCTGCTCGCGGATGTCGGTGAGCTGCGTCACCTCGTCGCCCTCGATCTGCTCCCGCAGCGTGTCGGGGTCGAACCGCCACACGAACCCGGCCAGCACCTGCTCCGGGTCGGGCCCGCGCTCCTCGGCCGGCTCGGCCCGCGGCCCGGGCGGCGACGTCGGCGCGATGGCGGCGAGCTCGGGCGGGAAGCCCTCGGCCCCGGGGCGCACGATCGGCAGGTACCCGGTCGCCTGCAGCCCGTCGACCCCGGCCCCGGTGACCCGGCCCGACTGGTACGTGCCCATGGCCGTGCCGGAGGCGACCGCGGGCGGCGGCGCCTCGACGAACTCGACCCGGATGCCGGACCCCTCCGCCTCGCCGGCGCCGCTGACGGGCGCCTCGGGGAGCAGGTCCTCGGCCGGCGGCGCCCCGAAGAACGAGTTCTCCTGGTGCAGCGGCCCGGAGCTGACCGGGGCGGCGCTGATCGGGGCGTTGCTGAGGGGACCGCTGCTGACGGGCGCGTTGCCGAGCGGTGGGCTCAGTGACGGGCTGCTCAGCGGCGTGTTGCCGAGGGGTCCGCTCAGTGGGTCGCCGCTCAGCGGGCCGCTGCTCACGGGGGCGTTGCTGAGCGGCCCGCCGCTGACGGGGGCGTTGCTCAACGGTGCGTTGCCGTGTGGTGCATTGCCGACCGGCGGGTTGCCGAGCGGCGCGCCGCTGTGGCGTCCGCCACTCAGCGGGCCGCTGCTGACCGGCGCGTTGCTCAGGGGTCCGCTGCTCACGGGGGCGTTGCTCAGCGGGCCGCTGCTCACCGGGGCGTTGCTGAGGGGTCCGCTGCTGACGGGGGCGTTGCTCAGCGGGCCGCTGCTCACGGGCGCGTTGCTCAGCGGCCCGCTGCTGACCGGCGCGCCGCTGATCGGTGCGTTGCGGGGCGAGCCGTACACGCCGCCCACGCCGCCCACGCTGGCCCGCCCCGACGACCGCCCGGCCGCCGGCGCGCTGCCCTGGGGGTTGCGCGGGTGCCCGGGCGCGTCGCGGCGCACGCGGGGGACCTCGTCGGTCGGCTCGTCGAGGGCCCGGCTGCGGGGCCGCCCGTACGCGGTGCCCGGCCCCGGCCGCCCCTGCTCCCGCGGATCGCGACCGCGGGGGTCCCGGGAGTCGCGCGGGTCGCGGTAACCGCCCTGGTCCGGGTGGCCGCGCCGGTCGTCGTAGCCACGCGGGTCCTCACGGGGGCGCCGGTCGTAGTCGCGCGGGTCCCGGTCGAAGTCGCGGGGATCGCGCTCGTACTCGCGCGGGTCCCGGTCGTACTCACGGGGGTCGCGCTCGTAGCCGCGGGGGTCGCGCCGGTCGTCGAACTCGCGGGGATCGCGGCGGTCGTCGTGGCCCCGGCGGGGTTCGTCGCGCCGGTGGTGCTCGTCGCGCTCGCGGCGGTCGTCGTACCCGCGGCCCCCATACGCACGGTCACGGTCGTCGCGGCCCTGACGGTCGTCGCGGCCGCGCTCGTCACGGGCCCGGCGGTCGTCGTAGCCGCGCTCGTCACGCCGGCGCTCGCCCCGGGCGCGGTCGTCGTGGGCGCGCGGGCCGTCGTAGCCGTGCTGCTCGTATTCGCCCTGGTCCGGGCCGTGTTCACGCGAGCCGCGGCGGCGTGGTTCGGGCTCGTCGCGGCGCTGCTCGGGCCCACGCTGGCCCCACGGCATGGTCGGCACGGCCGCCCAGGTGGGCGCGGCGGTTCCCGGCTCTTCCCCCGGGTACTCGTCGCTCACAGCTTCGCTCTCCTCGCCACACTCCGGCACAACGCATGCACCGGCGCCCGCCACGTGCTACCCGGTGAAAACTGTGGTCCGGTCGCGAAGGGAGGGTACGGCCTAGCACCCTCCCGACGCCACCGTCGCCGCCGAAACGTGTCCGCGTGCTGCGGTGGGTCAGATGGCCTGCCCGATCTTGACCTGCGGCTTCGGGTTGCGGATGAAGCGGAAGGAGATCGAGCGCATGATCGCGTAGAGGTACAGCGAGCCCATGCGGTCCTTCGCGTCCGGGAAGCGCTGCCGGACGAGCTTCTTCACCGTCCGCGAGATCATGAACCCGTCGACCGCGGTGGCCAGGAACATGACGAAGAACAGCGCGTTGGCCGCGTAGTAGATGCTCGAGTTCAGGTTGCGGTTGAAGCCCACGAGCATGACCAGGAACGTGGTGCCGAAGAAGAAGGTGCCGATCGTGCGCCGCGAGTCGACGATGTCGCGCACCAGCTTGCGCACGGGGCCCTTGTCGCGGGCGAGCAGGAAGCGCTCGTCGCCGGCGGCCATGCCCTCGCGGGCCTCGACGCGCTCCTGCCGCTGCTTCTCGCGGAGCCGCTTGGCGGCCTCCTTGCGATCGGCGGCGGGCGGCTCGGGCATCCGGCGTCCGGCGATGACGCGTTTGGGCGTCTTCAGGCCCTGGTCGCGCTTGCTCGGGGTGTGACCCCGGGGGCCCACCTCCGGCTCGGGCTCCGACATGACGACGGAGGCGGGCACTTCTGGCTTACGACGAAACAGCGACGGCACGACACGAAGGGTAGCCGACGCCGCGAAAGATCAGCAGCGTCGGCTACGTCTCAGCCGAAATCCCTCGAAGTGCTGTTCAGCCGAGCTCGACGTGCGCGCCGAGGGCGTTGAGCTTGCCCTCGAAGTCCTCGTACCCGCGCTGGATCAGCTTCACGCCGTAGACCCGGGAGGTGCCCTCGGCCGCGAGCGCCGCGATCAGGTGGCTGAACCCGGCCCGCAGGTCGGGGATCACCAGGTCGGCCGCGTGCAGCTTGGACGGGCCGGCGATGACCGCCGAGTGCATGAAGTTGCGCCGGCCGAAGCGGCACGGGGTGCCGCCCAGGCACTCGCGGTAGGTCTGGATCGTCGCGCCCATCTGGTTGAGCGCCGCGGTGTAGCCCAGCCGCCGCTCGTACACGGTCTCGTGCACGATCGACAGGCCGCGGGCCTGCGTCAGCGCCACGACCATCGGCTGCTGCCAGTCGGTCATGAAGCCGGGGTGGACGTCGGTCTCCATGGCCACGGCCTTGAGCTCGCCGCCCGGGTGCCAGAAGCGGATGCCGCCCTCGCCGGGGGTGTCGTCGATCTCGAACGCGCCGCCGACGGACGTGTACAGGTTCAGGAAGGTCATCATGTCGACCTGGCGCGCGCCCTTGACGAACACGTCGCCGCGGGTCGCCAGCGCGGCCGCGGCCCAGCTGGCGGCCTCGATGCGGTCGGGGATCGGCCGGTGGCTGTAGCCGACCAGGCGCGGCACGCCCTGGATCTCGATGACCCGGTCCGTGTGGACCTTGATGATCGCGCCCATCTTCTGCAGCACGCAGATGAGGTCGATGATCTCGGGCTCGACGGCCGCGTTGCGCAGCTCGGTGACGCCCTCCGCCCGCACCGCGGTGAGCAGGATCTGCTCGGTCGCGCCGACGGACGGGAAGGGCAGCTCCAGCTTGGCGCCCTTGAGCCCGTCGGGCGCGGTGATGTCCATGCCCTTCTCGGACTTGTCGACGACCGCGCCGAACTCGCGCAGGGCCTGGATGTGGAAGTCGATCGGGCGCCCGCCGATGTTGCAGCCGCCGAGGTCGGGGATGAAGGCGTGGCCGAGGCGGTGCAGCAGCGGGCCGCAGAACAGGATCGGGATGCGGCTGGAGCCGGCGTGCACGTTGATCTCGTCGACGTTCGCCGACTCCACGTCGGAGGTGTCGAAGACCAGCTCGCCGTCGGTGGCGCCGCGCGTGACCTTCACGCCGTGCAGCTCGAGCAGGCCGGTGACCACCTCGACGTCGCGGATCTCGGGGACGTCGTACAGCCGGCTCGGGGTCTCGCCGAGCAGCGCGGCGACCATCGCCTTGGAGACGAGGTTCTTGGCCCCGCGCACACGGAGCTCGCCGTTGAGCGGCGTGCCGCCGTGCACGGTGAGGACCTCACCGGCGTCGTAGTTGGTCACGGAAACCCTCCTGCAGGCAGGAACGAAGAAGCTTGACGCTGACACGCAGCGTTACGGGAGCGCGGATCGCGCACCGCGTCGCCCGCGCAGCATATCCACATCTACTGCATGCAAAAGTCGGCCGCACGTCAGCGCTGGCACGAAGACGGGACTCCGACACGGATCACCACACAGGGTGATGATCCGATCGCGGTTACGGCAGCGCCAGCATCCGGTCGAGCGCGACCCGCGCGTAGTGCGCGGTGGAGGGGTCGACGGTGATCTGGTTCGGCACCCGCCCGGCGACGAGCTCCTCGAGCGCCCACACGAGGTGCGGCAGGTCGATGCGGTTCATCGTCGAGCAGTAGCAGACGTTGCGCTCCAGGAACATGATCTGCTTGTCCGGGTGCGCCAGCGCCAGGCGCCGGACCAGGTTGAGCTCGGTGCCGACGGCCCAGGCCGATCCGGCCGGGGCGTCGTCGATCACGCGGATGATGTACTCGGTCGAGCCCACGTAGTCCGCCGCGGTCACGACCTCGTTGCGGCACTCGGGGTGGACGAGCACGTTGACCCCGGGCACCCGGGCCCGCACGTCCTCGACGGCGTCGAGCGAGAAGCGCCCGTGCACCGAGCAGTGGCCGCGCCACAGGATCATCTTCGCGTCGCGCAGCTGCTCGTCGGTCAGGCCGCCGCCCGGCTTGTGCGGGTCGTAGAGCACGCAGTCGGACAGCTCGAGGCCGAGCTTGAGCACGGCGGTGTTGCGCCCGAGGTGCTGGTCGGGCAGGAAGAACACCCGGCTGCCCTGCTCGAACGACCAGCGCAGGGCGGTCTCGGCGTTCGACGAGGTGCAGACCACGCCGTCGTTGCGCCCGACGAAGCCCTTGATGTCGGCGGAGGAGTTCATGTAGGTCACGGGCACCACGTCGCCGGCGATGCCCAGCTCGGTGAAGCGCTCCCAGGCCTTCTCGACCTGCGCGAGCACGGCCATGTCGGCCATCGAGCACCCCGCGGCCAGGTCCGGCAGCACGACCTTCTGGCGGTCGGTCGTGAGGATGTCGGCGCTCTCGGCCATGAAGTGCACGCCGCAGAAGACGATGTACTCGGCGTCGGGCCGGGCGGCGGCCTCGCGGGCGAGCTTGAAGGAGTCGCCGGTCACGTCGGCGAACTGGATCACCTCGTCGCGCTGGTAGTGGTGCCCCAGCACGAAGACGCGGTCGCCGAGGGCGGCCTTGGCGGCGCGGGCGCGCTCGACCAGGTCAGGGTCGCTCGGGGCGGGCAGGTCGCCGGGGCACTCGACGCCCTTTTCGGTGTCGGGGTCGGTGCCGCGGCCCAGCAGCAGCAGCGCGGTGGCGGTTGACGATGGTTCAGCCCAGGTCACGTACCGATCGTCGCACGGTGCGTCACCCCCGCGACTGTGACGTGCACAATGGCCGGATGCGCGTGCTCGTGTGCCCGGACAAGTTCGCCGGCACGATCTCCGCCCCGGAGGTCGCCGAGGCCTTCGCCGCCGGCTGGCTGGCCGAGAAGCCCGGCGACGAGCTGGTCCTGCGCCCGCTCTCCGACGGCGGCCCGGGCTTCGGCGCGGTGCTGGCCGCGGCCTTGCCCGACGCGAAGCGGTTCGCGGTGCCGACCACCGACCCGCTGGGCCGGCCGGTCGAGGGGCACGTGCTGCTCGACGGCGAGACCGCCTACGTGGAGAGCGCCGAGGCCTGTGGCCTGCACCTGCTCGCCGAGCACGAACGTGATCCTGCCCACACCACGACCTTCGGCCTGGGCCCGCTGGTGCTCGCCGCGGTCGAGGCGGGCGCCCGCGAGGTGGTCGTCGGGCTCGGCGGCAGCGCGACGAACGACGGCGGGGCCGGCCTGCTCGCCGCGCTCGGCGCCGCCCCGCTCGACGCGGCCGGCTACGCGCTGCCGTACGGCGGCGCCGCCCTGGCGGCGTGCACCGCCCTGGGCGGGGTGCCCCGGCTGCGCGCGGCGACGCTCGTGGCCGCCACCGACGTCGACAGCCCGCTGCTGGGCCTGCACGGCGCGAGCGCCGTCTACGGCCCGCAGAAGGGCGCGAGCAGGGAGGACGTGTTCGCGCTGGACGGGGCGCTGGCGCGCTTCGCGGAGGTACTGCAGACTCTTCCGTCCTGTCCGGACGGCCTGGCCGACCGGCCCGGCGCGGGCGCGGCGGGTGGCCTCGGCGCCGCGGTCCTGGCCCTCGGCGGGCGGGTCGAGTCCGGCATCGGGCTGGTGCGGCGCCTCACCCGCCTCGACGACGAGCTCGACCGGGCGTACCTGGTCGTGACCGGGGAGGGCTCCTTCGACGAGCAGTCGCTGCGCGGGAAGGTCGTGGCCGGTGTGGCCAACGCGGCCCGTGATCTGGGCGTGCCCTGTGTGGTGCTCGCCGGGCGGGTCGACGCCGGCCGCCGGGAGGCCGCGTCCATCGGCGTCACGGAGTCCCATTCGCTGGTGGAGCACTTCGGCAGCGTCGCCGAGGCGATGCGGCGCCCGGCCGACGGGCTGCGTGAACTCGGACAACGCCTCGCCCGCCAGTGGAGCCGCTAGCAGAAAGTCGTGTCACTATGGGACGGGAATGCCCTCGCAGGCCGTGGCGTTGACCTTCGAGGAACTGTAGACATCACCGCAGGGAGCTTGATCGTGACCGCTTCGCAGCTTGCCGAGCCCGTTCAGACGGACAATCCGGCCGGCATCGGCCTGACCGCGGATGCCGCTCTCAAGGTGAAGGCTCTGCTCGAGCAGGAAGGCCGTGACGACCTGCGGCTGCGCGTCGCGGTGCAGCCCGGTGGCTGCTCCGGCCTGCGCTACCAGCTCTTCTTCGACGAGCGTGCGCTCGACGGGGACAAGGTCAGCACCTACGACGGCTTCGAGGTCGTCGTCGACCGCATGAGCGTGCCTTACCTCACCGGCGCGACGATCGACTTCGCCGACCGTATCGACGCCCAGGGTTTCACCATCGACAACCCCAACGCCCAGGGCTCGTGCGCCTGCGGCGACTCGTTCCACTGACCCGAATTCCCTGAACGGCCGTCCGGTTACGTCCGGGCGGCCGTTCGGCGTCCTCAAGGTAGGCTGTCGAGGCTCTCACCCGCCCGACCATCGAGGTTCTCCTATGAAGATCGCCGTCACCGGCTCGATCGCGACCGACCACTTGATGCACTTCCCGGGCCGCTTCGCGGAGCAGCTCCTGGCCGACCAGTTGCACAAGGTTTCGCTGTCGTTCCTCGTCGACGACCTCACGGTCCGGCGCGGCGGGATCGCCGCCAACATCGCCTTCGGCATGGGCCTGCTGGGCCTGCGCCCGATCCTCGTGGGTGCGGTCGGCGCCGACTTCGCCGACTACCGCAGCTGGCTGACCCGCCACGGGGTCGACTGCGACTCGATCCTGGTGAGTGAGGTCGCACACACCGCCCGCTTCGTGTGCACGACCGACGACGACATGAACCAGATCGCCTCGTTCTACGCGGGCGCCATGTCCGAGGCCCGCAACATCGAGCTCTCGCCGGTCGCCGCCCGCCTCGGCGGCCTCGACCTGGTGATCATCGGCGCCAACGACCCGATGGGCATGATCCGCCACACCGAGGAGTGCCGCGAGCGGGGCATCGCCTTCGCCGCCGACATCTCCCAGCAGCTCGCGATCATGCCGGGCTCGGAGATCCGCAAGCTCGTCGACGGGGCCGCGTACCTGCTCACGAACGAGTACGAGAAGGAACTGCTGGAGAGCAAGACCGGCCTGACCACCGAGGACCTGCTCGACCGGGTCGGCATCGTGATCACCACGCTGGGCAAGGACGGCGTGGTCATCCGCAGCCGCAAGCTCGACGAGGAGATCCGCGTGCCGGCGATCCGGGGCGTGCAGACCGTCGACCCGACCGGCGTCGGCGACGGCTTCCGCTCCGGCTTCTTCGCCGCCCTGTCATGGGGGCTGAGCCTGGAGCGCGCCGCCCAGGTCGGCTCGATGGTCGCGGCCCTGGTCCTGGAGACCGTCGGCCCGCAGGAGTACACGGTCCAGCGCGACGAGTTCGCCAAGCGCATCTCGGACACCTACGGCGAGACCGCCGCCGACGAGATCCGCGCCTTCCTGCCTGCGTGACGGACCTATCCCTATGAGAAGTCTATCCCTATCGAGTAAGTAGGGTTGCGAGTATCGTTGCCGCCGTGACGTACGTGGTCCTGGCGGTGCTCGCCGCGGCGACCGTGGCCGGCCTGGTCTACCGGGCCCGCTACGGTCGCCTCCGTGCCTCCGGCGGCGATCTGCCGCCCGGCCTGCTGCCCGACGCCGGTTCGACCGGTGTCACCCTGCTGCATTTCACCTCGGCCACCTGCGCCCCGTGCCGGCAGGTCCGGGCCGTCTGCGCCGACCTGGCGAAAGACCTTTCGGCGGTACGTCATGTAGAAGTCGACGCCGACGAGCACCTCGAGGCCGTGAAGTCGCTGGACATCTGGCGGCTGCCGACCCTGCTGATCGTCGACCGCCACGGCCGCGTCGCCCGCCGCACCGTCGGCGTCCCCGACCGCGCCGACCTGCGCCGGTCCGTCACGGAGGTGCTCGCCGCATGACCGCCCCCGGCCTCGACCCGCGCGGCCCCCGCTTCGCCGCGATGATCACCACGGTCGTCTTCGTGGTCGTCCTGCTCACCGGCTCCGGCTGGCTGGCGCTCGCCCAGGCTGTGATCTTCGCCATCGGCGCCTACGACCCCCGCCGGACCCCGTACGCGCTGCTTTACCGCTACCTCGTCGCCCCGCGCCTGGCCCCGCCGGCCGAGCGCGAGGACCCGGCCCCGGTCCGCTTCGCCCAGGCCGTCGGGCTGTTCTTCACCGTGGTCACGGTGGCCGGCTACCTGAGTGGCGCGACCGTGCTCGGCATCGTCTTCGCCGCGTTCGCCCTGGTCGCCGCGTTCCTCAACGGCTTCTTCGGGCTGTGCCTGGGCTGCGAGGCGTACCTGTTGATCCGCCGCCTCCGCGCGGGGGCGCCGGCCGCGTGAGCGGTCCGTGACACGGGGTAGCGCGACCGGCGGCCGGATCACGCTGCACGAGGTCGACCGGGTCGCGGTGCCGGTCTAGAGCCGCACCGTGTGGCGGTCGCCCTCGGTGGACACGAACGAATGCCCCTTCATCCGGCACCAGGCGGGGATGTCGATCGCCGCGGCCGGGTCGTCGGCCAGCACCGCGATCTCGGTGCCGGGCTCCTGCTGCGCGGCGAGCTTGGCCAGCATGATCACCGGCAGCGGGCACCGTTTCCCCCGCGCATCGATGACGAGGCTCACACGACCTCCGCTTCGCTCCGAACCGCTCACGCCGCCACCTCCGCTTCGCTCCGGTGGCGCCGCGGCGCCAGGCTGAGTCCCCGGTGAGCGGCCTCTCCGCTTCGCTCCGAACCGCTCACGCCGCCACCTCCGCTTCGCTCCGGTGGCGCCGCGGCGCCAGGCTGAGTCCCCGGTGAGCGGCCTCTCCGC